>JBGPFS010000065.1:0-11311 GCA_041483455.1 Candidatus Limnocylindria bacterium | reverse complement strand
TCGACACCCCGGAGTTCGAGACGCTCTTCGGCGACCTGCCGCCGAAGGGGGTGCGCCAGCCGCCGGTCGAGCTTGCCCCGCATGGCGAGGCGGCCGCAGCGACCCCGACCCCGGCTCCGAACCCCGCCTGACCCTGGGTCCGATCCGGATCCCCGACTTCGATGAAAGGCGGGCCCCCCGGCCCGCCTTCTCGATTCCCCTGGCGGCGGCGGTCTCGGCGCCCTCGGCCGTCCGGTAGCCGCAGCGCCGCGTAGAATCGGGTCCCCGTCAGCCTGCACTCCGGAGACCCGATGACCACCCAGTCCGATACCCTCGAGCGCCACCTGGAGGCCGGCCGCGAGCGCCGCCTCGCGACGTATCTCGATTTCCTGCGCATCCCGAGCATCTCGGCCGATCCGGCCTATGCGGCGGACTGCCAGCGGGCGGCGGATTGGCTGGGGGCGCGCCTCGGGGAGGTCGGGCTTGAGCACGTCGAGGTCGCGCCGACGGGCGGGCACCCGATCGTCTATGCCGACTGGCTCCACGCGGACGGTGCGCCGACGGTCGTCGCCTACGGCCACTACGACGTCCAGCCGGTCGATCCGCTGGAGGAATGGACCTCGCCACCGTTCGAGCCGGCGGTCGTCGGGGACCGGGTCCTGGCTCGCGGGGCTAGCGACGACAAGAGCAACGTGAGCATCCTCATCGAGACCGCGGCGGCGCTCCTCGCCACCCGCGGACGCCTGCCGGTCAATCTCCGGTTCGTGTTCGAGGGCGAGGAGGAATCGTCCTCGGTCCACCTCGAGCCGTGGCTCGTGGCGAACCGGCACCGGCTGGGCGGAGACCTGGCGATCGTCAGCGACGTCGGCTTCTTCGAAGGCAACCTGCCGGCCCTGACGGTCGGGCTGCGCGGGCTCAGCTACGCCCAGATCGAGGTCGACAGCTCGTTCCAGGACGTCCACTCGGGCGTCTACGGCGGGACGATCGCCAACCCCGCGAACGCCCTGGCCACGATCATCGCCGGCCTCAAGGGACCCGACGGCCGGATCGCCGTGCCCGGCTTCTACGACGACGTGGTGCCCCTCTCGGACGAGGACCGGGTCGCCTACGCCGCGCTCCCGTTCGACGAGGCGGCGTACGCCGCGGGCCTGGGCGTCCCGGAGCTGACGGGCGAGGTCGGCTACACGACCCTCGAGCGCAAGAGCGCCCGGCCGACGCTCGACGTGAACGGCATCTGGGGCGGCTATCAGGGCGACGGCTCGAAGACGATCATCCCGGGTCGGGCCGGGGCGAAGGTGAGCTGCCGGCTGGTGGCCGATCAGGACCCGGACCGGATCTTCGAGCTGCTCCGGGCTCACGTCCTGGCGATCGCGCCGCCGGGCGTCCGGGTCGAGGTCCGGGACCTGGGCGGCGGGCGGCCCGTCCGGACCTCGCTCGACCATCCGGCCGTGCGCGCGGCCGCACGCGCCCTGGAGGCGACCTTCGGGCGGCCCCCGCTCTTCGTCCGGGAAGGCGGCTCGATCCCGTTCGTGGCCACGTTCGAGGGGGTCCTCGGGCTGCCCGTCGTCCTGCTCGGATTCATGCCTCCCAACGGCAACTTCCATGCCCCGAACGAGTGGATGGACCTGGCCAACTTCGAAGGCGGCATCCGGGCGATGGCAGGCTACTGGGACGAGCTCGCGGTGACGCCCGCCTGACCGTCGCCACTGGCCATCGGTACTGGCGACCCGGCGCGGAAAGGGTCGGTGTCGGCCCGCAGGTCGGGTGCTAGGATGCGCCCACTGTCATACGGGGAGGATCACCGCTCGTGAGCACGAAGGTACCCGAATCCGACGCCGCGCCGAAGGGCGCCTGGCGGCTCGACACGCCGAACGGGAGCATGACGCCGCGCTCGACGCTCGATGTCCTCGTCGACCTGAACGAGCGCGTCACGTCGGGCAAGGTCGGGGAATACCAGCCCATCCCGCTCGGCTTCACCCCGCTCGACAAGACGATGGGCTCCGGGCTGCGACCGGGCGAGCTCCTGCTCATCGGTGGCGCCCAGGGGACGGGCAAGACCACGATGGCCCTCCAGATGGCCCGCAACGTCGCCTCCGGGGGCCAGGCCAACGTCCTGTACGTCTGCTTCGAGCACGAGGAGCAGTACCTCCTCAACCGGCTCATCGCGATGGAGTCGGCCCTCGCCCACCTGCCCCACAAGACCGGCGCGATCAAGATCCAGGACGTCCGCAAGGAGATCCTCGGCTCGTGGGTGGCCGAAGGGCAGGCCGGCGCCCAGCTGGCCAGCAACCCGCGGCTCCGCCCGTCGCTCGACCGGATCGCCCGCTACGGCCAGAACCTCTTCCTCGTCCGCGGGACCCAGACGGCGAGCACCGTGGAGAACATCCGCGCGCTCGTCCGCCAGCACGCCCAGCTGTCCGGCGACCGGCGCCTGCTGGTCGTGGTCGACTACATGCAGAAGGTGCCGGTCTACCCCGAGCCGCCCACCGAGTCGGAGAAGGTCACCTACGTCGTCAACGGACTCAAGGACATCGCCCTGGCCGAGGAGGTCCCGCTGATCGCGATCGTGGCGGCCGACAAGGAGGGCCTCAAGGCGGCCCGCCTGCGCAACCACCACCTGCGCGGCTCGTCGGCGATCAACTACGAGGCCGACATCATCCTGATCATCAACGAGAAGTACCAGATCGTGGCCAAGGTCAACATCGAGTTCAACCCGTACCAGGCGCAGCGCTTCCGCGACTGGGTCATCGTGTCGGTCGAGAAGAACCGCGGCGGTCAGGACAACGTCGACCTGGAATACGAGAAGCACTTCGAGTTCTCGTGCTTCGATCCGAGCGGCCGGACGGTCCAGGAGAAGCTCATCGAGGAGCGCCTCTACAACGACTGACGCTCCGGCCCGCTGGCGGCCCCGCGGTCGGTCGCGGGACGGTATCGTTCGGCGGATGAGCGGATCGCCCGGGTCCTTTCCCGAGAACGTCGCCGATCGGGTGACGGGGCCGACCGAGCGCCAGCCGGCGGCCGACCGAACGCGAGCCGGCGCCCGACCGATGACCGGGCCGTCGGGGTGGCCGTGAGCCGGCCTGCCGGAGGCCCGCGGCGCTGGGCTCCGGCGGCGCTCGCGCCCGGCGAGCGCCGCCTGTTCGTCGCGGTCCCGATGGCGGACGCGGCGCGCCTGGCCGTGGTCGCCCTGGTGGATGAGGTCCGGGGTCTCGCGCCGAGCGAGCCACCGGCGCGGGACGTCCGGTGGGTCCGGCTCGACGGGCTGCACATCACCCTCCGATTCCTCGGCCCCACGCCTGAGGCCCGGATCCCCGAGCTGGAGGCGGGCCTGGCGGCGGCGACCGTCGGGCAGGGGCCGTTCACCGTCCGCCTCGCCGGCGCCGGTACGTTCCCGCCGGTCGGGCGTCCGCGCGTCCTGTGGCTCGGGATCGACGAGGGAGCGCTCGAGCTGGGGGCCCTGGCCGCCGGGCTGGGTCGGGCACTCGCCCCGCTCGGCTGGCCGGTCGACGAGCGGCCCTTCCGGCCGCACCTGTCGCTGGCCCGATCGGACGGGGTGCCGGCCGGGCCGGCCGTGGCTGAGCGCCTCGCCCGCGCCGCGGCGCACCTCGACGCCGGCTGGCAGGCCGACCGGGTGACCCTGTTCGAGACCGTGTCGGGCGGCGGTCCGGCGCGCTATACGGCGCTCGCGGAGGTCCCGCTCAGGGCCTGAGCCTCGCGCGCGAGGCCCGACGGCCGCGCTTGCGGACCCGCCCCGCCGGGGCGTAGGCTGCGACCCCGGTCAGTGCCCGGGCCCCGATCCCCCTGCCCTTCGATCCGACGTCCGCACGCCGCGCCGGTCGTCCCCTATCCCGGAGGTCCCGATGAGCAAGCGCACCAAGTTCGTCCTCGACGAGGAGCAGATCCCGAGGACCTGGTACAACATCGTGGCCGATCTCCCGGTCGCCCCCGCCCCCGTCCTCCACCCCGGCACCGGCCAGCCCATCGGCCCGGCCGACCTCGCCCCGCTCTTCCCGATGGCGCTCATCGGCCAGGAAGTGAGCACCGAGCGCGAGATCGAGATCCCCGAACCGGTCCGCGACGCGTACCGACTCTACCGGCCGAGCCCGCTCTACCGGGCGCACCGCCTCGAGGCCGCTCTCGATACCCCGGCCCATATCTACTACAAGTACGAGGGTGTCAGCCCGGCGGGGAGCCACAAGCCGAACACCGCCATCCCGCAGGCCTTCTACAACAAGGAGGAGGGCACGAAGCGGATCGCGACCGAGACCGGCGCGGGGCAGTGGGGGACCGCCCTCGCGTTCGCCGGCGCCCTGTTCGGGCTCGAGGTCAAGGTCTACATGGTCCGGGCGAGCTACGACCAGAAACCGTATCGCCGGATGCTGATGGAGACGTACGGGGCGCAGGTCGTGGCCAGCCCGAGCCCGACCACGGAGTACGGTCGGTCCGTGCTCGCCGAGACCCCCGGCAACCCGGGCTCGCTCGGGATCGCGATCAGCGAGGCGGTCGAGGACGCCGCGACCCGGGACGACACGAAGTACGCCCTGGGGTCGGTCCTCAACCACGTGCTCCTCCACCAGACGGTCATCGGCCAGGAGACGCTCCTCCAGATGGAGATGGCCGGCGAGGAGCCGGATGTCGTCATCGCTTGCGCCGGCGGCGGCTCGAACTTCGCCGGCCTGTCGTTCCCCTGGCTGGGCCGCAACTTCCGGGACGGCAAGACCCACCGGGTCGTGGCGGTCGAGCCGGAGGCGGCGCCGAGCCTCACCCGCGGCGTCTACACCTACGACTTCGGCGATACCGCCCGGCTGACCCCGCTCGTGAAGATGTACACGCTCGGCCACGATTTCATCCCCGAGCCGATCCACGCCGGCGGGCTGCGCTATCACGGGATGGCGCCGTTGGTGAGCCTGCTCAAGGAGCACGGCTACATCGAGGCGCGCAGCGTCCACCAGCGGCCGAGCTTCGAGGCCGGAGTCCGGTTCGCCCGGACCGAGGGCATCCTGCCCGCGCCCGAGCCGACCCACGCCATCCGGGTGGCCATCGACGAGGCGCTCGAGGCCAAGGCGGAGGGTCGGCCGAGGGTGATCCTGTTCGGCCTGAGCGGCCACGGCCACTTCGATCTGACGGCCTACGAGCGCTATCTGAGCGGGGATCTCGAGGATTACGAGTACCCCGCCGAGAAGGTGCGCGAGGCGCTCGCTCGCGTGCCGTCACTGGCCGGCGCCGACTGACCAACTCCGCCAAGGCGGCCCGCCGGCGGGGCGACCCTCGGTCCGCGGCGCGGCGCTATAGGATGGACCCGTGCCTCGACTCGCCTGCTGGTCGTGCGGTCAACAGATCTATGCGACCTCGCCGCTCGGATCGCTCTTCGCTGAGGAGCGCCGCTGTCCGCGCTGCGGGGCGAACCTGAGCATCGAGCGACGCGAGGTCGAGCGGCGCACTCGCAACCGGCGCCAGAATCCGCCGGACGATCCGGGCCCACCGGCTCCCGGGGACGAGCGGCGGACCGAAGACCGCCGGAAGGCACGTCGGCGGGGCGGACCGACCGGCGCGGGCCCGGGCGGCGCGGGCCCGGGCGGCGCGGGCGGTCCGGTCCGACTGCTGCGCTGACCCGACCGGTGCGCGTCGCGATCATCGGGTTCGGGCTGATCGGCGGGTCCGTGGCGCGGGCCATTCGCCGACCCGAGGCGGCGCCACTCGGCGGCGAGCGGCCGTGGATCGCCGCCTGGAGCCCGTCGCGGGCAGGCCCGTTGGCCGCCCTGACCGACGGCTCGGTCGATGCCGCCCCGGCCGGCCTCGCGGAGACGCTCGAGGGCGCGGATCTCGTCGTGCTCGCCGGTCCGCCGATGGCCTGTCTGGCGCTGCTCGATGGCCTGGCCGCTCTCGAGTCGCGCCGCCGGCTCGGGTCGGACGCCGTGATCACCGACGTCGCCAGCACCAAGGTCCGGATCGTGGAGCGGGCCGCGAGCCTCGGCCTGCGCTTCGTCGGCGGGCATCCGATGGCCGGTGGTGAGACGGCGGGCTACGGCGCGGCGGACGCGGCGCTGTTCATCGACCGACCGTGGGTGGTGGTGCCGCCCGCCCCGGCGGACCCGGATGCGACGACCCGGGTCGACGAGCTCGCGATCGCCTGCGGCGCCCGGCCGGTCCACCTGGCGGCTGTCGACCACGATGCGGCCGTCGCCGCGATCAGCCACCTGCCGCTCGTGCTCTCGGCTTCCTTGGTCGAGGCGGTCGTGGACGGGCCGGAATGGCCGCGGGCCCGTGCGCTCGCGGCGAGCGGCTGGCGGGATATGGCCCGACTCGCCCGGGGCGACGTGGCGATGGGGGCCGGGATCCTGGCGACGAACGCCGTTCCGCTGGCCGACGCGATCCGTCGGGTCGGCGACCGCCTCGACGCCTGGCTCGCCGATCTCGAGGGCGACCCGCCTGACTTCGATCGGCTGGCTGCCCGCCTCGAGGCCGCGCGGGATCGCCTCGACCGCCCGTGAGCCCGGCCGAGGCGGTCCTGGTCGTTCCGCGCGAGTCGGTCGTCCCGGGACGCGGGTGGCGCGGCATCCGGCCGGCCGACCTGACCCAAGTCCTCGCCACGGTCGCCCGGGAAGGTCGCTTCGCGGCGCGCGCCGCGATGGAGGTGGACCCGGCGTTCAAGCAGATCATCCCGTACCTGGTCCTGCGCGACGGCGAGCGCTACTTCCTCATGCACCGCTCGCGGGCGGGCGGCGATGCCCGGCTCCACGAGAAGGCCTCGATCGGTGTGGGCGGGCACCTCGAACCGGGCGACCGCGACCTGGCCGGCGGCCTGGCCCGCGAATGGCGCGAGGAGCTCGTTGCGGACTTCGACCCGGAGCCCAGGTTCATCGGCCTGCTCAACGACGACCGAACGGGGGTCGGCCGGGTCCACCTGGGGGTCGTCTTCGTGGCCGACGCGCGCGGTCGGCCGGTCGCGGTCCGCGAGACGGACAAGCTGAGCGGAGCGTTCGCCGCCCCGGCCGAGGTGCGGGCCGTGGGGGATCGGCTGGAGACCTGGAGCCAGCTGGTCTTCGAGTGGGTCGAGCGGTCGGCGGGGACACCTCGCTGATCCGGGACGTTCGTACCACGCCGGGCGAAGCCGACTGGCACCTATAATCGGGCGGATCGAGTCGCCGCTCGGGGCGGAGGCACGCAGAACGGGGAGCAGATGGCCGCCACGATCCTCGTCGTCGATGACGACCCCAACGTCCAGCGTCTCCTGACCTACACGCTCAAGCAGGAGGGCTACGAGATCCTCGTCGCCTCCGATGGGGCCGAGGGGTTCCGTCTCTGGGGCGCGGAGACGCCGGCGCTCATCCTCCTCGACGTCATGCTCCCGAAGCTCGACGGCTACCAGGTCGCGGCGAAGATCCGGGCCGAGGAAGGGCCGGGGTCCCACGTCCCGATCGTGATGCTGACGGCCGAGCGCGAGGTCGATCAGCGCGTGCGAGGCCTGCGGGCTGGCGCCGACGACTACCTCATCAAGCCGTTCCATCCCGCCGAGCTGCTCGCCCGGATCAAGAGCCTGCTGGCCCGGTTCGCCCCGAAGGATGTCCTCGTCGGCCGCCCGCCGCTCGGGCGAGTCATCGCCTTCTACGGCGCCAAGGGTGGCGTCGGGACGACGACGATCGCGATCAACGCCGCGATCGCCCTCCACCGGGAGCTCGGCCGGCGGGTGGTCCTCGTGGACGCCAACTTCCAGTTCGGCGACCACCGGGTCTTCCTCGACCTGGGGCTCGACCGCAAGAGCATCGTCGACATCGTGACCGCCCCGACGATCGATGCCGAGCTCGTTCGACAGGTCCTCGTCAAGCACGACTCGGGGGTCGACCTCCTCCTCGCACCGCCGGCGCCGGAGTCGGCCGAGCTCGTGACCGAGGGCCACGTGGCGACGATCCTGGAGCACCTCCGCTCGATGTACGACTACGTCGTCCTCGACATCGACAAGCGGCTCGACGAGGTGAACCTCACGATCCTCGACGCCGCCGATGCCTTCTTCGTCGTGATGACCGCGGACCTGTCGTGCCTGAAGAACGTCCGGCTCGTGCTGGAGGCGGCGGGCCATCTCGGCATCGAGAGCGATCGCGTGCGGCTCGTGCTGAACCGCTCGAACGCGTTCACCGGGATCAACGTGAAGAACGCCGAGGGTGCTCTCAAGCGGACGATCGACTTCCAGGTCATGAACGAGTATCGGGCCGCGATCAGCGCCCTGAACAGCGGGTCGCCGTTCATGTACACCAAGACGGATTCCCCGCTCGGCCGCTCCCTGCTCGACTTCGCCCGGGCGATCGACAAGGGGATGCCCGGCGTGGCGACGGAGCCGGTGGCCGCGACCGCTCGCTGACCGGCGCCGGCGAGACGTCGCCGGCGCCCCGGGATACGTCGGCGATACGTCGGCGATGAGTCCGGATCAAGGTCGTGGTGACGGGTCGATGATCGCCGGTCTAGGGCCGGCCGATACGGTGGCGTCGTGCTTGCCACGGTCCTCTCGGCCACGCTCCAGGGCATCGACGGTCGGCTCATCCGCGTCGAGGCGGACGTCGCCCCGGGCCTGCCCGGCTTCACGATCGTCGGCCTTGCGGACGCTGCCCTCCGGGAAGCCCGCGAACGAGTCCGCGGCGCGATCCGCAACAGCGGGTTCGTCCACCCGCCGCGCCGGATCACCGTCAACCTCGCCCCGGCCGACCTGCGCAAGGCGGGGGCGTCGCTCGATCTCGCGATCGCGGTCGCCATCCTCCTTGGATCCGAGCAGATCCCCGCCGCCGGTCGATGGGCTCTGATCGGCGAGCTGTCGCTCGGCGGCGAGGTCCGCTCCGTGCCCGGCGTCCTTCCGATGGCCATGGCCCTCGCCCGCCGCGGCGTCCGACGGCTGGTCGTTCCCGTCGCAGCAGAGGCCGAAGCCCGGCTGGTCGACGGTCTCGAAGTCCTGGGGGTCGAGGACCTCATCGGCGCGACCTCGATCGTGCGTTCGCGGCGGGGAGGAGCGGGCTCGCGCCGACCGATCCCCTCGAGGATCGACCTCGTGGGCGCGAATCCCGATCCGGGAGCCGGCCTGGACCGGTCGCCCGTCGCGGCGTCCGACCGATCGCCCGTCCCGGACCTGGGCGAGGTGCTTGGCCAGGGTGAGGCTCGCCGGGCCCTCGAGCTCGCGCTGGCGGGTAGTCACGGGCTGGCCCTGGTCGGTCCGCCCGGGTCCGGCAAGACCCTCCTCGCGCGGACGATCCCGGGCCTGCTGCCGCCGCTCGGGCCGGAGGAGGCGCTCGCCGCCACGGTCATCGCCTCCGCCTCGGCGGACCGCCCGGTGGGCGGGCTCGTCAGAGCGCGCCCCTTCCGCTCGCCGCATCACTCGATCTCGTACGCCGGGATGGTCGGGGGCGGGCCGGCTCTGGCCCCGGGCGAGGTCACCCTCGCCGATGGCGGGATCCTTTTCCTCGATGAGCTCCCGGAGTTCGACCGGGACGTCCTCGAATCGCTCCGGGGCCCGCTCGAGGACGGCCGGGTGGCGATCGTCCGGGCGGGCCGCTCCATCGTGTTCCCGGCCCGCTTCCAGCTCGTGGCCGCGATGAACCCGTGCCCGTGCGGGTGGGCGGGCACCGCCGACGGTCGATGCCACTGCCCGCCATCGGTGGTCGAACGGTATGCCGGCCGGGTCTCGGGGCCGCTTCGCGATCGGATCGACCTGTGGGTTTCGATGCCCCGGGTCGACATCTCGACTCTCGTCGATGGCCCCGAGCCGGAGCGGACGGCCGACGTCCGGCCGCGGATCGACCGGGCGCGTCAGCGAGGGCTGACCGAACGGGCATCGGCGAACGGACGCCTTGCCGGCGCCCGGCTCCGCGCCGCCTGTCGGCTGGACGCCGCCGGGCGACGTCGTGTCGTCGATCTGGGGGAGTCGGGACTCCTCACCGCACGGGGAGCCGAGCGCCTCCTGCGCGTGGCCCGCACGATCGCCGACCTCGCGGGCGCGGAGACGGTCGTCGTCGAGCACCTGGACGAGGCAGCGCGCTATCGGCTGCCCGGTCCGCAGTCGGCCGGAGCACTGGCGGCGTGACCGACCTGGAGGGGCATCCGGCTCCAGGCGCGTTCGGTGACGACGAGCGGGCGGCCTGGATCGTGGTCGCGACGGTCGACGGGGTCGGTCCGGCCACCTTCGGGAGGCTGGTCGAACGGCATGGCTCGGCTCGCGCCGTCCTGCGGCTGGCGTCGAGTCCGGCGGGCCGGCGACTCCTCGGGCGGACGGTCGTCGAGACGGGACCGGCCGTCGGGCTCGCCGAGCGGCTGGCGGATGCCGGTCGGCTGGAGGCGACGGTCCTCGATCGCCTGGCGTCGACCGGCCTCGCCGCGGTCACGCCCCTCGACGAGGCGTATCCGAGGCGACTCCGTCGGATCGACCAGCCCCCGCCCGTCCTCTTCGTCCAGGGCGACCTGACGGTCGTCGATCCGGATCGGGCGGTCGCGGTGGTCGGGACACGCCGGCCGACCGAGCGAGGGCGCCGGACGGCGGCCCGGATCTCCGCGGCCCTGGTCCGGACGGGGGCGGTCGTCGTGTCCGGCCTCGCGATCGGGATCGACGGGGCCGCCCACGCGGCGACCCTGGCGACCGCCGGCCGGACGATCGCCGTCCTCGGGGGCGGGCACCGCCGACTCTTCCCGAAGGCGCACGGGCGGCTGGCCGCAGAGATCGTCGGATCCGGCGGGGCGGTCATCTCCGAGTTCGCGCCTGAGGTCCACCCGGTACCCGCCTCCTTCCCGCGCCGGAACCGGCTCGTCAGCGGGTTGGCGGACGCCACCGTGGTCGTCGAAGCGGCGGTCGGAAGCGGCGCCCTCATCACCGCGGGGCTCGCGCTGGAGCAAGGTCGAGACTGCTTCGTCGTCCCCGGTCCGATCGACGAGCCGAGCAGCGGCGGCTGCCTCGCCTTCCTCCGCTCGTACGCCTGCGCGGCGCGCATCGTCGTCGGCCTGCCCGAGCTGATCGAGGACCTGGGTCTCGGGTCGCCGGCCCCGGACCCGGCGCAGCGACCCCTCTGGGCGCCGACCGCCACGGCCCGGCGCCGGGGAACCACGCGGCCGATCGATCCCGACGCGGCGATCGCCCTCCTCCCCGACGGTGAGCGGAGCGTCGCGCAGGGGCTGCTCGGCGGCGGCGCGACGGCAGATGAGCTCGCCGCCAGGACCGGGCTGTCGGTGCCCGGCGTGCTGGGCCTGCTCACGCTGCTCGAGATGCGCGGCCTCGTCGTGGCGACCTTCGGCCGCTATCGTCCAGCCGGAGCGCTCGCGGCCGCGGGGCCTCTCGCCGGGACGGCCGCGGAGCCTCTCGCCG
>JBGPFS010000064.1:0-11325 GCA_041483455.1 Candidatus Limnocylindria bacterium | reverse complement strand
CGGCGCGCCGGTCAGCAGCTCGATCGCGCGTTCGCGCGCCTTCGAGCGGGTCCGGACCCGGTCGACCGTCTCGACCACCCCGTGGTCGATCCGGATGATCGGCTTGACCGAGAGCAGGGTCCCGATCGCCGCCTGGGTCCCGCTGACCCGGCCGCCCTTCTTGAGGTACTCGAGGGTGTCGAGGCAGACGATCGCGAACACGTCGTCGAGCCGGGCCTCGAGCGCTGCCGCGATCGCCGCGCCGGACTCGCCGGCCGCCGCCATCTCGACCGCGAGCTCGACCAGAAGGCCCACGCCCATCGAGGCGGACCGCGAATCGACGAGCTGGATCTCCCGGTCCGGGAACATCTCCCGGGCGAGCGTCGCGCTCTTGAACGTGCCCGACAGGGTCGCCCCGACGTCGACGCAGACGACCGACTCAGAACCCTCGGCGAAGGCGGCCTGAAAGGCCTCCTGGAAAGCGATCGGACTCGACGCGGCGGTCTTGGGGAACGGCGCGTCGGGCGCGGTCATCCGGGCCCAGAACGCCTCGGTCGAGAGGTCGACACCGGCTCGGAACGTCTCGGTCCCGAACGTGACCATCAGGGGCACGACCCGCACGCCGAGGGCGGCGGCGGTGGCGGGCGACAGGTCGGATGCCGAGTCGGTGACGATGGCGACGCGGCTCATCGCGAGCTCCCTTCGGGGTCCCCGGCCGGGCCGACCGGGCGACGGTCCCGGGTTGCGGCTCCGGGTTGCGGCCGATGATACGGCGCGGGGTCAGCCGGCGGGACCCCGTTCGGGCGCCGGGGCGGTAGGCTGGCCGCTCGTCGCCTGACCGTCGTCCTCGGACCCGTCGTCGATGAGGACCCCGATGTGGTCCTCATCGTGCCGGAGTCGGCGCAACGGCAGGAGGGCGATCGCGAGCAGGACGACCGTGGCCACGAGGAGTCCGTCGATCCCCTGTCGATCGGCCGCCACCCCGCCGATCAGGCTCCCGCCGATCTGGCCGACGGCCAGGAAGACCGAGTAGAGGCCCATGATCGCCCCCCGGTCCGCCGGGAACGATTCGGTGACGTCGGCCAGCAGGCCGAGTGCGGCCGGCGTGGCGCCGGCGAGGATGAACAGGCCGGCGGCGACCGCCAGGCCGGCGGCGCCGACGACGGGCCAGGGCCAGCCCGCGCTGTGGTTCACCAGGAAGCCGGCGGCCGCCACGATCGCCCCGCCGAGGATCCCCACGAAGATGATCGACGTCCGGCGATAGCGCTTGAAGCGCTCGCCCCAGAACCCGAGGCCCGCGAAGAAGACGAGGAGGCCGACGCCGAGCCCGAGGCTGACATGGACAGGAGCGAAGCCGCCCATCAGGCGCTGCTCGATGAACCGGGGCAGCGGCTCCTTGACCAGCTGGAAGAGCGTCTGGCTGGTCCACAGCCCGAGCACCGCGTTGATCGCGATCCAGGTCGGGGCGAGGAGCCACACGTGGGAGGCACGCAGGATCCGGCCATACCGCCGCAGCCCGGGGTGGGCCGCCCGGGGGGCGTTCCGGCCCTCGATGTCCGGGACGCCATAGCGGTAGATCAGGAACGACACGGCGTAGATGCCGGCGTTGAGAAAGAACCCGCTCCGCCCGAGGACCTCGAAGAGCGGGCCGCTCGCCACGAGCCCGACGCCGAGCCCGGCCAGGGTGGCGCCCTCGAAGCGGGCGGCGGCCCGGCCGCGGCGGAGCTCGTTGCCCGCGCTGATCGCGGCGATGAACCCGAGGATGGATGGAACGGAGGCCGCCGTGCTGGCGCCCTCGAGGAGGCGGGTGCCGCCGAGGACGACCAGGTTCGTCGTGAGTCCCGTCACGATCACCGCGACCGCGCCGAAGGCGGGCCCGACCTGCATGAGCCGGCGGTGGCCGACCCGGTCGGAGAGCATCCCCAGCAGCGGTGCCAGGGTCAGCTCGGCGAGGTAGAAGGCCGCGGTCAGGATGCCGAGCTCGGTGGCGGAGACCTGGGGGCCGCCGTGATGGGGCAGCTTGGCCAGGTAGTAGACGAGCAGTCCGCCCGTCAGGCCGGTGCTGAACCGGAGCGTGAACGTCCCGAGGATGACGGCGAGCAGGGGACGGTCCATCCCGGCAGGGTATCGGAGTGAGCGGGCCGGTGTCCCGCGGCGGGCGTCCTCGGCGCACGTGCTCGCCCGCTAGACTCCGGCCCATGACCCGCCCGCTCGTCCCGATCCCGCTCGCCCGCGGCGCCCGCGGCGCCGTCGTCGCGCCGCACCACCTCGCGAGCGCCTCCGGACTCGCGATCCTGCGGGCCGGCGGGCATGCCGTCGACGCGGCGATCGCGACGAACGCCGTCCTCGCGGTCGTCGACGGCGAGGCCTGCGGGCTCGGCGGCGACGCCTTCTGGCTGATCTGGGACGAGGCCGCCTCGCGCCAGCTGGCGCTGAACGGCTCCGGCCGATCCGCCGCTGGCGCAGATGCCGCGGCCCTCCGCGCGCGGGGCCTGACTCGCCTCCCGCTGCGGGGCGGCCTCTCGATCGCGGTGCCCGGCGCCGTCCGTTCCTGGGGCGACGCCCACGACCGGTTCGGCCGTCTCTCCCGCGGCGCGATCCTCGCCCCCGCGATCGAGCTGGCCCGGGATGGCTTCCCGGCCGACGAGGCTTTCGTCGCCGCGGTCGAGGGCGGCGCGGCCGCCTTCCCCGCTGCGCTCGGCGCCGGGGCCGCAGGCTGGGCGTCCGTCTATCGCCCCGAAGGCCGTCCCTGGCGGACCGGCGAGCGGGTCCGCCTCCCGGCTTTGGCGGCGACGCTGGAACGGATCGCGGACGACGGCTGGGCCGAGCCGTACGAGGGCCGGACCGCCGAGCGGACGGCGACAGCCCTCGCTCGGGCCGGCTCGGCGATCACGCTCGCCGACCTGCGCGCCCACGCCTCGACCTGGACGGAGCCGATCGCCGTCGACTATCGGGGCGTCCGGGTCACCTCGCACCCGCCGAACAGCTCCGGCTTCGTGGCCCTCGAGCTGCTCAAGGTCCTCGAGCGGTTCGAACCCCCGGCCCCGACCCTGTGGGCCGAAGGGATGGGCGCCGACCTGCGCTGGACGCATCTCGGGATCGAGGCGTCGAAGCTGGCGATGGCCGACCGGGACGCCTACTGCACCGACCCCGAGGTGCACCCGGCGCCGCTCGAGCGCCTCCTCTCCCCCGCCCACGCCGCGGAGCTCGCCGCCCGGATCGACCCGGCGCGCGCGACCCGGCCACCGGCCGCCCGGGTCCCGAAGGGCGGCGGCACGGTCTGGCTCGGCGTCGTCGACGGCGAGGGCAACGCGGTCAGCCTCATCGAGAGCAACTACATGGGCTTCGGCTCGGGGATCGTCGACCCGGCGACCGGGATCGCCTTCCAGAACCGGGGCTCGTTCTTCAGCCTCGAGCCGGACCACCCGAACGTCCTGGCGCCGCGCAAGCGGACCCTCCACACGCTCATGCCCGGGATGCTCTTCCGGGCCGGGCGGCCCTGGATCGTGACCGGCTCGATGGGCGGCGATGCGCAGCCGCAGATCCACGCCCAGGTCGTCTCGGCGCTCGTCGACGGCGGGGTCGATGTCGCGACCGCGGTCGGCGCGCCGCGCTGGTTCGTCGAGCCCGAGGAGCACTTCCTGCCGCCCGATGCCGTCCGGGCCGAACCGCGATTCCGGCCCGGCCTCCTCGAGGGACTCGCGTCGATGGGCCACCCGCTCACGCCCACCGAGCCGTTCGACGGCTGGCTCGGGCATGCGCACGCGATCGAGCTGGTCGAGAACGGCCCGGCGGCCGGCGGCACCCTCGCCGCCGCCACCGATCCGCGAAGCCAGGGCCTGCCGGCCACCTGGTAGGCGCGACCGGCTGGCGTCCCCCGCCTATACTCGCCGATGCCGGTGGCCGCCGCGCTCACGACCGCCACCGGCGCTGTCGCCGGGCCCGGCGACTGATCTCCCGCCGGAGGAGTCCGTGACCTCGAACGTCGGCCAGAACTACCCGTACACGAGCGAGACCGAGGGCGAACGTGCGGCCAAGGTCGGGGCGCTCCTGGCCGCCCGGGAGGCGCTCGGGGCGACACTCGCGGCCGAAGCGACGTCGCTCGACGCGAACCCGCGCTGGTGGGTCTGGAAGTGCCCGACCAGGGGCTGCGCGGGTCTCCTCCACGCGGCCGGCTACGCGCTCGAGAAGCATGCCGTGTACGTCGTCTGCGACGGCACCTGCGCGAAGACCTTCCTCCGCTGAACCCGCGTCCCGGTCGAGCTCGCGGCCCGATCGCGTCGACCTCTCGCGCCCCGATCGTCGACCTCGCTCGCGCCCGCCGCCGTCTCTGGCAGGAGTCGGCCGGGATCGCCGTCTCCGTGACGGGGTTCGGCTTCGTCTACGGGCTCGCCGCCCGGGCAGCCGGCTTCAGCCCGGTCGAGGCGATGGCGATGAGCCTGCTCGTCTTCGCCGGGGCCGCCCAGTTCGCGGCGATCGGCTACGTCGCCGGCGGGCTCGCCTGGCCCGGCGTGATCCTGCTCACCGCGCTCCTCAATGCGCGGCACCTCCTGTACTCGGCCTCCCTGGCGCCGTGGCTCCGGGAGCGACCGCTCCGACGGCGCGCCCTCATGGCCCACCTCCTGACCGACGAGGCGTTCGCGCTCTCGATCGCTCATTTCCGCCGGGTCGGCCGGGCCGACGAGCGCGGCTACTGGATCGCCGCGATCGCCTCGACGTTCGTCCCGTGGAACCTGGCGACCTTCGCCGGGGTGGCCCTCGGGGGACAGATCGCCGACCCGTCCCGGTACGGGCTCGACGTGGTCTTCCCGGCGGCGATGGCCGGCCTCACGGTCGGGCTGGTGACGGGCCGGCGAGAGCTCATCGCCGCGGCGGTCGGAGGCGGGATCGGCGTGGTCGCCAGCCTCGCCCTCTCGCCGGCGGTCGGCATCGTCGCAGGGGGACTGCTCGGACCCCTGGCCGGCCTGGCGATCCCGCGGACCGCCGCGCACGAGACGGCCCCGCTCGGCACGCCCGCCTCCGCGGAGCGGTACGGCGCCCAGGGTGTCCCCCACGAGCCGGTCGCGCCGCCCGACGGCCAGGCGGTCGTGCCGCCCGACCGGCAGTCAAACCAGCCGCCCGACGGCCAGGCGGTCGAGCCGTCCGGGCCGCCGCCCGACGGGGGATCGGCGTGAGCGTCCAGCTCGTGCTCCTGGCGATCCTGATGGCCGCGGTCACCTACCCATCGCGGGCCATCCCGCTGCTCATCCCGGGGATCGAGCGCCTGCCGCGCCGGGCGCTCGACTACCTCCAGCTCGTCGGGCCGGCGGTCCTCGCGGCGCTCGCGGCCGTGAACGTCACGGTCGTCTCCCCGGGCGGCAAGCCGGCTTTCCACATCGGCGTCGAGTGGCTGGCGGTCATCGCCTCCGTCGGTGTCATGGCGTGGCGCAAGAACCTGTTGCTGGGTCTGGCGCTGGGGGTGGTCCTCGTGGCGCTCGCCCGTGCGACGGGGCTGGCGGCGTAGGTCAGGGCCCGCGGCCTGCCCGCCGGGCCGCGTCCTCAGCGGATCGCCTCCGCCTCGATCTCGACGAGGAGGCTCGGATCGATGAGCGCCCCGACCTCGACGATCGTCGCGGCCGGACGGATCGCCCCGAAGCGCGCTCCGTGGACCTCCAGGACCCGGGCGGCCTCGGCCATCGAGGTCACGAAGATCCGGGTCCTGACCACGTCGGCGAGCCCGAACCCCGCCTCACCCAGCGCCCATTCGATCGTGTCGAGAGCGGCCACGGCCTGCGCGCCGGCATCGCCCGGGTGCCGGGAGCGGCCATCGGGACCGGCGTCCGTGGTCCCGGCGACCCAGCAGCGATCGCCCACCGCGACCGCCCGGCTGTAGCCGTGCGGCACCTCCCACGGGCCGCCCGACGAGATGAGCCGGCGACGAGGGACACCGGCGGACGGGTCCTCGCCGGAGCCCGGAGGACCCCCGCCACGCTCAGCGTTCTCGTCCGCCACGCCCATCACGCTCGGTGCGGCCGCCAACTCGCCACGAGCGGGTCGCGGGCCACGGCCAGGAGGAGTCCCGCCAGGAGCGTCGTCCGCGGGACGATCGAGTCGATCTCGAGGTACTCGTTCGGCGAGTGGTCGTTGCCGCCGATCGGACCGAGCCCGTCGAGCGTCGGCACCCCCAGGCCCGAGGTCGTGTTCGCGTCGGACGCTCCGCCCGTCGACGCGTCGGCCAGCCCGAAGCCGAGCTGCCCGGCGATCGCGACCGCGTGCTCGACCAGTCGCCCGGATCGCTCGAGCTTCTCCATCGGCCAGTGGCGCCCGGTCTCCTCGATCGTGACCGTCACGTCCGGGACGGCCGGCGCAGCGCAGAGGGCGCGGATCTCCATCTCGGCCGCCTCGAGCTGCTCGCGAGCCGTCGCCCGGAGGTCGATCTCGAGCGTCGCCTCCTCTGCGACGACGTTCGGACGGGTGCCCCCGGCGATCACCCCGACGTTGCAGGTGACGCCCGGCCAGCGACCGTTGAGCGCATGGATGGCGGTGACCAGGTGGGCCGCCGCGAGGACCGCGCTCCGACCCTTCTCAGGCTCGACGCCGGCATGGGCGGCCCGGCCGTGGACGGTCAGGCGGAGGTCCACGGTCCCCTTGCGGGCCGAGACGATGTCGCCGTTCGCCCGGGCGCACTCGAGGACGAAGCAGACGTCGCTCTGGAGGGCGAGGTCGCGGATGATCGGGCTGCTGCTCGGCGAGCCGATCTCCTCGTCCGGATTCGCGACGTAGACCAGGGTCTCGAACGGGAGCACGCCGGTCGCCGCCGCCTCCTCGTCGTTCCCCTCGCCGAGCGCGAGGAGCGCGAGGATCGCGTACATCCCGACCAGCAGGCCGGACTTCATGTCGGTGACGCCGGGCCCGTGAGCGATCCCGCTCTCGACCCGGAACGGTCGGGCCCGGGCCGTCCCGTCCGGGAAGACCGTGTCGAGGTGCCCGATGAGGAGGGCCCGCGGTCCGCCCGCCAGGCCGTGGAAGGTGGCCACGACGGTCTCGCCGAGGGTCTCGTGCGGATGGCTCACCACGTCGGCTCCCAGCCGTTCCAGGAAGCGCGCCGTCCAGGCGCCGACCCGGTCGACGCCGGCCTTGGTGTAGCTCCCGCAGTCGACGTTGACCAGGGTCGAGAGGTCCTCGAGGTAGGCCGGGAGCTCGTCCTGGACGATCTCCTCGATCTCCTCGAGCTCCTCGGCGGTGACGGCGGAACCGGGTAGCTGGAGCGATGTCATGCCCCGAGCATAGCGACCAGGACGAACGCGAAGGAAGGCGGCGAGCGCCCTGAGCGTGGCGCGAACCTGTTCAGGTCCGGGCCCGGATCCGGGCATGCGAGAATCGCCGGGCCGATGCCGTCGCTGTCCGTCGACCGAAGGGCCGGGTCCCGCCTCGACCGCCGGGTCGAGGTCATCCGGCGCGCGCTCCGGCGGGAGGTATCGAGGCTCGGCGAGCCGCGCCGGATCGCCGCGATCGCGATCCTCGTCGTGGTGTTCGGCTCGTTCGGCGCCGGCCTGATCGCCCGCGGTGAGCCCGCCGGCTCGGACGCCCGGGCCTACTGGGCGGCCGTCCGGATCTGGCTCAACGGCGGCGACCCGTACCACCCGGCCGGTCCGTTCCTGCCCTATGTCTACGCCCCGTGGATGCTCCCCCTCTTCGCCCCGTGGGCGCTCCTGCCGTGGGACGTGGCCTGGTACGTCTGGCGCGGCGGGGCGATCGTGGCGCTCCTCTGGTCGATCCACTGGGCGTACCGGCAGCGACCGCTCGCGACCGCGGTCGCTTTCGGCCTCCTGAGCTTCCCGATCGCCGCGAACCTCGACACCGGCAACATCACCCTGCTGCTCGCGCTCGGGCTCTGGTCGGCCCAGCTCGTTGGACCGCGCTGGTCGGGCGCCCTGTGGGCGCTCGCCACCTGGATGAAATGGATCCCGGCGCCGTTCTGGCTGCTCCTCGCGCCGCGCGCACGCGCCTGGGGACTGGGCTGGCTGGCCGTCGCGGGGGCGCTCAGCCTGGCCACCCTGCCCCTCACGATCATCCAGGTCCAGGCGGTCTTCGGCTTCGGGACGCGACCGATCCGGCTCGACTACCTGGCGCTCCTGTGGGCCGCCGTTCCCTGGCTCTGGTGCCACACCGACGCGCTCGAGCGGCTCGGCCCGCGCCGCTGGCCTGGACTCGCCCGCTCGTTCGGGCCGTGGCTGGTCACGCTCCGCCGACGGTGGGCCGCCGACCCCGCCGGGGAGCGACGGGCTCTCCGTGTCGGGATCCGTGCATTCGTCGGCCTGCCGACAGCAGGAACGACCCGAGAGGGTCGGCCCTCCTAGCCGGCCGCCCCGCCGGGCCGCGGCGGCTCGACGACACGGCGCAGGAGGAGCGCCCCGAAGGCGTAGCAGACGACCCCCAGTCCCATCGTGGCGCGCGGCCCGGTCCCGTATCCGGCCACGTTGTTCACCAGGTCCATGACCAGCGCCCCGCCGATCATCTGGGCGAGCGTGCCTGCCGACCCCGTCGCGAGGTTCGAGAGACCCATGTAGCGACCCGACGACGCCTTCGGGATGATGTCGGTCATGAGCGCCCAGTCGACCGCCAGGAACATCCCGGCCGAGACTCCGAACACGCCAGCGCCCACGATCGCGATCGGCACGGACGGCGCGACCGCGACGAGCCCGACGCCGCCCGCCCCGATCCCGCAGCTGACGTAGATCACCGGCTTCCGGCCGACCCGGTCGGAGATCCGGGCGGCGGGCACCACGGCCAGGATGTTGCCGAGCGCCACGACGGCGAGCATCACGACCTGCGGCGGCCCCGTCTGCGACTGGGTGAGCCCCTGGGCCTGGTGCAGGTAGAAGATGACGTGGTTCGTGAGCAGCGCGCCGGCCATGATGATGAACAGCCGCGACGCGACCAGCCAGACGTAGCTTCGCTCGCGGAGGATGTCGGTCCCCCAGGCCTCGCGGGCGATCGCGAGCCAGCTTCGGCCGGCGCGCGACTTCGGTTTCCGGCCCTCGTCGACCCGGATGACCACGCTCAGCATCGTGGTGATCTCGAGGAGCCCCAGGGCGAGCAGGCCGAACCCGAACTGGTCCGTGGCCACCGCGACGGCCCCGACCAGGAACCCCGCCACGTTGCCCAGGACCTGCATCAGCCCGACGAGCGCGCTCGCCAGACCGACCTGCGGCGCCGGCACGAGGTCCGGCACGTAGCCCTGGAACGGCCCCTGGGCGAAGTTCGAGCTGAACTGGAGCAGGAGCATGAAGACCGCGATCGAGAGCAGGCTGTTCGAGGTCGCCAGGCCGGCCAGGAAGAGCAGGTCGAGGATCGAGCCGATCAGGATGTACGGCTTCCGGCGCCCCCACCGGCTGGCCGTGTAGTCGCTGATCGAGCCGACCGTCGGCTGGACCGCGATGGCCACGAGCGCGCCGACGACGTTGACCCCGAAGAGCGCCTCGCCCTCGCGTCCCGGCGCCACGAGCCCGGTGAACTGGATCCGGCCCTGCAGGATCTGGCCGACGCCGGCGAAGATCGACGACAGGCCGAGCCAGTACAGCGAGAGCCGGACGAGCTGGAGGTTCGGGAGGAGCTTCGTCGGCCGGGCGCCGGCCTCCTCGAGGACGGCCTCGGGGCCTGGCGGCGTCGTGTCCATTCGATCCCTCGCCTGGCCGTGCTGGCTGGACCGGTCGGCCAGTGGACCGGGGCATCGTACGTCCGGGTCGACTCGCAGGGAAGACGCCCGGAACGGTCGGACGTTGCGGCTCGACTACCCCGCCCCGCCGTCGGCCGTGAGGCTCGCCGTCGAGTGGAGCGGCACGAGGCGCCGTTCCGTGGCGGCCGGGCAGACGAACCGGAAGAGCGATCGGTCGAGCGAGTAGATCCCGGTCGAGGCGACCCGGATCTCTCCGAGCCGGAAGGTGAAGACCGGGTTCTCGCGGTTGCCGGCGTAGTGGTGGGGCGTCCCGTCGGCCGCCAGGATGGCCAGGTTGGACTGCCCGCCGAACGTGTCGTGCAGGGTCCCGAGGAGGTGGCTGGCCGGCTCGGCCGGATCCCAGGCGTCCTCGAGCCAGCGGGCCCCGACCTCCGTGTCCGCCCGGCCGGCGATCCGACCGGCGGCCTGGTAGCGCCGCCGCCAGGGCGCGAAGTCGCGCAGGTCGCCGTTGTGGCTGAACGCGAACCGGCCCGCCGGGTCGAGGAACGGCTGCGTGTCGGCGAGCCCGAGCGTCGACAGTCTGGACGGGCGGCGGAGGTGGACGAGGAGGCTCGTCGTCTCGTTCGCCCCGACCGCGTCGCGGCCCGGGTCGTCGCGGAACGCCCGGATGTCGCGGTGGGTCGCGAGACGACCGTCGGAGGCGAGCCAGGCAGCCCCCCAGCCGAACCCGGCCAGCCCGAAGCGCTCGAGCTTCTCGGCGAACGGGAGCAGCTCGGCGATCGCGAACGGCCGCGCGGAGCGGGCGATGAAGTGCTCGCACATGGGCGGCGATTCTACGGGGCCACGGTCCCACGGGGGCGCAGGACGAGGCCGCGGTAGCCGACGACGAAGCCGGCGGCCAGGAGCCTCGCTCGCCACGGTGAACCGGCGACAGGCTCGCCGTCGACCCTGGCGATGAGCAGCTCGCGGACGCGGCGATCGGCCACGAGGCCGCCCAGGGCCCGGATGGCGAGGTCGCCGACGGTCGGGTCGTCCGCGGCCCGGAACGCCTGGAGCGAACGACCGCCACGCTCGAGGAAGAGGACCGCGGCGCCGTCGACGAGGACGACGTAGGCGCCCGCCGCACGGGAGAACGGCCGCCGGTCCGCCTCGTCCCGGCGGGGCCAGGCAAGCGCGGCACCGTACGGGTTCGCGGGATCCGCGGCCGCGAGGAGATGGACCCGCGCTCGGCCGGGCGCCTCGGCCGACTCGCGCACCGAGCGAAGCCGCTCAAGCGCCCCGCCGAGCGCGAACTGCGCCGCGCCGAGGCCGTCGATGAAGTAGCCGCGCCGGATCCGGCCGGATTCCTCCATCGCCCGCAGGATCGGGTAGACCGCGGCGAAGCCGCCGGCCACGCCCTCGGCCACGACCGCCTCATGGGTCACGATGCCGTGTCGGTCGAGGAGCGCCAGGGCGATCGCGTGGAGCCGCGCCGTGGTCTCGCCCGGCGCAGCGGCCGGCGCGGCGGTCTCGTCGACGAGCGACCAGCGGCCGGCTGCCTCCGGGGGTCCGAGGCTCGTGAGGCGGCCCGGACGCGGCCGGCGCCCCGCTGCCGGGCGGGCCCAGCGTAGCGCCCGGAGCGGGCCGAAGGTGTCGTTCGTGACCTCGCCGGCCCAGACCAGGTCCCACAGGGCGTCGAGCATCTCGCG
>JBGPFS010000063.1:0-11393 GCA_041483455.1 Candidatus Limnocylindria bacterium | reverse complement strand
GACCCCACGAAGGAGGCGCTGCTCGGCCGGGCCGACGTCGGGCTCTTCATGGCCAAGCGGGGTGGTCGAAACCAGGTCGTGGCCGCGTAGGCCCGGCGAGCGTCGGGCGCACCCACCCGGCTCAGGCGAAGGAGCGGATCAGCTCCGCGGCGAGGTCCAGCGATTCACCCGGCAGCATCGTGTTGCCGAACGTGAAGCCGCCGAAGCCGGCATCGACGTACTCGCGGAGGACCTCCGCGGCCCGCGCCGGCGTCGCCACCACGAGTGAGCCACGACGCTCCGGCGGGATGCGGGCAAGGCGCGCCTCCCCCTCGCGCTCGTCGGCGACGAGCAGGACCGGGGCGGCCATCAGCCGGGTGATCGTCCCGGGGTCGCGGCCGAGCTCCTCGCAATAGCGCTCCAGGAGCTCCGCCTTGTGGCGGAGCACCTCCATGCCGAGCGGGAACCAGTGCGAGTAGTCGGCATGGCGCGCCACGAGACGGAGCGTCCGCTGCTCGCCCCCGCCCCCGACGATGATCTTCGGTCCCCCGACCTGGATCGGGCGTGGCCGGTTGATGGCCGCCTCGATCCGGTAGAAGCGGCCCTCGAACGTCGGCCGCTCCTCGGTGAACATGCGCCGGCAGATCGTGAGCGCCTCGTCGAGGCGGTCCATCCGTTCGCCGACCCCGGGGAAGTCGAAGCCGTAACCGCGGTGTTCGGAGTCGTTCCAGGCCGCACCGAGTCCCAGGATCGCTCGACCGCCGGAGATCACGTCGAGCGTCGTCACGGTCTTGGCCAGGAGCGCCGGGTTGCGGTAGGTGACGCCGGTGACCAGCGCTCCCACCCGGATCCGTGACGTCCGCGCCGCGATCCCGGCCAGCGTGGAGTAGGCCTCCATCATCGGCGCCTCTTCCGGCCCGACGCCGCCGATCTGGTAGAAGTGGTCCATCACCGTCACGAAGTCGAAGCCGGCCGACTCGGCCCGCCGGGCCAGCCCCGCGACATGCTCGAAGAGCGCCTCGGGGGCGACCCCGGGGAACGTGTGGTCGAGAAGGTGGTACCCGAACAACGGCCGCATCGGCGGGACCTCGTGAGGGGCAAGGAGAGCTTCCGACGACCGGGGCGCTCGGCCGGCGCCTCCAGTGTCCTCCAGCGCGCCGATGGATGCGCCGGGCGGCCGAAGCGGAGACCGTGGGTCCGGCGGGGGTCGATCCGGGTGGGGAGAGGCCAGGACCGGAGCAGCCGCTCCGCCTGCCGAGACCAGGCCGCCTGCGGTAACCTCGGTCCTCGACGTCGCCCGGGAAGGAGCACCACGTGGACGGACTGCGCATCATCGTGGCGACCGTGCAGCAGACCCTGCTCGAGGCCGGCGCCGAGGTCGACCCGCCCGCCACCATCGCCACCGCCGCGATCGCGGTCCGCGATCCGCTCGCCGGGCGCGGTCGCCTCGACGACCTGAGCGAACTGGAAGAGCTTGGTCGGCACGCGGCGGCGCTGCTGGTCGAGCGTTGCCTCGCTGCCCTCGCGTCTGTCGGCCTGGCGCCGTCCGACGTCCGTGGCTACGGCAAGGGCGCCATCGTCGGCATCGACGGGGACCGCGAGCACACTGCCGCGGTGCTCCATCCGCGCTTCGGTGCGCCGGTGCGCGCCGCCATCGGCGGGGGCGCCGACATCATCCCCGGCACGAAGAAGGTCGCCGGTCCCGGCGCCGTCATCACCATGCCGATCGGGAACAAGGACGACCGCTGGGTGTTCGACGACATGGACGCGATCGACGTCGCCATCACGGACGCACCGCGACCCGACGAGATCGTCATCGCCCTCGCGCTGAGCGCCGGCGGTCGCCCGAACGCCAGGGTCAAGAAGCCGTCCTAGGAGGACCCGTGTTCAAGGCCATGATCCTGCTGACGCGCCGCGAGGACATGACGCACGACCAGTTCGTCGACTGGTGGCTCAAGGAGCACTCCCCGCTGGCCGCCCGCCTGCCGAACCTGCGCAGGCTGGTGTTCAACGTCGTCGACGCGGGCCCCGCGGACGCGGGGATCGACGGCGTTTCGGAGCTGTGGTTCGACTCGCAGGCCGACTTCGAGGCCGCCTACGGCGGCGACATCGGCAAGTCGACCGCTGCCGATTCCCTGCTCCATGTCAGCGGCCGGGTCCGGCTGTTCGTCACCGAGAACTGATCGACGGTTTCCGTCGGCAGCGGCGCTCCGTCGCTCAGCGCGCGTCGATCTGGGCCATGCGCTCGCGCACGATCCGCACCACGAGGTCGGTCGGGAGAGGATGGTCCGGCGTGAACCGGAGCGTGCCCTTGGCCGTGGCGAAGCCCGCCAGCTCGTCGCGATGCGCCTCGACCAGCGCCGAGCTCATCGGAAAGAGCGAGCAGTGGGCCTTGAAGGCGGCATAGGACACCAGGGCCCGCCCGCGGTACCGGAACGCCGACATGCCGTAGCTGATCGCCTCCTCGGCCTCGGGAGCCGCCGCGGCGATCGTCTGGCGGAGGGTCTGCAGCGCGGCGCGCTGATCGGCCGGCAGTGCCGCGAGCGTGGCATCGATCTGCGCGGTCGCGGTCGTCGGCTCGGTCATGTCGTGGCCTCCCTCGTGGCGTCGTGGACGCGTCGTGGGGCGATCATCGCTGCTTCGCCTGACGCTGGGGGCGCCGGCCCTTCGAGCTCTCGACGGCTCGGGCTACCATCGTCTGGAGGATGGTGGCCGGTCCTTTGCCAAGCGGTCAACGTCGCGGCCTACCACCACGAGGCATCGCGATCATGAAGAACACTGAGTGCGTGATCTACATCACGACCAAACGTGGCTGGACCCAGACCTACCTCAAAGAGAAGGACGGTTGGACCCAAACCGGTCCAAACGGCATCGTCCGCCAGATGAGCGCAGAGCAGTTGTTGTCGCACCTCTTGCCGCCACTCGCAGCCGGTTCGGACCGCCTCAGCGTCAGGGTGGAACGGAGGGCCAGCCTCGCTCCGCCGGACCGCCCCCACGCTCAGAGCGTGGACCGCGTTGCCGTTGATCTACCCTAGCCGCCCGGGGCCGCCCTGAAGCGTCCCGCGATCGAAGGAGGCCCCTGTGCCAGCCGCTAAGCACTCCGTGACAGTCCAGCGACCGATCGCCGACGTGTTCGCGTTCATGGCCGACGGTGAGCAGTGCCCCCGCTGGCGCTCCGGCGTCCTCGACATCAAGCGCGTCTCAGGCGAGGGCCTCGGCACGCGATACGCGCAGGGCGTGCGCGGGCCGATGGGTCGCAGGATCGCCGCCGACTACGAGATCACGGCCTACGAGCCGAACCACCGGATCGAGTTCCAGACGACCGCGGGACCCGTCCGTCCCCATGGCCGGTATGACTTCGAGGTGCTCGACGGCGGCACCCGGTTGACGTTCACGCTGGAGGCGCAGCTCAGCGGTCTCCGCAAGCTCCTCATGGGCTCGATGGTCCAGCGCACGATGGACGCCGAAGTGGCCGCTCTGGACGGCGTCAAGCGACTCATGGAGGCCTGAGGATGGATCGTCCGGTCGCCTCGGCTCCGTCGGGAAGGCGACGGCCGATGAAGGCATGGGTGCGAATCCCGCTCGAGCAGGCTTCCGAGTGGCCCACCCTTGCCGGTTCGGCTGCACAGGGCGTCGGGAACGCCGGGTAGCACACCGCAGACCCCCCTTGAGCGCCCCGGGGCCTATCGACGTGGCGTGGCCGAGGCGCGATGATGGTCGACGCCAGCGCAACGATCCCAGTCCAAGGAGAGCGTGCGTGCTCTCGCGTCCCGAGCCGGCCTGTCTGCTCATCGCCGACATCTCCGGCTACACGAGCTACCTGGCGGGCACCGAGCTCGACCACGCCCAGGACATCCTGGCCGACCTGATGACGACGGTCGTCGGCGCCCTGCGGCCGAGCTTCCGTCTGGCCAAGCTCGAAGGCGATGCCGCTTTCGCCTACGTGCTCGCGGAGCGGATCGACGGCTCGCAGCTCCTCGACACGGTCGAGCGGACGTATTTCGCCTTCCGACGGCGCCTGCGCGACATCGCCCAGGCGACCGCCTGCGAGTGCAACGCCTGTACCCTCATGCCCCGGCTCGACCTCAAGATCGTCGCCCATCACGGTTCGATCATCCGTCACCGGATCGCCGGCCACGAGGAACTCGTCGGCTCCGACGTGATCGTCGCCCACAGGCTGCTCAAGAACCATGTCGTCGAGCGGCTCGGTATCCCTGCCTATGCGCTCTTCAGCGCCCCCTGCGTCACAGCCATGGCGATCGATCCGGTCGCGCTCGGGATGACGGAGCACCGCGACGTATATGACGATCTCGGCGAGGTGGCTGGCTGGGTCCACGACCTCGGGGCGGCCTGGACGGCCGAGCTGGAGCGGCGGCGGGTGGTCGTCTCGGAACGCGACGCCGGATTCGTGCTCGAAGTGATCCACCCGGCCCCCCGGGACCTCGTCTGGTCGTTCGTGACCGACCCGGCGCTCCGGCCGCGCTGGCAGGCCGGCGTCACCGCCGTCGACGAGCTTCCGACCAGCCCGCGACGGGGGATCGGGACGACGAACCACTGCATCCACGGTGCGGAGGTCCTCGTCGAGGAGATCCTCGACTGGCGGCCGATCGACCACGTCACGACGCGCACGACCCTGCCGAATGGCTTCAAAGTGGTCAGCACGTTCGCGTTCGAGGACGCCCTGGAGGGCACCCGCGTTCGGATCCTGTTCACCTGGGGCCGAAACCGGCGCGAGCGTGAAGAGCTCGCATCCGTGCGCGACTTCATCGCGGGGTTGATCGAGCGTGGCCAGTCGAACCTGCACGATGTGCTGGCGGAGGAGATGGCCCGCCGGGCGGCGCTGGCAGCCGATGCGCCACCCGAGCCGGCGGCTGCGGCATCGCTTGGTCGGGAGCTGCGCGAGCCGGTGAGGCGTTAGCCGGCACGGCTTCTTCTTTCAGATCATCGGGACCCGTGCCATCGGACGCGCGAACGAGCAGGGAGCGCCACGCATCCGGGGCTTGACAGGGCGCCGCGGCGGGCGTATATATCGCGCTACGATATATCGTCAAGCGTAAGAAAGGCTTCTTGCCATGGTTGCACCGCTGCCCGAGCTCGGACGGTTCGCCGAGCCCGCGCTCCTCATCCTGGTCAGTCTCAGTGACGGTCCGAAGCACGGCTACGCCATCATGGCCGACGTCGAGCAGGGGACCGGTCGGCCGATGGGCCCTGGGACCCTCTACGCCGCGCTGGCCCGGCTCGAGGAGCGTGGGTTCATCGAAGCCCTCCCGCCCGTAGAGCGGCGACGCCCGTATCGCCTGACGGCGCTGGGCGCCACGACCGTGGCCGAGCAGCTCCGCCAGCTCTCGGCCTTCGCCGAGCTCGGCCTCCGCCGCCTCGGCCAGGCATCGGGCTGACAGGGCGGCGCGTCCCATGATCGCCCTGCTCCTCCTCCGCCTCTATCCCGCCCGCTGGCGGTCGCGCTACGGCGACGAGTTCGAGGCGCTCCTCCGGGAGCGGCCACTCGGCCCGTTCGACGTGGCCGACGTCCTCCTGGGGGCGCTCGACGCCCACCTCCATCTCCGGGGGCTGGGCGCCTACTCCGAACATCGAAAGGGGCTTCCCATGTCTCTGCGTCTCGGCGGGTTCGCCGCCGTCATCGGTGGCGCCCTGTGGTTCGCCGGCCTCATGTGGGGCACCCTCGACCCCGCGGACGAGGACCCGGGCGCGATCCTGATGCTGCTCGGGACCGTTGCGCTCCTCGTCGGCCTGGCCGGCTTGAGCGCGTTCCAGGCCCGGCGGCACCCGGTCCTCGTCTGGGCGGCCTTTGCCCTGCCGGCCGTTGGCGGCGCGCTCACGACCGTCGGCTTGATCATCATGGCCGTGGTGGGCGACCAGCCCGTCGCGGGAGTCTATGGCTGGGGCCTGCTCATCATCGGCCTGATCGCGACGATCACGGGCTCGGTGCTGTTCGCGGTCGCGACGTATCGGACGGCCGCCCTGCCGCGCTCGGGGGCGACGATCCTGGGGATCTCGGCGGCGATCTCGCTCGTCTCGTTCGTCGGCGCCTCGGGTCTCGGCGGGAACGCCCAACCGATCCTCATTGCCGGGTTCGGCGCATTCGCCCTGGGCTGGGTCGTCCTCGGGTTGCAGGCGATCCGCATGGAACGGCCGGCCATGGCCGCGGGCGCAGCCTGAGGCTGCGCCGCGCGTCGGGAGTTCAGCCAGGCCCGCCCGCTGGGCACGAACTGCGCGAGACGATCGATCGTCCTGCCTCGATACCAAGGAGCGTCCCATGAACCTGACCCACCGGCTCGTCGCCGCCCTCGCCGCTCTTGGACTGGTCGGCGCGCTCGCCGGCTCGACCCTCGCCGGCAGCGCCCAGCATGCCTCCGCGACGTTCGTCGACGCGACGGGCGTTCCGATCGGCTGGGCCCGGCTCGTCGAGGACGCGACCGGCGTGGTCCACGTCAACCTCCACGTCACGGGCCTGACACCCGGGCTGCACGGCGTTCACATCCACGCGGTCGGTGCGTGCGGCCCCACCTTCGCCGCGGCGGGCGGCCACTACAACCCGTCGGGGAGCCAGCACGGGCTCGACAACCCGAGCGGCCCACACGCCGGTGACCTCCCGAACCTCATCGTCAACGGCGCGGGCGTCGGCCACCTCGACGCGATCACCGACCGGGTGACCCTGTCACCGGGGCCGGCGACCTTGTTCGATGCCACCCCGCTCGCGGTCGGCAGTGCGTTCATCATCCACGCCAACCCGGACGACCAGGTGACCGACGCCGGCAACGGCGGAAGCGGTGCCCGGATCGCCTGCGCCGTGATCGAGCCCGACTGACCAGCGTCATGCCGCGGATCGAGGGGCGCGCGAGCATCGGTCGACCACCGGGCCGAAGGTAGCGCAAGCCTGCTCGGAGCCGCGGTTGCCCTCGCCGCCTGCGCGCCTGCTCTGCAGGCGGCGCCCGAGCCCGACTTATCATCCGCCTGGTGGCGAGATACCCAGACGGCTTCGACGTCGAAGGGCCGGTCCAGGCCGAAGTGTTCGTCGTGTGGCTGGCCGGGGATCACCTGGAACTGACCGGCCCATGCGGACCGGCTCCCTGGCTCCTCCAAGTCGGACCTGCCGAGCACCCGGTCGAGATCGTGACCCGGATCGTGCGCGACGTGATCGGGGAGCCGCTGCTGGTCCACTCGACCTCATGGCGGCGCGATCGCGAGGCGGTGATCCTCAGCTTCGTCGTCGTCATCGATCGAGCCCTGGTCGGGTCCATGGCCAGTCTGCCTGTCGGACGAAGCGAGCTGGCCCGAGGTGAGGCGACCGCTGCTCCCCGCGAGATCGCGACGGCGCAGGTCGTGGAACATGGGTTACGCCACATGGCGTGGCTGGCGAAGGATGATCCTGTCGTCGCCGCCGAGCTGCCGGCCGGGTGGCGTGAATGCCTGGCGGGCTATGTCCCCGAACCGTTCCGGAACCTCGGCTGATCGGAGGACCTGATGGCTGACGAGACGATCACGGTGCGCTGCGCCTGCGGTTGGGAGACGACCGGACCGGAGGACGATGTCGTCGCTGCGACCGTGGAACATGGCCGGCGGATGCACAACATGACGCCGACGCGTGACGAGGTCCTCGCCATGGCGGTCGCCACGCCCGACCACCAGGACAGCCCGGCCAGGTAACGCGGCCTGGGGGCTGAAGAATGGACCTTGGGCATGTCCATCCGGGCGAACGCCATTCGTCGTGAGGTGAGAGGCTGGACTGGCCTGCCACCACGAGGAGCACCCCATGTCGCGTTACATGCTTTCCGTCCACAGCGTCGACGGCGAGGCCCGCGAGCCGATGACCGACGAGCAGATGCAGCACTCTTGGCAGGAGATCCAAGCGCTCGAGGCCGAGATGAAGTCGGCCGGCGCGTGGGTCTTCTCCGGCCGCTTGCACGACGCCGACACCGCAACGGTCGTCCGCGTGTCCGGCGGCGAGGTGTTGACGACAGACGGCCCCTTCGTGGAGGCCAAGGAGCATCTGGGCGGCTTCTACATCATCGAGGCGGCCGATCTTGATGCCGCTCTCGGCTGGGCGTCGAAGGTCACCCGCACGATCTCGGCGCCGATCGAGGTCTGGCCGTTCGCGGACACGGCCGGCGGCTGATCCTTGCCCGTCGTCGACAACGCGCTGATCGGCCGGATCTTCCGCGCGGAGTCCGGTCGGTCGGTGGCCACCCTGATCCGCATCTTCGGCGACATCGACCTTGCCGAGGACGCGGTTCAAAACGCCTTCGCCATCGCTCTTCGGAAGTGGCCCATCGTTGGCCTGCCGCCGAACCCGGGTGGCTGGATCACGACGACTGCGCGGAATCAAGCCATCGATCACCTTCGCCGCGAGGCGCGCGGGCGTGAACTCCTCTCGGACGTCATCGAGGGCGCCGAAGAGCCGTCTGGAGAGGAGACCGGGCTCGTGCACGATGACCGGCTCCGCCTCATCTTCATCTGCTGCCACCCGGCCCTTTCGACCGAGGCGCAGGTCGCCTTGACGTTGCGCCTGCTCGGTGGCCTCACGACCGACGAGGTGGCCCGGGCTTTCCTCGTCGCCGAGCCGACGATGGCCAAACGCATCGCTCGGGCCAAGCACAAGATCAAGGCCGCGCACATCCCGTATCGGGTCCCGGCCGAGGCTGAACTGCCCGAGCGGCTCCGTCCGGTCCTGGCCGTCCTCTACCTGACCTACAACGCAGGCACCGGCGGACATTCCGGCGACGGCCTACGCCAAGAGGCCATTCGACTCGCCCGTGCGATCGCCAGCCTGATGCCCGATGAGGCCGAGGTCGCAGGGCTGCTCGCACTTCTCCTGTTGACGGAGTCGCGGTGGCAGGCCCGTTTCGCCGGCGACGGTTCGCTCGTCCTGCTCCGTGATCAGGATCGCCGCCTATGGGACCCGGCGATGATCGACGAAGGTCAGGCGATCGTCCGCGCCTGCCTTCGCCGGAACCACCCAGGCCCGTATCAGATCCAGGCTGCGATCAACGCCGTCCACGCCGACGCCGCGTCGATCGAGTCTACGGATTGGAGCCAGGTCCTCGCCTTGTATGACCAACTCCTGGCGATGGCACCGACGCACGTCGTTGCCATGAACCGCGCCATCGCCTTGGCCGAGGTCCGGGGCCCGGAGGCGGCGTTGACGATCCTCGACAACCTTGACCTTGACGAGTATCACCTGTTTCACGCCGCCCGGGCAGACCTATTGCGACGGCTAGGGCGTCCTGATGATGCAGCCCGGGCCTACGCCCGCGCGGCTGCCTTGGCGGCGACCGATGCCGAGCGCTCCTTCCTTCTTCGCCGCCTGGAAATGGCCCAGTCAGCTAGTTGACACAGCGTGCACGCGACTTGGCTGGGTAAGGAACTTGGCGCAGGATCATGATTCCCAGGTCTGTCCGGGCTGATCCTCATCTCGGGATGCCGCAGGCGACTTCGACGGCCTGCTCAGGTCCCGCGGTCGCCGCTGATCGTCAGGACCACGTTGCCGGTCTTCTGCCACGTCTCGACGTACGTGTGCGCGTCGGCCACCTGCTCGAGCGGGTAGCGGCGGTCGATCACGGGCCGGTATTCCCCGGCCTCGATCAGGCCCTTCACGAACAGGAGGTCAGGCTTGTTGCGCCAACCGCCAGCAAACCGCAGCCGTTTCGTCCCGAACAATCGGGTCAGGACGACCATCACGAGGGTCTCGAGCTTGTACGGTCCTAGGTCCGTCTCGACGTATATGCCGCCGGGCTTGAGCGCCCGCCGGCCCCAGTGATAGGCGTACTTGCCGACCGCATCGATGATCGCGTCGTACTTCTGGCCGTTCCTGGTGAAGTCTTCCCGCGTGTAGTCGACGACCTCGTCGGCGCCCAGCGCCCTCACGATCTCGACGTTCTTCGTGTTGCAGACGGCCGTGACATGGGCACCGAAGTGCTTGGCGAGCTGCACCGCCGCGGTTCCGAGCGATCCGGAGGCGCCGTAGATGACCAGCCGTTGGCCCTCGTGGACCTCCGCCGTGCGCAGGGTCGCGAGCGCCTCACTGGACCCGTCGCACACGGCCGCAGCCTCCTCGAAGGTCATCCCGGCCGGCATCGTCGCGATCGGGGCAGCCTCCCGGAGGCAGATGTACTCGGCGTGCGCCCCGAACGCGCGTGGGCCCCCGAAGACGCGGTCGCCGGCCTTGAACTCGCGGACCGCCGCCCCGACGGCCTCGACCTCGCCGGCGAACTCGACGCCGAGGGTCCGGAACCGAGGCCGGCGGAAGCCGAAGATGAACCGCCACACGAAGGGATGGGCCGCTCGGAGATGGGTGTCCGTCTGGCTGACCGTCGAGGCGCGAACCCTGATGAGGACCTCGTCATCCCCGGGCACCGGCCTCGCGACCTCCTCGATGCGCAGGACCTCCGGCGATCCATAGCGGTCCTGGATGACGGCTCTCACGGCCTCGTTCCCTCCCGTCGGTTCGCTGCGGGTAGGCGATGGATCGGTCCGCCGGCCTTCCATGCCCGACCGGCCCGATAGAGCTCCGCAGGCCTGCCGCCGGCGGAGCCCGGTTGAGCTCGACGCCCGGTCGGGATCACCCAGCCGTCCTCCGCGACGACGCTCCGCCGGAAATTCGCCGCGTCGAGCTGTACGCCCCAGACGGCCTCGTACACCGACCGCAGCTCGGCCAGCGTGAACGTCGCTCCGACGAACGCCGTGGCGATGCCAGTGACCTCGAGCTCGATCCGGACGCGCTCGATCGCATCGCGCACGATCCGGAGATGATCGAACGCCAGACCGATCGTTCCCTTGAGCACGTCGGACACCGGGACCAGGGCAGCTTCCACCGCATCGGTGCCCGCCATGACCGCTCCGACGTCGCGAAGCACCGCGAGATACCCGACCGTCACGACGTTCATTCGCGGGTCGCGCTCGGGATCGCCATAGGCGCCGAACTGGGTCAGCAGGCTCGCCGCATCGACGCCGGTCTCCTCGGACAGCTCCCGCTTCGCCGCTTCGTCCAGCGTCTCGGTGGGACGCTTGAAGCCACCCGGGATCGCCCACATCCCCTCGAACGGCGCCTCACCACGACGCACGAGCAGCACGTGGAGCGTGCCTTCGGACATAGTCAGGATGACCACATCCACTGTCACGGCGAACGACGGGAACCGCGATGGGTCGTAGCCCTCCGGTATTCCAGCACCTCTGGTTCTGGTCGTCACGACGCTTACCTTACGGCCGGTTTCTGGTCTTGTCGACCAAAACTTCCGCAACGCGTGCGCGGCTCCCGACGGCTGGTTCCGGCTCTCGCTCAGCCGCTCAGTTAGCAGGTCTTCAGCGTTGTGGCAGGCCGCCGACACGAGATTCGCAGGCTGAACCAGCGATTGTGAACGGGAAAGAGAGCTGGAGCCGACACTCGGATTTGAACCGAG
>JBGPFS010000062.1:0-11471 GCA_041483455.1 Candidatus Limnocylindria bacterium | reverse complement strand
GAGGACCTCCCGACCACCGGCGAGTTCCGCCCGGCGGCGGTCCTCGGGGCGATCAGCCGGGCGAAGAACGAGATGGTCGGCCCGGATGGCCTCGAGGAGGTCGCGCTCAACCACCACGAGCGCCAGATCGCGCGGCTGGCCCGGATCTACCAGCGCCGCCTGGTCGCGGCCGGCGCGCTCGACTTCGATGACATCCTGCTCGAGGCAGTGCGCCTGTTCGACGAGGTTCCCGCGGTCCTGGCCCGCTACCAGGAGCGCTGGCGCTACCTCCACGTCGACGAATACCAGGACACGAACCGGGCCCAGTACCGCTGGGTCCGGGCGCTGGCGGCGACCCACCACAACCTGTGCGTCGTCGGCGATGACGACCAGTCGATCTACAGCTGGCGCGGCGCGGACCTGCGGAACATCCTCGACTTCGAGGCGGACGAGCCGAGCGCGACCGTCGTCAAGCTCGAGCGCAACTACCGCTCGACCCAGCTGATCCTCGACGCCGCCCATGCGGTCGTGAGCCGGAATGCGGCCCGCAAGGACAAGAAGCTCTGGACCGACAACGCGGGCGGCCGGCTGATCCAGCGCTTCGAGGCCTACAACGAGGAGGAGGAGGCCGAGTGGGTCGCCCGGCGGGTCGAGGAGCTCATCGGCGGTGGATCGCTCCTCACCCGGCGCGCGGACGACGAGGAAGGCCGGGTCTCGGCCCGCGACATCGCGGTGATGTACCGGACGAACGCCCAGAGCCGGGCGATCGAGGAAGCCTTCCTCCGTTATGGGATCCGCTACCAGCTCGTCGGCGGGACGCGCTTCTACCAGCGGCGCGAGGTGAAGGACGCCCTCGCCTACCTGCGGATCCTCCGGAGCGACACGGACAGCGTCAGCTTCGAGCGGGTGATCAACGTCCCGGCGCGCTCCATCGGCGACCGGACGATCGAGGCGCTCCGGGCGGCGGTGGCCGCCGGCGTCGGCGCGCCGGACGACGCGGAGCCTGGCACCGCGGGCACGTTCTGGGCGGCGATCGAGGCAGCCGCGGCCGACCGGGTGGATGGGATCGCCAGCCGCACGCGGGGCGCCCTGGCCGACTTCGCCACGGTCGTTCGCGGGCTCCGGGCCCGGATCGGCCTCCTGCCTCTGCCGGAGCTCCTCGACGCAGTCCTCGAGCGATCCGGCTACCGGGCGATGCTAGCCGACGGGTCGGAGGACGGCGAAGAGCGCTGGAACAACCTGCTCGAGCTGCGCTCCGTCACGACCCGCTACGACGACCTGGAACCTGACGACGCGCTCGACCGGCTGCTCGAGGAGACGGCCCTGGTGGCCGACCAGGATTCGTACCAGGGCGAGGCCGACGCGGTCACCCTGATCACGCTCCACGCCGCCAAGGGCCTCGAGTTCCCGGTCGTCTTCATCGCCGGTCTCGAGGAGGGCGTCTTCCCCCACAGTCGCTCGCTCGACGACGAGCGCGCCCTCGAGGAGGAGCGCCGGCTCGCCTACGTGGGGATCACCCGGGCGAAGCGGCAGCTCTTCCTCAGCCACGCCTGGCGACGCGCCACCTGGGGTGGGGGAGGGCCGTCCGTCCCGTCCCGGTTCCTGCTGGAGATCCCCGAGGAGCTGATGGAAGGCCCGGCGCTCCGTGTGAGCGTCGGCGAGGATGCGGACGACGCCGGGGGTCCGCTCGACCTCGACCTCGTCTTCGGCGCCCGGCGGACCAGCCGCTTCGGAACGCCCGTCCGGACCGGCGGAGGTGCCTATCGCGAGGGGAGCGGCCGACCGGGCGCGCCCCGGGCCGGCGAGGGCTTCCGCCCGACCCGTGACCTCGCGGCGAAGCGTGACGCGTTCGCCGGCGGCGCCCGCTCGGGCTCGCTCGGCGGTCCGGCCCGGTCGACCGGATCTGCCCGATCGGGCGGCGTCAGTGCCTGGGACGAGCCCGAGGCCCCCGACCTCGAGCCGCCGGACGAGCTGCCGACCCGCCGGATCGAGCCGGCCCGCGGGACGATCCCACCGCGCCCGATCGTGCCGGGCGAGCGGCGCTACCGGGACGGCGACCGGGTCCGCCACGCCCGGTTCGGCGACGGGATCGTCGTCAGCGCGCGCCTGACCCGTGACGACGAGGAGGTCACGGTCGCCTTCCGGGACTCGACGGTCGGCCGGAAGACGATGCTGGCGAGCCTCGCGAAGCTCGAGCTGGTCGGCTGAGTGACGACCCCTCCGCGAGGGACGTGATCAGCACCTTGACAGGTGACTGATGAGTCACCTATTGTCAGGGGCATGGACGCGGTGTTCAGAGCCCTGGCCGACCCGACGCGGCGGAGCCTGCTCGACGAGCTCTTCCGCGAGGACGGGCAGTCGCTGAGCGCGCTGGCGGAGCGCTTCCCGATGACGCGCTTCGGCGTGATGAAGCACCTGAGGCAGCTCGAGGAGGCGGGCCTGGTGGTCACCAAGCGGCGAGGTCGCGAGAAGCTTCACTTCCTGAACCCGGTCCCGATCAGGCTCGTCCACGATCGGTGGGTGAGCAAGTACGCCGAGCCCTGGGCGGCTGCGCTCAGCGGTCTCAAGGACAGACTGGAGCGTCCGATGGAGAAGGTGTTCGAGATCTACATCAAGACGACCCCGGAACGGCTCTGGGAGGCGATCACCGACCCCGAGATCCGGAGCAAGTACAACTTCGGCGCCCGCCAGACCTCGGACTGGACGCCCGGCTCGCGCTACGAGATGGGCGCCCCGAACGCCCCTGCCGCTCTGGGCGAGGGCGAGAACCTCGAGGTCGATCCGCCGCGCCGGCTGGTCCAGAGCATGCGTGCGCTCTGGAGCGACGACGTGAGGAGCGAGGGCACCTCGCGGGTCACCTGGGAGATCGAGCCGGTCGGCGACTCCTGCCGTCTCGTCGTCACCCACGACCAGCTGCGCGAGGGCGCGAACGAGCAGCTCTACGGCGGCTGGCCGATGATCCTCTCCGGCCTGAAGACCTGGCTCGAGACGGGCGAGCTGCTCACCACGCCGGGATCGCTCCTGTACGGCTGAGCCCGAGGGGGCTGCGACCACCGGCCAGCCCCCGGCTCGTATCCTTCTCGGGATGGCCACATCCGCTGAACCGCCCACGGTGGATCCTGCGCTCGTCGAGACGGCGCGGGGCCTCACGCCCGGCGTCGCGGCCGCGCACCACGCGGCGCTGGCGGTCGAGGTCGAGCGGGCGAACCGGCTCTACTACCTCGAGGATGCCCCTGAGCTGACCGACGCCGAGTACGACGCCCGGTTCCGGGAGCTGCTCGCCCTCGAGGCGGCCTACCCCGGCCTCGTCACGCCCGAGTCGCCCAGCCAGCGGGTGGGGGTGCCGCTGACGACGACGTTCGCGGAGGTCCGCCACTCCCGGCCGATGCTCTCGCTCGGGAACGCGTTCAGCCACGACGAGCTGCGGGCGTTCGATGCCCGGGTCCGGAAGGGCCTCGGCCTGCCGGCCGCCCCCGATGAAGCCCCGGAGCTGCGCTACGTCGCCGAGCTGAAGATCGACGGCCTGGCGGTCAGCCTCCGCTACCGGGCCGGGCGGTTCGTCCAGGGCGCCACCCGCGGCGACGGCATGACGGGCGAGGACGTCAGCGCGAACCTCCGGACGATCGCGGCGATCCCGATCCGCCTGGCCGAGCCGGTCGAGATCGAGGCGCGCGGCGAGGTCTTCATGCCGAAGGCCGAGTTCGCCCGGATCAACGCGGAGCGCGAGGAGGGCGGCCTGCCGCTCTATGCGAATCCCCGTAACAGCGGGGCGGGCTCGCTCCGCCAGCAGGATCCGGCAGTGACCGCGAGCCGCCGCCTGTCGGCCTGGTTCTACCAGCTCGTCGAGGCGGACGAGGGCGTGACGGGGGCCGGCGCGCAGGATCGACTCGGGGCCGGGGCCGCGGCCTCCGGGCGCCCCGCCACCCGGACCCAATCCGCGGCCCTCGACCGGCTCGCCGGGCTCGGGTTCCCGGTCAACCCCGACCGGGGGACGGACCTCGACATCGCGGGCGTCATCGAATTCACCGAGCGCTGGCGCGACGCGCGCCATGCGCTGCCGTACGAGACCGACGGCGTGGTCGTGAAGGTCGACCGGTTCGATCAGCAGGCCCGGCTCGGGATGGTGGCCCGGGCGCCGCGCTGGGCGATCGCCTACAAGTTCCCGCCCGAGCAGGTCGAGACCGTCCTCGAGGACATCGTGGCCTACGTGGGCCGGACCGGGACGCTGACCCCCGTCGCCCACCTCCGGCCGGTCAAGGTGGCCGGCTCGACGGTCGCCCGGGCGACCCTCCACAACCTCGACGAGGTGCGCCGGAAGGACCTCCGGATCGGTGACCGGGTCGTCCTCCAGAAGGCCGGCGACGTCATCCCCGAGGTGGTCCGGCCGCTGGTCGAGGCGCGGACCGGCGCTGAGCGCGAGTTCGAGATGCCGGTCGTCTGCCCCGTCTGCGACACCGCCGTCATTCGCGACGAGGGCGCGGTCCGCCACTACTGCCCGAACCTGGCCTGTCCAGCCCGGGTGGCCCAGGAGTTCGCCCACTTCGCCGGTCGGGGCGGGATGGACATCGAAGGGGCCGGCTGGGCGGTCCTCGAGCAGCTTCTCCAACGCGGGCTGATCCGGACCCGGGGAGACTTCTACCGGCTGACCGTCGAAGACCTCGAGTCGCTCGACCGGTTCGCCCGGAAGAGCGCCGAGAACCTGGTCGCCGCCATCGAGCGGAGCCGCCGCCGACCGCTCGCCCGGATCCTCAACGCGCTCGGCATCCCGCAGGTCGGCGAGCAGACCGCGATCGACCTGGTCGACTGGCTCGTCGACCGGTTCCCGCCGGGCGAGGACGAGCCGATGGGTGCCCCGGCCGGCTGGACCGCCCGGGCGGTCGCCGAGCTCCGCCGGCTCGCGACCGACGATCCGGCGACGTTCGAGGAGGTCCCCGGGATCGGCGCCACCGTCGCCGCGAGCCTCGTCCGGTATCTCACCGCGGAGGCGAGCGGGGGCGTTCTCGAAGAGCTCGTCGAGGCCGGCGTGGAGGCCGAGCGACCGACCGTCCGACCGCCGGTGACGGCCGGGGAGCCGCGGGCCGCGACGGGACCGCTCGCCGGGAAGACCCTCGTCGTGACCGGGTCGCTGGCCGGCTTCGGCCGCCAGGCCGCCGAGGACGCGATCCGCGCGGCGGGCGGCAAGGCGACCGGCTCGGTCTCGCGGAAGACCGACTACCTGGTCGCCGGCGAGAACGCCGGCTCGAAGCTCGCCACGGCCCAGGAGCTGGGGGTGACGATCCTCGACGAGGACGGCTTCCGCCGTATCCTGGCCGGCGAGGGCCCGGAGGGTGGGGCATGAGCGAGCCTGACGAGCACCTGGCGGAGCGCCTGGCCGAGGACCTGGAGCGGGTCCTCGGTCAGGGCGTCGTCGTGCGCGACGTCCAGGTCTCGGGAGACGGTCCTCTCCGCGCCGAGATCGCCCTCCTGGCCGACGGCCGGATCCAGTCGTTCGAGGTCGAGGCGGCCGACGTCGAGGGGCTCTACCGGGCGGTCGTCCAGGCGGCGGCCGACCTCCGCCTCTCCGGCGCCTGGTGGCAGATCGTCGGCCCGAGCTGATCGGCACCCCGGGGATGCCGCCGGCGCGCGGCCCGAGCCCCCACCCAGCGTAGCGGGTCGCGGTCCGTCGGGGCGGTGTATGGTCGAGGGCCACGGCCGCCGGTACGACGGCCCGCCCGGAGCTCACGAGTGACCGAAGATCGGGCCCTCATCGCCCTCATCGCGCACGACGGGCGCAAGGCCGACATGGTCGCTTTCGCGACCTATAACCGCGAGCGCCTCGGTCGGTTCCGGCTCGTCGCGACCTCGACGACCGGCCGGCTCCTCGAGGAGAAGGTCGGCCTCCCGGTCACGCGCCTCCTCTCGGGTCCGATGGGCGGCGACGCCCAGATCGCGGCGCTTGTCGCCGAGGAGAAGGTCCGGGCCGTCATCTTCCTCGTCGATCCGCTCAGCGCTCACCCCCACGACCCGGACATCCGGACGATCCTGCGCGTGTGCAACGTCCACAACGTCCCGCTCGCGACGAATGTCGCCTCGGCGGACCTGATGATGGCCTCGAGCCTGCTCGACGCGCCGTCTCAGGATGCACCGGTCGAAGCCTGATCGGTCGAACCGGCCTGGGTCGGGTCGCGTCCGTCCCGACCGATCCGGCGGCCGGCGGCCCGCCGTTCACGCCCGGGCCGCTCGGCTATTATCGCGCAGTGGCAACACTCACTCGCGCCGATGTCGCCCACGTCGCCCACCTCGCCCGGCTCGGCCTGAGCGAAGAGGAGCTCGCGCGGCTCGAGGGCCAGCTCAACCACATCCTCGACCAGTACGCGAAGCTGGCCGAGCTCGACACGACGGCGATCCCGCCGACCGCCCAGACGATCGAGCTCGAGAACATCCTGCGCGACGACGTGGCGGGTCCGTCGCTCGATCCGGCGGCGGTCCTCGCCAATGCCCCCGAGCGCGACGGCGCGCTGTTCGTCGTGCCGGCGATCCTGGGCGGCGAGTGATCGCTCCGCGGCTGCTCCCGGCCGTCCGGGGGATCTCGGTCGTACCGCCGACCAGGACCGGCCCCGGTCGATGAGCGACCTCACCCGGCTCCACGCCCACGAGATGGCCGACGCCCTTCGGGCCGGCAGCATCTCCTCGCGCGAGCTGACCGAGGCCCACCTGGCCCGTGCCGAGCGCCAGAACCGCGCCCTGAACGCGTGGCTCACGATCGATCGGGCGCGCGCTCTCGCGGAGGCCGACGCCGCCGACGCGCGCCTGGCGGACGCCCGGGCGATCGGCCCAGGGGCCCTCGCCGCGGAACACCCGCTGCTCGGGGTGCCGGTCGGGTTGAAGGATCTCGTCTCGGTGGCCGGCGGGCAATGCACGGCCGGCTCCCGGATCCTGGCCGGCTACGTGGCCCCGTACGACGCCCACATCACCGAGCGGCTGCGCGCGGTCGGCGCGGTCATCCTCGGCAAGACGAACATGGACGAGTTCGCGATGGGCTCCTCGACCGAGCATTCGGCGTTCGGCCCGACGGCGAACCCCTGGGCGCTCGACCGGGTCCCGGGTGGGAGCAGCGGCGGCTCCGCAGCCGCGGTCGCGGCCGGCCACGTGCCGCTCGCCATCGGGACCGACACCGGCGGCTCGATCCGCCAGCCCGCCGCCCTGACCGGGATCGTCGGCATGAAGCCCACGTACGGGCGGGTGAGCCGCTACGGGATCGTGGCCTTCGCGAGCTCGCTCGACCAGGTCGGTCCGTTCGCCCGCGACGCCCGGGACGCCGCGCTGCTCCTCCACGCGGTCGCCGGCCGGGACGAGCGCGATTCGACCTCCGCGCCGGAGCCCGTCCCGGCGGCGCTGCTCGACCTGCCCGCCTCGGACGACGCGGCGGCCGGGACCCTGCGCGGCCTCCGCCTGGGACTCCCTCGCGAGTACTTCGTGGCGGGGATGGAGCCCGGCGTCGAGGCGCGTGTCCGGGAGGCGGTCGCGGCCCTCGAGGGGGCCGGCGCGATCGTCGAGGAGGTCAGCCTGCCCCATACCGACTACGGGCTGGCCACGTATTACATCGTCGCCCCGGCCGAGGCCTCGGCGAACCTGGCCCGCTACGACGGGATCCGCTTCGGGCGCGCCAGCCGCGGCGGCGACGTGCTGGGCAACTACCTGGCCACCCGGGGCGAGGGCTTCGGGGCGGAGGTGAAGCGCCGGATCATGCTCGGGACGTATGCCCTCTCGGCCGGCTACTACGACGCCTACTACCTCAAGGCCCAGAAGGTCCGGACGCTCATCAAGGCCGATTTCGACGCGGTCTGGGCGGCCGGCTTCGACGCCCTCGTCGCGCCGACCAGCCCGGGCGTCGCCTTCCGCTTCGGGGCGAAGATGGACGATCCGGTGGCGATGTACCTGAACGACGCCTGCACCCTGCCGGTCAACATGGCCGGCCTGCCCGGCGTGTCCATCCCGTGCGGCCTGTCCGAGGGCCTGCCGGTGGGCCTCCAGTTCATCGGCGCGCCGTGGAGCGAGGCCCGGCTCCTGGAGATCGCCCGGGGCTACGAGGCGATCACGGCCGGGGCGGACTGGCGATCCGTCGAGCCGACCGAGCTGGCCCGGGCCGACGAGCCGTCCGGGCCCACCCCGGCCGAGCGCGCGGCGGCCCTCACCCGCGGCTGACGCCCTCACCCGCGGCTGACGCCCGGTCCGATCGGACGCGCCATCGCGGCCTTGGTCGAGCCGCGGCATCCTCGTATACTCGACCCGATGAGCGTCGACGTTCCCAGCCCCGTCCGCGCCCCGCTGGCCGAGCGTGCCCTGGCCGAACGGGTGCGGGCCGTCCCGCCGTCGGGCATCCGGCGGTTCTTCGACATCCTGGCCACGATGAGCGACGTCATCAGCCTGGGGGTCGGCGAGCCCGACTTCGACACGCCCGAACGGATCGTAGAGGCGGGCGTGACCAGCCTGCGCCGCGGCCGGACCCACTACACGAGCAACTACGGGACGATCGCGCTGCGCCGGGCGCTGGCCGACCACCTGGAGCGGCGCTACGGCGTCCGCTACGACCCCGCGACGGAGCTGCTCATCACGGTCGGGGCATCCGAAGCCGTCGACCTCGCTCTCCGGGCGACCTGCGACCCCGGCGACGAGGTCATCCTCCACGAGCCGTCGTACGTCGCCTACCTGCCCGCGATCACCTTCGCCGGCGGCGTCGTCCGGCAGGTCCCGACCCGGCTCGAGGACGACTTCGCGCTCGACCCGGCGGCGGTCGAGGCCGCGATCACCCCGCGCACGAAGGCGCTCTTCCTCGGCTACCCCTGCAACCCGACGGGGGCCGTCTTGCCCGACGCGGTCCAGGACGAGCTGGCGGCGATCGCCGTCCGGCACGACCTGCTCGTCTACTCCGACGAGATCTACGATCGGCTCGCCTACGGTACCTACCGCCACCGGGCGATGAGCGCGCGGCCGGGGATGCGCGAGCGGACGATCCTCATGGGCGGGTTCAGCAAGGCCTACGCGATGACCGGCTGGCGGGTCGGCTACCTCGCCGCCCCGGCCGGGATCCTCGAGGGGATCGTCAAGGTCCACCAGTACGCGATCATGTCGGCCCCGACCACCGCCCAGGACGCCGCGCTCGAGGCGCTCGTCTCCGGCGAGCCCGAGGTCGAGCGGATGCGAGCCGAGTACGACCGCCGGCGCCGACTCCTCGTCGACGGGCTCAACGCGCTCGGGCTGCGGACCTTCGAGCCGCTGGGCGCGTTCTACGCCTTCCCCGAGGTCAGCTCGACCACCGGCCTGTCGTCGGACGCGTTCACCGAGGCCCTGCTCACCGAGGAGCACGTGGCGGTCGTGCCGGGCGGGGCGTTCGGGCCGTCCGGCGAGGGCCACGTCCGGATGTGCTACGCGACCTCCTACGAGCAGCTCGAGGAGGCGCTCCGGAGGATCGGCCGCTTCGTCGAGCGCCATCGCGCCCCCGCGGGCGCGTGACGGCGGGCGGGCCGCGATGATGGATCCGGGACCGATCGCCGGCTGGACCCTCGAGGCGTGTGGCACGGTCGCGCTCGTGCTGGGCGGCTGGCGCAGCTACGCGCTCGCCCGGGAGGCCATCGCCCCGCTCGCCGATGACGGCGACCCGACCCGGACGGCGCTCGAGGCGACCCGGCCGCTGCTCTCCCGGTCGCGGGTCCGGACCTTCGCCCGGCGGGTGGGCTGCTCGGTCGGCTGGCTGGTGGTGGCGATGTACGGCCTCTATCTGCTGCTCCACGGCCAGGCCCTGCTCGGGTGAGCGGACCCGCATCGACGATCCCGCGGTCGTCGGTCCTCGAGCGCTGGGAGCCGGTAGTCGGGATCGAGGTCCACTGCCAGCTCCGGACGGCCAGCAAGATGTTCTGCAGCTGCTCGACCGACTACGACGGGGCGGCACCGAACTCCCACACCTGTCCGGTCTGCCTGGGGCTCCCGGGCGCCCTGCCGACCATCAACCGCCGGGCGGTCGAGGGGGTCCTCGCGACTGGTGCGGCGATCGGCGCGACCACGCCGCCGGCGACCCGCTGGGACCGCAAGAACTACTTCTACCCGGACCTCCCGAAGGGCTACCAGATCAGCCAGTACGACCTGCCGCTGGCGGCCCACGGTCGGCTGACCTTCGACACCTCGGCCGGGCCGTTCACCGTCGGGATCACCCGGGCCCACCTCGAGGAGGACACCGCCAAGCTCGTCCACGCGACCGATGAGACGGGCCGGAAGGTGAGCCTGGTCGACTTCAACCGGTCCGGGGCGCCACTGATGGAGGTCGTCACCGACCCGGACATCCGGACCGCGGAGCAGGCGCGCCGGTATGCCGAGGAGCTCCAGCTCCTCCTCCGGACCATCGGCGTCTCCGATGCCGACATGGAGCGGGGCCAGCTCCGGGTCGAGGCGAACGTCTCGCTCCGACCGCGCGGCGCCACCGCCTTCGGGACCCGGGTCGAGGTCAAGAACATGAACTCGTTCCGCTCGGTCGAGCGGGCGATCGAGTTCGAGATCGCCCGCCAGGCCGCGGCGCTCGAGGCCGGCGAGACGCTCACCCAGGACACCCGCGGCTGGGACGACAGCCGGGGCGCGACGTACGTGATGCGGTCCAAGGAGGATTCGCACGACTACCGCTACTTCCCGGAGCCGGACCTGCCGCCCCTGCGGGTGGACCCGGCCTGGCTCGCGACGATCCGCGCGGCGCTGCCGGAGCTGCCGGCCGCCCGGCGGGCGCGCTATGTGGGCGAGCTCGACCTGTCGGCCTACGACGCCACCGTCATCGTCGCCGACCCGACGATGGGCCGGGCGTTCGAGGCGATCCTCGGGGCCGATCCGGGGCTGCCGGCCAAGGAGGTCGCGAACCTGGTGACCGGCGATTACGGCCGAGCGGCCAAGGAGACGACCGAGCGGACCGCCGACGGCATGGTCGGCCGCGCGTCAGGGGCCGAGCTGGCGGGCCTCACCGCGCTCGTCCTGTCCGGCGACCTGTCGCGCCAGAACGCGAGAGAGGTCCTCGTGGACCACGTGGCGACGGGCCGTCCGGTCGCCGCGATCGTCGAGGCGCGCGGCCTCCGCCAGATCCACGATGTCGATGCCCTCGGCGCGATCGTCGAAGAGGTGATCGCGGCGAACCCGAAGGCGGTCGCCGACTACCAGGCGGGGAAGCCGACCATCGGGTTCCTCGTCGGCCAGGCGATGAAGGCGACTCGCGGCCAGGCGAACGCGGCGATGATCGGAGATGCGCTCCGGGCCCGACTCGGCGGCGGGCCGGGGGAGTCCGGAGGGTCCGCCTGATGGGGATCCTGAACCTGGTCCTGATCGCCGCGGGGATCGCGCTCATCGCGCTCGGGACCACCCGGGCCCGCGGCCCGTGGGCGCGCTACCAGGCCCTCCGGGCCCAGGACGCGAACGTCGCGCGCTACGAGGCCTGGCGGGGCGGCGTGCGCGACGACGGACGGACCGGGGCGTCGGTCGCG
>JBGPFS010000061.1:0-11814 GCA_041483455.1 Candidatus Limnocylindria bacterium | reverse complement strand
GAGGTCACCGCGTTGACGAGCGTGAGCGTGTACGTCGCGAACAGGACGAGGAGCGCGAACGCGCACGGGTTGAACCCGTCGGCGAAGCCCGATGCGACGACGGTCGGGACCGTCAGCCCGCCGAATGCCGCCGTATCGAATGGGACCGCGAGGACGTAGGCCGAAGCGATGAGTCCGACGCTGACGATGAGGGTCGCGAGCGCGATCGCCGGACGCGGCCAGCCGAAGAGGAGCGGCGACGCCGGAAGGACGCTTCGCGTCGCCTCCTCACTCATGCCGCCGGCTCCACGACGATCTTGCCGTGCATCTGCGGGTTGTCCTTGCCGCCGCAGCACGAGTCGCAGTAGACGTCGTACGTGCCCGGCTTGTTCGGGACGGTCCAGCTCACCGCGCGCCGGCTCTCGGCCGGCAGGGCCTCGTTCAGCCCGAGGTCGGGGGCGACCATCGTGTGCGTCCCGTTCTGGAGGTGCATCGCGGCATCCTCGGTCCACCAGTCGAGGGTGACCGTCGCGCCAGCCTTGACCCGGATCTCCGACGGGGTGAAGCCAGCCATCGAGCTCTGGACACTGATCTTCCCCGCGGCCACGGCGGGCCGGGTGAGGAAGTCGCCGAACGCGAGCCACCCGCCGATCGCGAGGACCGCGACGACGATCAGGCCGAAGATCGCGGGTCGAGCCTTCTCGAAGGTCGTCTGCTGATGGCGCGCCGCACCGCGCGCAGTCTGCCTCGTCGTCATCGAACCAACTCCTTCGTCATCGCCGCGGCGATCGCCAGGGTGAGGTCGAGGCGTCCCGTCGGGGCGCACATTGGCCGGCTCCTTTCGAGCTTCGGTCAGGACTCGAGAAGGCGCCGTGCCTGCTCGAATTCGGTCGGGGTGATCTCGCCGCGCGCGAGGCGGGCTCGAAGGGTCTCGAGCGCGTCGTCGCGGCTGGAGCGCCGAGGTTCGCGTACCAGCAGCCAGACAAGCCCGACGAGCGCGAGGATCCAGGCTCCCATCCAGAGCCAGGCCTCGGGGCCCATCGTCCAGCCGGCCATCATCGCCAACCCTCTTGCGTGCCTGAACCCCAATCAGGGACGAGCAGCACAGGAAGAGCGTCGCGCGGCCGGCTCTCGGATCCGTCGTGGTCGGCGCAAGCCTTCCTCAAGATCCGGTCAAGGACCCGCGTCAGGCGATCGGCAGCTCCAGGAGGAACGTCGCGCCCGCGCCGGGTCCCGCGCTCTCGGCCCACGCCCGGCCGCCCATCGCCGCGGCGAGGGCGCGGACGATCGAGAGGCCGATGCCCGATCCGCCGGCAGCCCGGCTTCGCGCCGGATCGACCCGGTAGAAGCGCTCGAAGACGGCCTCGAGCTGGTCGGGAGCCAGGCCCGGGCCGTGGTCGGAGACCGCGAGGCGGGCCCGGCCCGCGACCTCGCTGGCGGACACCTCGACGCCCGACGCGTCGGGCGCATGGCGGAGCGCGTTGGACACGTAGTTCGCGAGGATCTGGGCGACCCGGTCGCGGTCGGCCCGGGCGAGGACACTCCCCGCGAGGACCTCGATCGTGATGCCGCGGGGCGCCGCCAGCGGGCTGAACCGCTCGGCCACCTCCTTCGCGATCGCGGCCACGTCCAGCGGCTCGAGGTGGAGCGGGAGCTGGCGGGCCTCGGCTCGCCAGAGCTCGGACAGGTCGGTCACCAGGCGCGTGAGGCGGCCGGTCTCGGTGCGCAGGAGCCGCCAGGTCTCGGACGTCGGCTCGATCACGCCGTCCTCCAGCCCCTCGAGGTAGCCGTCCAGCGTGGTGAGGGGTGTCCGCAGCTCGTGGGCCACGTCGCCGACGAGCTGGAGTCGCCGACGCTCGGTCGCCTCGAGCGAACCCGCCATCTCGTTGAACGAGGAGGCGAGCTCGCCGAGCTCGCCCGGCTCGTCGTCCGGCACACGCTCGGCGTAGTGCCCGCCCGCGACCCGCCGGGCGGCCCGGACGAGCCGGCTGATCGGGCGGGCGATCCGGGCGGCGACGGCGAGGCTGACCACGGTGGCCGTCACGAGCGCGATGACGGCCGCCGCCGCGAGGGCCCGGCGCATGGAGTCCGCGAAGGCGATCTGGGTGGCCCGGGCCATCGCCTCGCCCATCTGGTCGCCCGGCTGGTGGCCCATCGCCTCCGCGAAGTAGCCGGGTCCCACGAGGAGCACGGCGACCCCGACCGTCCCGATGGCCGCGGCCACCACGACGAAGAACGCGACGAGAAGCCGAGCCCGGAGCGATCGCGGCAGCATCAAGGCGCCTCGTGGAGCCGGTACCCGACGCCCCGGACCGTCTCGACGAACCGGGGATGGGCCGGGTCGTCGCCGAGCTTCCGGCGCAGGTTCGCCACGTGGACGTCGACGAGATGGTCGTCCGCGATGAACTCCGAACCCCAGACCCGGTCGAGGAGGGTCTGCCGTGCGACGACGACGCCAGGGTCGCGGGCGAGGACGGCGAGGAGGTCGAACTCCAGGGCCGTCAGCTCGACCGGCTGTCCGTCGACGGCCACTCTCCGGCGGGCCACGTCGAGTTCCAGGCCGGTCGGGATCGCCCGCCGATCGTCGACCGACCGGCGAGACCGGCGCAGGAGCGCCTTGACCCGCGCGACGAGCTCACGCGGGGAGAACGGCTTCACGAGGTAGTCGTCCGCGCCGACCGTGAGGCCCACGATCCGATCGATCTCCTCCCCCCGGGCCGTGAGCATGATCACGTAGGCGTCCGAGAACGTCCGGATGCGGCGACAGACCTCGATCCCGTCGAGGCCGGGAAGCATCACGTCGAGCACGACGACATCGGGCTGCCATGCCCGAACCGCCTCGATCGCGGCCGGCCCGTCCGTGGCCGCCTCGACTTCGAACGATTCCCGCCCGAGGTAGCCGCGGACGAGCTCGACGATCGGGGGTTCGTCGTCGACGATGAGGACCCGGGGCGTTCGCACTTCCACCGCCGAAGTGTGGCACGCCCCCGACCACCTCTCCTAGCCGGCCACCATCCGCTGGGCGGTGCGGCGGGCAAGGGCCATGATCGCGAGCATCGGGTTCACGCCGCTCGCGGTCGGGAACGCGCTCGCGTCGGTCACGTAGAGGCCGCGGACACCGCGGACGCGTCCATCCGGATCGGCCACGGAGTCGCGCGGGTCCGTCCCGATCCGGCAGCTCGACATCTGGTGGGCGGTGAAGAGGAGCACCCGGTTCGGCACGACGCCCCGCCGCTCGATCTCCGCGGTGAACGCCTCGAGCGAGCCGCCCGGCTCCAGGTTGAGCGGCGGCGTGTGGAGTCCGACGATCCGGCGTGCACCCGCCGCGTGGTGGATCCGGGCCAGCTCGACCATCGCCCTCGCGAGGAGCGCCCGCTCCGGCCGCCCGATCCCGTAGCGGATCCGGACCGCGCCATCCCGGGCGAGGTCGATCCGGCCGGGGTTGCGGTCGCGGACGAGCCCGATGAACGCCGCCGCGTGGGGCGACTCCTCGAGACCGCGGCGGTGCGCCTCCGCGGTCCACCACGGGTAGCCGGACGCGATGAGGCCGGGATGGGTCGGGGCGGCCTCGATCCGGAACCCGTGGCCGCCGTCGATCTCGGCGAATGCAGCGCACATCACGGACTGGGGGACCCCCTGCCACGGATCGAGCCGCTCCGGGTAGATCCCGACGAGCGCTGCGACCGGGTGGATCCGCAGGTTCCGGCCGGCCGTATCGCGGGCGATCCCCGAGCGCAGAAGCACCGCCGGCGAGAGCACGGCGCCCCCGGCGAGGGCGACGAGCGGGGCTCTGACGGTGACCTCGCCGCCCGGGACCGCAGCCACGACCCCCTCGACCGTCCCGGACCGAACGAGGATCCGGCGGGCCTCCGAGCCGTCCAGGATCGTCGCGCCGTCCCGGCAGGCATCGGCCAGGAACGTCCGGAGGGTCGAGCGCTTCGCGCCTCGCCGGCAGCCGACCGCGCATGGGCCGCAGTCGCCGCAGCCACGAACGTTCCGGGGGATCGTCTGCCCCGCCAGCCCGAGCGCCGCGAGGCCCCGCTCGAGGGCCGCGTTCGGCCCGTTCCGCTCGCTCTCCTCGGTATCGATGTCGCAGGCCGATTCGATCGCCGCGTAGTGCGGGTCGAGGTCGTCGTCGATCCCGGCCGCTCGCCATTCCTCGCGCACGACGTCCGGCAGGCGCAGGGACGAGCTCCAGTTGACGACCGTCCCTCCGCCGACGGCGCTGCCGGCCCGGATCGAGATGGCGCGGTCCTCGGTGGCGGCCAGGCCGCGATCGAGGAAGAGGTCGGCCAGTCCGTCGAGCTCCGGTCCGCCGAACCGCTCTTCGGTGACGAGCGCGGCGCGCTCCAGGACGATCACCCGCTTCCCCGCCCCGGCGAGGACCGCCGCCGCGACCGAGCCGCCGGCTCCGGAGCCGATGACGCAGGCGTCGGCCTCGACGACTTCGCCCGCGACGGGCCTGCGGACGTCGAGGACGCTCACGTCCGGGGCATCGGGCAGCGATGGCCGGTAGCCGGTGGCGGCCCGGTACGGCGACGTTTCGATCCCGTAGGCAAGCAGGAGCGTCAGCCGCTTGAGGTCCTGGAACGCCGTCCTCTTGAGCGGGATCGGGCTGACGGCCAGGCGCTGGAGCGCCGCCTCCCGCTCGGGCTGGGGGAGCGAGGCGAACCGGGCGGCCCGGCCGACCAGGGCGAGGCTCCCGATCGGCGAGTCGAGCGCGGTGAGGAGGAGGTCCAGCTCCCGGACCAGCCGCGGACGTCCGAGGGCCGCGACCTCGGCCCGCAGGCGGCGATGAACGCCGAGCGCGCTCGCTGAGGGCAGCCCGTCGCCGCCCGGCACGAACGTATCGACGATGGCGGCCAGCGTGCGGTCTCGATCGCCCATGGGCCACAGGCTAGCGCGTGGACGAGCGCCCGGTGGGGCCGCGCGGGCGCCGGCCGGCGACGCGGACCGGCTCGGGCTGGGCTACGGGGTCGGGGCCGGAACCGGGGCGGGGGCCGGGGCCTGCCCGACGAGGATCACGCCGATCATCCGGGCGTAGTGCGAGTAGTAGTTGTCGGTATGGATGACCTTGCCGCTCGCGTCTCGGACGAACCGGGTCACCCAGACGTCCTGACAGTCCGCCGCGTACTCGACCTGCGAGCGGACGCCGGGCGCGAGCGACGTCGTGTTCTGGGTCACGGTGTAGCCGGGCAGGTAGTTCTTCACGATCGGGTTGGTGAACGCGACCGTGCGACCCGTCGGGACGCTGTAGAGCGTGAACCGGACGATCCCGGCCCGCGAGTTCGCGTAGGCCCGGATGAGGATCGGATAGTTGGTGTCGTTCCGGAACGTCATGTCCTGAGCGCCGCCGCCGTCGGTGATGAAGACCGTGGCGTCGAGGCCCTTCGGGTAGCGGCTGATGTAGTAGTAGTGGTTCGCGCGGGCGCCCATCTCGAGGCCCGCCCGCAGCGCCGCGTTGAAGATCGTGGTCGAGGTCGAGCAGATCCCGCCGCCGATCGTCTTGCCTTCGACCGAATGGCCGTCCACGATCGCGCCGCCGAGCGTGTAGCCCTTGGCCAGGCTGACCTCACCGACCGTCTTCCAGAAGCTGAACCGCTCACCGGGCGCCAGCACCGTGCCGTCGATCGCCATGGCCGGGATGGAGATGTTCGCGCCGTACCCGTTGTGGGAGCCCGGCACGTAGATGGTGGTCCAGCTGGAGATCGCCTTCATCAGCGGGGCGGCCTTGGTGGCTTCGGCGGTGGTGAGGACCGGCGCGACGCTGGTGACGGCCGGCACGATCGGCGTCTTCGGGTCGGTACCCAGCTTGGCCCGCGTGATCAGCGCCGCCTCGACGAGCGGCACCGTCCCCGCAACGTCGAGCGCCCGGCCATCGCGCGCCGGGGTCACGCCGACCACCACGTTGTCCTTGCCGACGAGGAACGAGGCGGAGACGGGCGCCCGATTGACCTTGGGTGCCATCGCCTGGAGGCTCGCCTGGACCTTCGCCGCGTCGGCCAGCGGCCCGTAGGAGCCATCCGGCCACGTTCCGAAGGTGACCCAGCCGCGCACGGTGGCCTCCGGGATCACCCAGCTGTCCTTCTCCTGCGCCAGGACGACCGACTGGGCCAGCCGTGTCGCGCGCGAGATGGCGATCCCGGCGCCGATATCGTCGACGGGCGGCGCCAGGGTGGCGACCGTCAACTCGATCCGGGTCTGGGAGGGTGCGTCGATGCCATCGAGCCCAGCCACGATCGCCGCCTCAGCCGCGGCCTGGTCGACCGTCCGTCCCTCGACCGCCGGGGTGGCGATGAACCCACTGGAGCCCAGGACCGCCGAGGCCGAGGTCGCCGGCCGGTCGATGCCCGCGGCGAGCTTGGCGATCGCGGCATGCAGAGCGGCCCGGTCGAAGGTCACGGTCGGCGCGATCTCCTGCCCGCGGATCAGGGTACGGATCTCGCCGACGACCCGCTCCAGCGGACCCCCGGTCCGCCCGACCCCGAACGCGACGTCGAGCATCCGGTCGACGTCGGCCTTCCGGCCGAGCTCGCCATAGGTGACCGTGACGTCGCCGGCGCTCGAGCCGACGACGAGGTTGCCGGTCGCGAACCCCGCGTACGCGGCGCTCAGGCGGACCGCCGCCTCTTCGCGGGTCAAGCCGGACAGGTCGACCGACCCGAGGTGGACTCCGGTGGCGACCTTCCCGACATGCGCGTTCTCGTAGGCCAGAACGCCGCCGGCGGCCAGCGCCAGGACCATCGCGATCCCCAGGGCGAACGAGAGGACCACACGCCGCCGCGGCAAACCGCGCGCCGGCTCGGCCACCTCGATGGCGGTGCTGATCGGGAGCGGCGATTCAGTGGCGGTCATGGTTCGGCGGACATCCTAGCAGGCGCAGGGCCAACCACCCGTCTCGGGTCTCGGGGCCGATCGCGACCGTGGGACGCGCGACGCCTTCGAGTCGTTTCGCCGGCCCGAAGGTCAGGCGCGGGGGAGGACGACGATCCGCCGGTTCGGCTCCTCGCCGACCGACTGGGTGACGACGTCCGGATGCTCGCGCAACGCGATGTGGACCCAGCGCCGCTCAAGGGCGGACATCGGCTCGAGCTGGAGCATCTTGCCGGTCTCGATCACCCTCTCGGCGGCGCGCCGGGCGATCTCGACGAGCTGGCGCTCTCGACGGCCGCGGTAGTCCTCCACGTCGACGAGGACGCGGGTCCAGTCGCCCATCCGGCGCGAGAGCATCAGGTTGACCAGGTGCTGGAGCGCCGACAGGCGCTCGCCCTTGCGGCCGATGAGCGCGCCGAGGGCTTCCTTCTCATCGCCATCGCCGATGACGTTCAGCCGGCTCGTGTCGCCATCGCGGAGCTCGACCGTGACGTCGAAGCCCATGAGCTCGAGCAGCCGCTCGAGGATCTCCTGGCCGGCGGCCAGCGCCTCGGGCGAGGCCTCGGCGGCCTCCAGGTCGGCGCGCTCGGCGGCGACCGAGCCGCGGGCGGCGGTCAGCTCGGCGACATCGCGCTCGGTCAGCGCGGGCGCCGGACCGCCGCGGGGTGCCCGATCGGAGCGGCCGGGTCGATCGTCGCGGCGAGGGCCGCGGTCGTCCCGCCTGGACGCGCGCTCCTCGCGGGGCCGGTCGGAGACCGGATGGGAGACGGCTGCGTCGGACCGGGGAGCCCGCTCCTCGCGCGGGCCGTCGGAGACCGGGTGGTCGGCGGGAGCCCGCTCCTCGGGCGGGCGGGCGGCGGGCGGGCGGTCGTCTCGCCGTGGCGCGCGGTCGTCGCGACGCGGGCCGCGGTCGTCGCGACGAGGCCCGCGATCCTCGAACCGGGGGCGATCCTCGCGAACCGGGGCGGGGAGCGGCTGCGCCTCGGCCGCCGCTCGCTTCGGGGCTGCGCCGCCGAGCGCTTCGCGGGGCGCCGCGACGATCCGGGCCTGCTCCGCCCCCATCCCGAGGACGCCCCGGCTGCCGGGCGTGAGGATCTCGAAGTCGAGGTCCGCGAGCCCGACCCCGAACGTCTCACGGGCGCTCTTGAGCGCCTCCTCGACCGTCTTGCCGGTGAATTCCTGATAGGCACTCATGTCTAGCGTCGTCTCCCTCGTCGGCCCTGGCGGGCGCCCCGTTCACGGGGGCGGATCGTGGTCGCGGCTCGCGCGGCGCGTTCGGTGGAATCGGTGAGCACCGAGTCGGGTGCTCGCTTCGTCGGGTCGGCCACGGGGACCGCCACGGGGAAGCGCGGAGAGTGATCCCGCGCGAACGCGGGATCCCAACCGAGGAACGGGAACATCCCGCCCCAGCCGAGGATCAGGTACTGCTGGACGATCGAGAAGATGGTCGAGGCGATCCAGTAGACGAACAGGCCAGCCGGCAGGATCCCGCCGTACAGGATGGAGATGAAGGGCAGGAAGACCATCGTCTGGCGCTGGACCTTCGTGTTCTGGTCGTCCACGGCCTCCGGATCGCGGCGCGGCAGCGTCATCCGCGACTGCACGAGCTGGAGAAGAGCCGAGATCACGGCCAGGATGCTGACCCCGAAGCCGAAGACCGGGAACGTTTCCGAGCGGCTCATGTCGACGCTGAAGACGGTCGAGTCGATGCACGGCTTCACGTGACCGCCCGCCTCGATGATCGGCGTCGGGTCGCAATTCAGATGGATGAGCTGGAACCCGAAGGCCGTGAGCATGTGATTCGGGTCGAAGTTCTGGAGGCCGCCGCTGAAGACCGAGTACATCGGGATCAGGAGCATGAACTGCAGGATGAGCGGCAGACAGCCGGCCGCCGGATTGACGCCCCGCTCCTTGTAGAACTCGGCCTGGGCCGCCTGCTGCTTCGTCCGGTCGCCCTTGTAGCGGCGCTGGATCTCCTTGAGCTCGGGCGCCAGGAGCTGGGTCCGCTTCGTCGAGACGATCTGCTGCCGGTAGATCGGGATGAGCAGGACCTTCACCAGGATCGTCACGGCCACGATCGCGATGAGCATGCTTCCGGTGACCTGCTGGACCGCCACGAGCGCGATGAACAGGGCCTGGAAGATCGGGGTGAACAGCCAGGCGAGGAGCGAGAACGGGTCGCTCGGGGTGACCGGGTGGAGCGCGATCGCGGCCGGGCTGGGGGTGGGGACCGCCGTGGCGGCCGCCGTCTGGCCGGGCGCCAGCGAGACCGACGGCGCGCCGGGAGCGCAGGCGGCCACGACGAGGACGACGACGCCCATCAGCACGGCGAGGCCGACCCACGGACGAAGGCGGCGGAGGAGATCCTGCACGGGTCGGTCGTTCCTCAACTAGCGGACCGGGTCGTAGCCGCCGGGATGTCCGGGGTGGCACCGGGCGATCCGGCGAGCGCCCATCCAGGATCCCCTGAGGACGCCGTACCGCCCGATCGCCTGCTCCGTGTAGTACGAGCAGGTCGGCTCGTACCGGCAGCTCGACGGCAGCCACGCGAACAGGACGCGGTAGAGCCGGATGAGCCCGATCCCGATCCGTTTCACGCGGTCGTCGGTCCTCCCAGGACGCCCCCTCGCTGGAGGAGGCGTCGTACCGCCTCGATCGTCTCGGCGTAGCTCGCGTCGACGATCGCCGGGCGGGCGATGATCAGGACGTCCCAGCCGGCCTGGAACGATGGCGCCGTCGCCCTGAGCGCCTCGCGGAGCCGACGCCGGACCCGGTTGCGGGCGACGGCGGTCCCGAGCTTGCGCCCGGTCGCCAACCCGATCCGGGTGGTCTCGAGGTCGGTCCGTCGACACCGGACGACGATGAGCGGGTGGGACCGGACGGTCCCTCCCCCCTGGAGCGCCGCGAAGTCTCGCGGACTGGAGAGCATCACGAGCCGCGGCGGGTGCGTGCCGCGAGGGCTCGTCAGGCCGTCAGCTTCTTCCGGCCGCGGGCGCGGCGCGCCGCCAGGACGCGTCGGCCGCCGCTCGTCTTCACCCGCGCGCGGAAGCCGTGCTCCTTGGCGCGATGGCGCTTCTTCGGCTGATAGGTCTGCTTCATCGGGGTTGCGCGCGATCCTCTCCATCCGGCCCCGGGACCTCCGTTCGAACGGCCCCGAGAGGCACGCGAACGCGCCGGAGCGCCCGAGAGCGCACGGCGCGTCAACGTCCGGTGGAGTATATGGACGGCCCGGAAGGGGTGTCAAACGGCCCATCGATCGCGCCCCGTTCGGATGACCCTCCGGCGACCGGCGGACGGCGCGTCGCGGGAGCACACGAGGTCGGATCGCCGTCGCAGGTATACTCCCAGGGAGTATACGTCACCCCTGCCGTGTTGGCCTTGCGAGGGCCGTCGGCGCGGTGCTATCCTTCGCGGGCTTCCGACGCCGAGATGCGCGGCGGCAACCTTCGGAGGAGCCCTGGAGCGGACGTCGCTCGAGCGCCTGGGTGGGCGCCGCGAGCCCCGCCGACCACGACCCCCACGGAACTTCGGCCCCGGCTTCGCTATCGCCGCCACGACCACTCATCCCCCGAGCTTGACAGGGCGACATCGACAGAATGGACGCGAAGCACGTCTGGCGCGCCGCTCTCGGCGAACTGCAGGTCTCGCTGTCGCCCGCGAACTACGAGACGTGGCTGCGCGACACGAGCCTGGTCGACGTCGACGACAACCGGTTCCGGATCGGCGTCCCCAACGGCTTCGCCAAGGACTGGCTGGAGACCCGCTACCGCTCGCTGATCAGCCAGACGCTCGCCCGGATCGTGGGCTACAGCGTCCAGGTCGAGTTCGTCGTCCGATCGACCCCGGCCGAGGGCGGCGCCGGAGCCGGCTCGTCGGCCGGTCCGGCAGCGAACGCGGCGAGCCAGCCCGTCCGGGTCGAGCCCAGCCGGGTCGGCGGTGAGGGCGGCGCGACGAGCCTGAACCCGCGCTACACGTTCGCGAACTTCATCGTCGGGTCGGCCAACCGGCTGGCCCATGCCGCCAGCCTGTCCGTCGCAGAGCGACCTGGTCACGCCTACAACCCGCTCTTCCTGTACGGCGGGGTCGGCCTCGGGAAGACCCACCTGATGCATGCCATCGGGAACCAGGTGATCGCCAAGTTCCCCCGCAAGAAGGTCGTCTACGCGACCTCGGAGAAGTTCACCAACGAGTTCATCACCTCGATCCAGCAGGGCAAGATCGACGAGTTCCGGGCCCGCTACCGGCGGATCGACCTCCTCCTCATCGACGACATCCAGTTCATCGCCGACAAGGAGCGGACCCAGGAGGAGTTCTTCCACACGTTCAACGCCATCCACGAGGACGGCAAGCAGATCGTCCTCTCGTCGGACCGCCCACCGAAGCAGATCGTCACGCTCGAGGAGCGGCTCCGGAGCCGGTTCGAGTGGGGCCTGATCGCCGACCTGACGGCCCCGGACCTCGAGACGCGGATCGCCATCCTGCGGGCCAAGGCCGAGGACTCGGCGGTGCCGATCGGCTCGGACGTGATCGAGTTCATCGCCCGGAAGGTGGTCAGCAACATCCGCGAGCTCGAGGGGGCGCTCAACCGGGTCGTGGCGTACGCGAGCATGGGCGCGATGCCGATCGCGATCGAGCTCGCCCAGGCGGTCCTCTCGAACGTCCTGTACAACCCGAAGAAACGGCAGGTCACGACCGAGAAGATCGCCCGGGCGGTGGCCGACTACTACGGGGTTGGCCTCGAGGCGCTGCGCGGGCAGAAGCGCGACAAGGCGATCGTCACGCCCCGCCAGATCGCGATGTTCCTGATGCGCCAAGAGACGGACGTCTCCCTCCTGCGGATCGGCGCGGAGCTCGGGGGCCGGGACCACTCGACTGTCCTGCATGCCTACGACAAGATCAACCGGGAGGCGGCCCTCAACGACGAGATGCGCCGCGACATCGCCGCGGTTCGCGAGCTGATCT
>JBGPFS010000060.1:0-11856 GCA_041483455.1 Candidatus Limnocylindria bacterium | reverse complement strand
CGACCCTCCTGGCGGCACCCGCCGACGACCCGGAGGGCGCATTCGCGCGCGTCGTGGGCCGGTACGCAGCCGCGCTCGACCGCGGGCAGGACCCGGCGCGGGCGTTCTCGGCCGCGACCGCCGAGGCCGGCTGGTCCGCTGCGAGCTGAGCTGCCGAGCCATCGGGATCCAGCCCGGCCCGCCGATCAGGCCGGAACGATGAGCTCGGGACCCTGGTTGCGGACGTCGTTCACCAGCGGTCGGACCGGGTATACCTCGAGGCCCGCGGTCGCGGCGGGGACGAGCAGGCCGTGGAGCTCCTCGACCTCGGTCCGTTCCGGATCGAGCCAGCGGGCCCAGGCCTCCGCGGGGAGGATGACCGGCATCCGGTCGTGGAGGCTCGCCATCAGCTCGTTCGGGGTGGTCGTGATGATCGAGAACGTGCGGATCGGGCGCTCGGTGAGCGGATCCCGCCAGGACGACCAGAGCCCGGCCAGGGCGAGCGGCGCCCCGTCGGTCCGGTGGATGAGGTAGGGCAGCCGGCCTCCTCCTTCGCGCTTCCACTCGTAGAACGCGTCGGCCGGCACGATGCAGCGGCGCTTCCGGAAGGCGTCCCGGAACGCGCCGCTCGTCGCGACGGTCTCGGCACGCGCGTTGAACAGGCGCGAGGCGATCTTCTCGTCCTTGGCCCACCCCGGGATCAGGCCCCACCGGTAGGCCGTGACGGCCCGCCGGTCGCCGTGCTCGACCACGACGGCGGCCTCCTGGGTCGGGGCGAGGTTGAACTTTCCGCCGGGGTCGTCGACGAGCGGCTCGGCGTCGAAAAGGGCCGCCAGCTCGGCGGTCGGGCGCTGCTGGGTGAAGCGGCCGCACATGCCCCGAGTCTACCCGCCTGCTATCGTCGGAGCGGATGGACGATCAGCCCCCGACCCACGACGCGGACGACTCCAGGCAACCGGACCGCGCCGTCCCCGATCCATCGCTCGCCGGTCCGCTCGATCGGGCGACGGCGCTCGCCTACCTGACGCGGGCGGACGCGCTGCTGGCGGCCGATCAGTCGGCCGAGGCCGGACGCCACTACCGCCGGGTGGTCGGGTTCCCGGAGGCCGCGATCACCGCGGCGGGCCTGCTCGGGTCCGGGAACGTCCTGAGCCGCCTCGGACGGGCTGACGAGGCGCTCGCATCGTGGCGGGGCGTGCTCGAAGTGGGCGACACGCCCGCTGCCTATCCGGCGCTCCGGTCCATCGGCGCCGAGCTCGTCCGCCGGGGCGACCACGCCGAGGCCGAGCGAGCCTATCGGACGGCCGCGACCCGGGCGCCCGCCGCCGACCTGGCGGAGATCGAGCACGTCCGCGCCTGGCTTGCGGGTGGGGCGGACGGCCCTGGCGGCCGGGGCGCGCTGAACCGGCGGCGGCAGGGGATCCCGCTCACCTACCTCGTGCTCGGGATCACGGTCGTGGTCTCGCTGGCGGCCCTGACCCCGGATGGGACCGGGATCTTCGACGCGCTCTCGCTCGACAAGTCGGCCGTGGCCGGTGGCCAGTGGTGGCGGCTCGCGAGCGTCGTGCTGCTCCACGCCAACCTGATCCACCTGTTCTTCAACATGTACGCCCTCTTCCTCGTCGGTCCGCTCGTCGAGCGGATCTACGGGCCGCTCACGTTCGCGGCGATGTACCTGGCGTGCGGGTTCGCGGCCTCGGCGGCGAGCTTCGCCCTGGGGGACCCGACGGCGGTCTCGGTCGGTGCGTCGGGGGCGATCTTCGGCCTCTTCGGCGTCCTGTTCGCGGCCTTCCGGGCGCACGCCCCGGAGCTGGACCGGAGAAGCCGCGCCCTGGTCGGCCAGATCGGGCTGCTGATCGTGGTCAACCTCGCGATCGGCCTCGGTGCCGGTGGCGCCATCGACAACATGGCGCACGTCGGCGGGCTGGTGGCCGGGCTGTGGCTCGGCTTCTGGCTGGTTCCGGGTCGGGTCCCGACCCGGCGCACGTCGACGAGCGCCGCGAGCGGGCTGGCCGGCGATCTCCGGGCGCACCCGGTCGTGCGCCTGGCCGCGGTCGTCGCGGTGATCGCCGTCGCCGCGCTCGGGGTGATCATCGGGAGCGGACCGTCCCGCTTCACCGGGGGCTGACCGGATCTTCCGCCCCGGCCCCCGGAGTGCCGCCTTCAGGCGGGCGGCCCCGGTGGCGCTGCCGGGAGCCGAACGCTGACGCGGGCGCCCCTCGGGCCGAGGTTCTCGGCGATGGCTTCGCCCCCGTGGGCCCGGGCGAGGCCGCGAACGATCGCGAGGCCGAGACCCGAGCCGGGTCCACTCCTGGCCGGGTCGCCCCGGACGAAGCGCTCGAAGGCGCGGTCCGTCCCACCGGGCGGGAAACCGGGCCCGTCATCGCTGACGAGGAAGACGACACCGGCCCCTGCGCGACCGGTCGCGCTCGGCACGGCCGGATCGGGGCGAGCCTCGAGCCACACGTGGCCGCCCGAGGCCGGCAGGACCGCGAGGGCGTTCTCGACGAGGTTCCCGAGGATCCGCTCGACGGCCAGGCGATCCGCGACGAACGGCAGGCCGGCCGGTCGCCCGTCGGGGGCCGCGGCCGCGATGACCGCGCCCCGCTCGGTCGCCCGACTCGCGAAACGTTCCAGCGTCGCCGCGATCAGTTCGTCGCCGTCGAGCCGCTCGAGCCGCAGGCCGGCGGTCCCGGCACGGATCCGCCCGAGGACGTCGAGCTCGGTCACCAGTCGGCCGAGTCGCTCGGCCTCGACCCCGATCGTCTCGGCGGCCTGGCTGACCGCGGCGCCGGTCGCCGTCCCGTCGGCGATCGCCGACGCGAAGCCGCCGATGATCGTGAGCGGGGTCCGGAGGTCGTGGCGCAGGTCGGCCAGGAGTCGCTCCTCCCGATCCCGGGTGGCGGTCAGCTCCGCGGTCATGGTGTTGAACCGGGCGGTCAGCTCCTGGACCTCGAGTGGGCCCTCGAGCGGGATCGGACCGGCGCCGGCCGTCGGGACGGTCAGCGCGGCTGTCGACAGCCGCCGGAGGGGTGCGCTCACGGACCGCGCCAGGAACCACGCCAGCGGTCCGCCGACGAGGAGGGTGACCAGGATCCCGATCGGGCTCGTACGGAGGAGGTCGCCGAACGCCTCCGCCGCCGAATGGTCGACCACGGCGAACACGAGGGCGCGCGGCTGCCCGAGGACACCCCCGCCCGCCCGGATCGTGATCGCCGCCCAGGACCGGGAAAGGCCGTCGTCGAACGGCGAGGTCCCGTGGGTCGTCTGACCGCGGATCCCCTCCGGCGGCGTCACGTGGCCACCGATCGCCGCGGCGCCGAGCGGTCGGAGCGTCCCGTCGCCGGCTGCCACGAAGACGGCGATGCCGCGCCCCTCGAGGAGACCGCGCGTCTCGACCAGGGCCGAGGCGAGGTCGCCGGTCGTGACGCTCTGGCGGATCTGGGGGAGGACGCCGTCGGCCAGGTCGACGAGCCCGGCTTCGGTCGCCTCGCGGTGGAGGTCGCGCAGGACGAGGAAGAGGCCGCCGCCGCCGACGAGGACGACCGCCAGCGCGACGGTCGCGAAGGCGAGCCCCAGGCGGCCGGTCAGCGTTCGCGGCACGAGCGGGATCACCGGGCCGGTCGCGGGGCGCCGCGCGCCGGCGGGTCCGGCGGTCCGGGAGCTGTCTTCTCCGGGCCGGGCTCGCGTCCCGGGGGGACCAGCCGATAGCCGACCCCTCGGAGCGTCTCGATCCGCGGTCCGTCCCCGCCGAGCTTCTTGCGGACCTCGGCGACGTGCACGTCGACCGTCCGGGTCTCGCCCACGAAGTCGGTCTCCCAGACGTCCTCGAGCAGGGCGTCGCGGGTGAGGACGACCCCCGGGTCGCGGGCCAGGGCCGCGAGGAGGTCGAACTCGCGGGTGCGGAGGTCCAGGCGTCGATCTCCCACCATCGCCTCCCGCCGGAGCGGATCGATCCGGAGCGAGCCGACCTCGATCGGCCTTCCCGTCCGGACGCCTCCCCGAGCCCGCCGCAGGACGGCCTTCACGCGGGCGACGAGCGTCCGGGGGTTGAACGGCTTCGTGACGTAATCGTCGGCGCCCAGCTCCAGGCCGACGATCGCGTCGACGTCGTCGTCGCGGGCCGTGAGGATGACGACCGGCGTGTCGCCGCGCCGTCGGATCTCGCGGCAGACCTCGAACCCGTCCAGGCGGGGCAGCATCAGGTCGAGGACGACCAGGTCGGGATCGTGGCGGCGCTGGAGATCGAGCGCGGTCTCCCCGTCGTGGGCGGCGATGACCGCGAAGCCCTCCTTCTCGAGGTAGAGCCGGAGCAGCTCGACGATGGCGCGCTCGTCGTCCACCACCAGGATCGTCTTCACGGGGCGAGGATACCCGCCCAGGTCAGGCGGTCGAGCGCTCCACGTCAGCGCCAGGTAAGGCGGGCGGTCCCCGGCCCGGCCGGCGCGGCCATGTACCATCGGCGGCGATGTTCGCGACCCTCCACGGCGGCTACCCCGCGCCCGAGCCGGGGGCGGACCTCGATGGCGCCGTCGGTGCGGTGCTCGAGGCGCAGGCGGCGGCCGGCCTCGGTCTGCTGACCGACGGCGACCTGCGGATCCCGGCTCCGATCGAGGTGGTCGCCCAGCTCCTGGCCGGCGCCGTGCCCCCCGGCCGGTTCGCCCGCGCCTGGAAGGCCACGGCGGCCATGGCGGGGGATGCACTCCCCGTGAAGGCCCGGCTTCCCGGCCCGTTCAGCGCGAGTCGGCGGCTGGCCGGCGCCGACTCGTCCCGGCTCGGGACGGTCCTGCGGACCGAGCTCGAGGCGCTCGTCGAGGCGGGCTGCCCGTTCGTCCAGGTCGACGAGGATGACGCGGCCGCGATCAGCACCCCGGCCGATCGAGCGGCGTTCCGGGCCGCCCACCTGGCCTTGCTCGACGGGATCGCCGGCCCCCACGCTCCGCACCTCTCGCTGGCGATCTCGGGTGGCGATGCCACGTCGGCCGGCCCCGAGACGATCTTCGCTGCCCCCTATGCGAGCCATTTCTTCGACCTCTGCGCAGGCCCCGACAACTGGTACCTGATCCGCCGCGCTCCCGCGCTCCGCGGCCTGGTGCTGGGCGTGGAGGACGCGCGACGGGAGGCGCCGGACGCCCTCGAGACGACGATCTGGGCCGTCTTCTACGCCGCGACGAGCGGGGAGACCGGCGTCGGCGAGCGAGGCCTCGCCCGGGTCGGGATCGCCCCGTCGGGCAGCCTGGCGCACCTGTCGCCGGAGGTCGCCCGCCGCAAGATCGAGCGCCTCGGCGAGGCCGCCCGGATCGTGGCGGAGCGGGACACGGTCCCCATCGCCGGGCGGCTCGATCCACGATCGGTCGACCTGCGGAGCGCCGGGCTGGGGCGCTGGACGCCACCCGCCGACCGTCCGGCCCGCCGATCGAGACGGCGCCCTGGATCGGGCCAGACGAAGGGCAGCGGGCCCGGCGGCTGATCCCCGCCGAGAGACGCTGCCCCCGCGGCCGTCTGAGCCCATAGGCAACGCGACGTGGGAGCGCTATCCTCCCCGGCATCCGGCCAGCCGATCCGAGGGACCATGACCTGCGAGCGCTGCGGGGCCGACAACCGCCAGGGACGCCGCTTCTGCCGTTCTTGCGGGAGCCCGCTCGCGGCGACCTGTCCCGGCTGCGGAGCGCCGGCCGAGCCGGGCGACCGGTTCTGTGGGTCGTGCGGCGGCCCGCTACCGGGCGGCCCCGAGGAGAGCCCGGACGCCGCGGCCGCCTCAGCGCCGCCAGGTGCGGATCCGGCACTCTCAGGTCGCGCCGCGGGGGCGGCGCCGACCGAGCGCCGGATCGTCAGCGTCCTGTTCGCGGACCTGGTTGGGTTCACCGCCCTCTCGGACGACCGCGACCCGGAGGCCGTCCGGGAGTTCCTCGATGGCTACTTCAGCCTCGCCCGCGAGCGGATCGGACGCTACGGCGGGACGATCGAGAAGTTCATCGGCGACGCGGTGATGGCCGTCTGGGGCACGCCGGTCGCCCACGAGGACGATGCGGAACGGGCGGTCCGGGCCGCCCTCGATCTCGTCGACGCGGTGACGGGGCTCACGGCGCCGGACGGCTCCCGGGTCGCGGCCCGGGCCGCGGTCCTGAGCGGCGAGGCGGCGGTCGCCATCGGCGCCAAGGGCCAGGGGATGGTCGCCGGCGACCTCGTCAACACGGCCTCACGGCTCCAAGCTGCGGCACCCCCCGGTTCCGTGCTCGTCGGGGAAGCGACGGTCCGCGCGACCGAGTCGGCGATCGTCTACGAGTCGGCCGGCGAGACGCTGCTCAAGGGCAAGGCCCTCGCGGTCCCGGCCTGGCTCGCCCTACGGGTGGTGGCCGGTCGGAAGGGCGCCGGGCGCTCGGGACGGCTCGAGCCGCCGTTCGTCGGCCGCGACGACCAGCTCCGCCTGCTCAAGGAGCTCTTCCACGCGACCGCCCGGGAGCGACGTCCGCGTCTCGTCTCGGTCACCGGGATCGGCGGGATCGGCAAGAGCCGCCTCGCCTGGGAACTCGAGAAGTACATCGACGGCCTGGCGGATACGGTCTACTGGCACCAGGGCCGTTCGCCGGCCTACGGCGAGGGGCTGGCGTTCTGGGCGCTGGCCGAGATGGTCCGGGGCCGGCTCGGCATCACCGAGGCGGACGACCCGCCGGCCGCGCTCGACCGGCTCCGGTCGAGCCTGGTGGTCCTGATCACCGACACGGACGAGCGTGAACGGGTCGAATCCCGGCTCGCCGGCCTGCTCGGGCTGGCCCCGATGCCGCCCGGCGACGCCGCCGAGCTCTATGCCGCCTGGCGCGCGATCTTCGAGCGGCTGGCGGATCAGGCGCCGACGATCCTCGTCTTCGAGGACCTCCACTGGGCCGACCCCGGGCTCCTCGACTTCATCGAGGCCCTCCTCATCGGGGCCCGCGGCCGCCCGATCCTGGTGGTCACTTTGGCACGCCCGGAGCTCCTCGAACGTCGCCCGACCTGGGGCGCGGGACAGCGCAACTTCACGGCCCTGGACCTCGGGCCGCTCCACCCGGACGAGATGGAGCTGCTCCTCGTCGGCCTCGTCCCCGGCCTGCCGCAGGCGGCGATCCGGACCATCCGCGACCGGGCGGAGGGGATCCCGCTCTACGCGGTCGAGACGGTCCGGATGCTCCTTGATCAGGGCCGCCTGACCGAGACCGGCGGCCGCTACCGGCTGGCGGGAGAGCTGGGCCGGCTCGCCGTCCCGGAGACCCTCGCCGGCCTCCTTGGGGCCCGGCTCGACGGCCTCCCCGAGCCTGACCGGGTCCTGCTCGGTCATGCCGCCGTCCTCGGCCACAGCTTCACGGTCGAAGCGCTCGTGGCCGCCATGGAGCGGTCGGAGGGGGACCTGCGGCTGAGCCTCGAGGCCCTCTGCCGTGCGGAGCTGCTCGAGCTCGACGTCGACCTGCGCTCGGCCGAGCAGGGCCAGTACCGCTTCGTCCAGGGGCTCCTGCGCGAGGTCCTCTCGAGTCGCCTCTCGAGGCGCGAGCGGATGGCCCGTCACGCGGCCGCGGCCGACTGGTTCGCCGCCCGGGGTGAGGTCGAGTTCGCGGAGATCGTCGCCGAGCACCGGCTGGAAGCGCTCCGGGCCGCCGGCGACGACCCTGGGCGGGCCGCCTTCGCGGATGCCGCCCAGGTGGCCCTCCTGACGGCCGCGGATCGGGCGAGCGCACTCCACGCGACCGCCCGGACGGTCGACTACCTCGAGAGCGCGGCCGACCTCGCGGCCGACCCCGCGGCCCGGATGGCGCTCCGCGAGCGGGCCGCCGACGCGGCGGGGCAGGGGACCGACATCGCCCGGGCCGACGCGCTGGCCAGGGACGTGCTGGCCTGGCACCGCGAGCGCGGTGATCGGCTGGGGATCGCCCGGGGCTCCGCCCGGCTGGCGTGGATCCTGCTCTACGAGGGCCGGCCCCAGGACGCGCGGGCCGAGCTGACGGCCGGCCTGGAGGTAGCCGGCGCCGACTCCGACGAGCCCGAGGTGATCCGGCTCTCGACCGAGCTCGCCCGGGCGAACATGATGTCCGGCGAGCCCGCCGGCGTCCTCGAGATGATCGACCGGATCCTCCCGCGGGCGGAGCGGCTCGACCTCCGGGCAGTGATCGCGGACCTTCTGGTGACGCGGGCCTGGGCCGTCGCCGAGGCCGGCCGGTTCCACGAGTCGATCGCCGTTCTCCACGGGGCGTTGCGGTTCGCCGAGCGCGGCGGGTTCACGACGCCCGAGTTCCGGGCCCGGATGAACCTCTCGGCCTGGGCTGGGGTCGAGGATCCGCGTGAGGCGATGGAGATCGCGTTCGCCGGGGTCGATCACGCCCGGCACATCGGCAACCAGGCGTGGGCGATCTCGCTCCTTGGGAACGCGGGCGGTTGGGGCCTGCTCGTCGGCGAATGGGATCGGGTCGACCGGGAGGCCGCAGCCGAAGGGGACATCGTGCCCGAGAGCCCATGGCAGGCCGCCGCGGCCCTGAGCCGGGCCGAGATCGCCGCCCACCGCGGCGACGACGTCGGGGCGCGAGCCGCGCTGGACTGGTTCCGGGCACTCGTGGGCGACAGCATCGACCCGCAGGTCGTCGAGACGCTCCGCGGGCTGACCGCCGAAGTCGATGCCCTCGCCGGTCGCGACGAGGCGGCGATCGCCGGGTTCGAGCAGCTGGTCCGGGACGCTCGCCCAGGACAGGACCTGTCGCCCACTGCGGTCTACCTTGGCCGGATCGCGATCTGGCAGCGCGACCGGGCGCTGGTCGATCGGGCGATCGGGCTGATGGAGGATCGGGCCGCGCATGGCCGGTTCGTCAGGGCTGAGCTCGCGATCCTGCGCGCAGCGGCCGCCGCCCTGGCTGCCCATCCAGAGGAGGCTCGCCGCCACTATGAGGCCGGCCTGGCGGTCTTCCGGGCCCAGGACCTGCCCTTCCGGATCGCGCTCGCCCAGCTCGACCGGGCGACGCTGCTGCCCGCCGATCCGGACGCCGAGGCCGCCCGGGACGAGGCCGTCGCGATCCTCCGGCGACTCGGGGCCGTGCCGTTCCTGCGCCGGGCCGGGATCGAGACGCCGGGCCAGCCAGGCATGATCGGGTCGGCCCCGGAGGCCGTTGCGGCCGTCGTTCCGACCAGCCCGAGCCGGAGCGACGCGTAGCCCATCTGTACTGCCCTCGCCCGACGGTGCTGGGCGCGGGCTCGGGTCAGCGCTCCGCGGCCGCCTCGGGTGCGGTCGGCCCGGCTGGCGCCGGTGAGGCCGGCGGAGCCGCACCCCGCCGGGCCGCGGGGCGTCGCTCGGTCGCTCCGAGAGCCGTCGCTCCATGGTCCTCGCGCCAGCGCTCGAGCCCCGCGGCGAGCCGCTCGAGGAGCGGCGGCGTCCCGAGGCGGGTGAAGATCTCGCGGGCCTCGTCGGCGGCGGCGCGGGCCTCCGGGTCGGTCGGCCCGATGAGCGTCGCATGGTCGAGCTGCGAGAGGCCGAGATCGAGCGGCGTGTCGAGCTCGCGGAACGCCGCCGCGGCCGTCCGGTAGTCGGCCCGGGCGTCGTCGTGACGCCCTTCGAGGGCGGCCAGGCCGGCTTCGAGGCTGCGCCGCACCGCATCGACATGCCGGCCTCGGTCGATGGCGACCCGCACGAGGGCGACGGCCTCGCGCGTCCGATCGAGGTCGCCGAGCCAGATCGCGAAGCGCGCGGCCGGCGCTGTCATGGTCACATAGGGCGCGAGACGGGCTGCTGCCAGCGCTTCGTCGCAGGCCTCGGGCAGCCGACCGGCGAATGCGGCGACGGTCGCGCGATCGATGTGGCGCGAGGCCAGGAACTCCGCGCGGGACACCGGCGGCGTGACCTCTTCCGCGGCGGCGAGGAACCGGGCGGCGGATCCGGCGTCGCCCTGGTAGGCGGCGACCTGGGCCCGGGTCCGGTCGAACGCGTCCTGGTCCTCACCGGTCGCATCGCTCGCCTCGAGGTCGGCGACCAGGTCCAGCGCTTCGTCCCACGCTCCCAGGGAGAATGCGCCCCCGCAGCATAGCCAGCTCGACCAGCGGTAGTGCTCCAGCATGCCCAGCCCGCGGGCGAGCTCTCGAGCGGCCCGCGCGACCACGAGGGAGTCGCGCGGGCTGTCCGCCGAGAGGAAGACCGAGTAGTTCGCACGGCCCCGCAGCTCCGTATTGGTCAGGCCGGCCGACGCTGCCAGCTCGATCGCCCCGCGCCCGAGAGCGATCGCCTCGAGGTGTCGACCCGCGGTATCGAGGGCCGACGCCTTCGTGACCAGGGCTTCGGCGACGAGCGATACGAGGCCGAGCGGCTCAGCGGCGATCAGGACCCCCTCGACGGCATCGATGGCCCCGGGATCGTTGACCATCATGAGGACCCGGGCCAGCTCCGCGCGGAGGGCGATGCCATCAGGCGTGGAAGCCACCTCGGCGCACTCGGCCAACGCCGACTCGAGGGCCGCCCTCGCCTCGGCGGTCCGGCCGCGCGCGTGGTACGGGTTGGACAGGAGCACAGCCGCCCGGGCGGTTCCGGAGCGGTCTCCGACGGATCGGTACCAGGCCAGCGCCTGGCCGGCGTTCCGTTCGGCGTCGTCGAAGCGGAAGGCCTGATAGGCCGCGCGGGCCGCAGCCTCCCAGGTCGCAGCACGCTCGGTCGGGTCGGTCGTGACCGTGAGCGCCTGCTCGTGGTAACCGAGCGCGAGGGCGTACGAGCCGAGCGCGGTCGCCCGCTCGCCCGCCCCGCGCAGCGCGACCCGCGCCTGGGCGGCCAGGGCGTCGGCCTCGGGTCCGGGGGGCGTGGCGAGGTGGGCGAGGAGGTAGTGGCTGGCGAGGATGCCGGCCATCTCCTCGCCCTCGAGCGTCTCGAAGTAGCGGGCGGCGGCCAGGTGGCGCGCCCGACGCTCGCGCTTCGCCAGCGTGTCGTAGGCGACCTCACGGATGACGCCCTGCACGAAGGCGTACTGGCCCCGCTCGGGTGACCGCGGGTCCTCGTCGACGGCCAGGATCTCGCGCTCGACGAGGCCCCGGAGGCGCGCCCGCAGCTCGTCCGGCGGCCGACCGGTCAGCGCGGCGAGCGCTTCGAGTGTGAAGCTCTGACCGAGGACCGCGGCATCCTGGAGGAGCGCCCGGTCTGCCGCGGACAGGCCGTCGACGCGGGCGCCGATGAGCCCCCGGAGGGACTCGGGGATCGCGAGCTTCGCGACGTCGCCCTCGACCCGGTAGCGACCCTCGATCTCCACCAGCCGCCCCTCGTCGATGAGCATCCGGAGCGTCTCGACGGCGAAGAGCGGGACACCTGCCGCCCGCTCGACGATCCGCCGGGCGAACGCTCGGGGCAGGCCCGGCGCGACGCCGTCGAGGAGCCGGAGCATCGCCGGCTCCGGGAGGGGTTCGAGGTGGAGGGCGGTGAAGTTCCGCTGCCGTGCCCCCCACGTCGGGCGGCGGTCGAGGAGCTCCGGCCGGGCGAGGGTGACGACGAGGATCCGATGGCCCCGGCTCCATTCGAGGATCGAGCCGATGAAGTCGACGAGGCCGGTGTCGGCCCACTGGAGGTCCTCGAAGACGAGCACCACGAGGCCCCGCTCGGCGATCCGCTCGAAGAGCCGACGCCAGGCCGCGAAGGCGACCTGGGGCTCGCGCAGTGGCGCCTCCTCGAAGCCGAGGAGGGTCAGCAGCGGGGAACGCAGCGTCTTCCGCTCGGCCTCGTCCTCGACGTAGTCCTCGAGCATCGTCTCGAGCTTCCCGCGCGCGGACGCCCGCTCGTCCGCTTCGGCGATCCCGGCGCGGCCACGGACCATCTCGGCGAGCGCCCAGAACGTGATCCCTTCGCCGTAGGCCGGCGAGCGGCCCTGGTGCCAGTAGATGTCCCCGACGAGG
>JBGPFS010000059.1:0-11904 GCA_041483455.1 Candidatus Limnocylindria bacterium | reverse complement strand
GTGAGCGGCACCTCACCGGCCCGCTCCCCGGCGAACAGAGCCGCCCCGACGATCCCCGCGTCATTGAGGAGCTGGGCCGGCTCGATCGGCCGACCCACGCTCAGGTACGGCAGGAACCGGTCGGCGACCTTGCTGATGCCGCCGCCCAGGATGATCAGGTCGGGGCTGAGCAGCCGGTCGATCGTGTCGAGGTGCTCGTCGAGGTCCTTGGCCCAGCGCTTCCAGGAGAGGTGCCGGCGCTGCCGGGCGACCGCGGACGAACGCCGCTCGGCGTCCCGGCCGCGGATCTGGAGATGTCCGAGCTCGGTGTTCGGGACGAGGCGGCCGTCGACGAACAGGCCGGACCCGACGCCGGTCCCGATCGTCAGGACGAGGACCACTCCGTCCCGGCCGCGACCGGCGCCGAAGCGCATCTCGGCCAGCCCGGCCGCGTCCGCATCGTTGACCAGCGCGACCGGCAGCCCGAGCGCCGCGCCGAAGGCGGGCTCGGCCGCGAAGCCGATCCAGCCATCGTCGATGTTCGCGGCCGACTTGGTCGCCCCGTGCATCACGACCGAGGGGATGCCGATCCCCACGAGGGCGACAGCGCGCCCGTCCGGCAGCCGGCGGAGTCGCTCGACCAGGCCGGCCGTGGCGGCGATCACCGCCTGGGGCGTGGCGGGCTGGGGTGTCCGGACCCGGAGCCGCTCGCTCGCGAAGGCGCCCCGGTCGAGGTCGACCAGGGCGACCTTGATCCCCGTCCCGCCGATGTCGACGCCGATCGCCAGCCGGGCCATCGAGCGGCCGGCTAGAAGTAGTTGACCGAGATGCCGCCGTCCACGACCATCGCGGTCCCGTTCGTCCAGCGCGATTCGTCCGAGGCGAGGTAGAGCGCCATCGCCACGATCTCCTCGGGCTTGCCGAACCGGCCGGTCGGGTTCCGGGCGAGCCGGATCCGCTTCGCCTCCTCGTCCTTGACCAGCCAGTCCATGAGGAGCGGCGTCTCGACCGGGCCCGGGCAGATGGCATTCGCGCGGACACCCTTGGGCGCGAACTGGACCGCCAGCGACTTCGTCAGCGCGAGGACGGCACCCTTCGACGCGGTATAGGCGTCCTGCGGGTTCGAGCAGCCGAGGATCGCGACGAAGCTCGAGACGTTGATGATCGAGCCCGAGCCCTGGTCGAGCATGACCGGGAGGGCGTACTTGCAGCCGAGGAAGGTGCCCCGGACGTTGACCGCCATCACCTGGTCCCAGACCTCGACCGAGGTGTCGGTCACCGAGTGGTCCGCCTCGGGCATGATCCCGGCGTTGTTGTAGAGCACGTCGACCCGGCCGTACGTGGCGACCGTGTGGTCGACCATCGCCTTGGCGTCGGCCTCCTTCGAGACGTCGACCCGGACGAAGCTGGCGTCGCCGCCGGCCTCCCGGACGAGTCGGACGGTCTCCTGCCCGGCTGCCTCGCTGAACTCGGCCACGACGATCTTCGAGCCTTCCGCCGCGAACATGAGGGCCGCGGTCCGGCCCATCCCGCTGCCGGCGCCGGTGATGATCGAGACCTTGTCCTGGAGTCGCATCGGTGGGGTCCTCGTGTCGGAGTGGTGGCCTTCCGTCGGGGCCGGGTGTCGGGCGGAGGGGTCGTCCCCGGAGGGTACTCCGTCGAGTCAGGGCGGTGCGGGTCGCTCGAACCAGGCCCGGTGGCGGACGAGCCCGATGAGGGCCACGGTGTAGCCCGCCACGACCCCGATGCCCAGCGGGGTCGCGCCGAACAGTGGCGGCGTGACGAACAGCTGGACGGCGATCACGGCGAGCGAGGCGCCCCAGCCGTCGGCCCGCCAGGTCCGGAGGCCCTGGAGCATCGTGAGCGTCGCGAATCCGCCGGCCACGACGGCCTCGGTGCTGACGGCGCCCGGCTGGGCCAGCGCCAGGGCCGCCGCGATCGTCAGCTCGACCATTCCCGGCACGACGAGCAGGACGGATGCGCCGGTGACGAGCCCCGGACGCGGGGCCCCATCGACCGCTCGCACCGGCTCGGGTCGCCCCGGGGCGGGCGCCTCCGGAGGCGTCGAGGGGTCCCCCTCCGGCCAGCGGTGCCCGTCGGTCGCCATCGCGCTGTCAGCGTCCGCTCTGCCGGGCCGGATAGCCGAAGAAGGCGCCCGACGCCAGTCCCACGAGACAGGCGCCGGAGCGGATCCCGCGCGTCCACGAGCCCTGGTCCGGCGCCACGCCGAAGGTCACGAAGCTGGAGCCTGCGAGCGGGCGGCCGACGTAGCCGGGAAAGGCCGCCAGGCAGGCCGGCGTGACGCGCGCCTGCAGGGCGTCGCGCCCGGGGAACGAGTCGGCCAGGTCGTTACCGAGGGCGACCACCGCCGAGACCTCGTGGCCGTGCGACTGGTCGCAGGCCGCCCGCGAGCCGCCCCCGGCCAGGAGCGCCAGCCCGACATCCGTGCTGCCGCCGGCCGGCCGGGCGCCGGGTCCGACATCGCCGGCCGACGACGTGCGGACGAACAGGCAGTCGCCGACCCGGAGGTCGCCGAGTCCGACCCCCACCGGGCGCAGGACGGCCAGCATCGCGAGCATGCCCAGGAGGGCGAGGATGGCCACGCTGGCCGTCCGGTGGGTCGGGAACCAGCCCACGCCGTCCCTGAACGTCTCGGCGACCGACTTCCTACCGTACCGATCGCGCTCTCGCATGGCAGTCGGACCGGGCGGGGCCGACCGGCCGGACTCGCGCGATCCGAGCCCGCCGGCGGGTCCCCACCGGAGGCCTCAACCGCGCTCCAGGTAGCGCTCCCGGTCCCACGGGTGGACGACCGCGTCGTAGGCATCCTGTTCGACCCGGGCGGCGTTGAGGTAGTGGTCGACGACATCCTGGCCGAAGATCTCGACCGCGGCCGAGCTCGCCTCCAGGCAGCGGATCGCCTCGTGGAGTGCCCGCGGCATCCGCTCGACGCCCGTGGCCACATAGCCGTTGCCGATGTACTCGGGCGGCGCCTCGATCCCGTGGCGGATCCCGTACAGGCCGGCGCCGATCATCGCCGCGTAGGTGAGATAGGCGTTCATGTCGCCGCCCGGGAAGCGGCACTCGATGTGGAGTGCCTGGCCGCGGCCCACGACCCGGAACCCGGTCGTCCGGTTGTCGCGGCCCCAGACCACGTTCACGGGGGCCCAGCTCAGCGCAGCGAACCGCTTGTAGCTGTTGACGTTCGGGGCGATGAACACGGCCAGCTCGCGCACGAGCGCCATCATCCCGCCCAGGAACCGGCTCATCAGCGGGCTCATCCCGTAGGGCAGCCCGGCCGATCCGTCGTTCATCAGCGAGAGCGTCCCCTCGGGGTTCCAGACGCTCATGTGGAGATGGCCCGACGAGCCGGTCCAGCGATGGTCCGGCTTGGCCATGAAGGTGATCCCCCAGCCGTTGAGGTAGGCGATCTCCTTGGCCCCGTGCTTGAAGATCACGCTCCGATCGGCCGATTCGAGGACCTCGTCGTAGCGGATGTTGACCTCGTGCTGGCCGGGCGCCGCCTCGCCCTTGCTGAACTCGACCGGGATCCGGGCCTCGGTCATCTGGTTGCGCAGGAGGCGATGGAGCGGCTCCGCCTTCGTGGCCTGGAGGAGGTGGTAGTCCTCGTTGTAGTAGCCGAACGGCTCGGGCACGGTCCAGCCCTTGCGATGCTGCTCGTCCCAGCTGTCCTTGAGGACGTAGTACTCGAACTCCGAGCCGGCCTTCATGACGTAGCCGAGCTCGGCGGCGGCGGCGACCTGGCGCTTGAGGATCGTCCGCGGCGAGATCGGGATCTCCGCGCGGGTCTCCTCGACGACCGTGTCGGACAGGACGAGCGCCGTCTTCTCCAGCCAGGGCAGGACCCGCAGGGTCTCCCAGACCGGGTCGGCGATCCAGTCGCCGTAGCCGGTCTCCCAGTTCATCAGCTGGAATCCGTCGGGCGTGTTCATCTCCATGTCGGTGCCCAGCAGGTAGGTGCAGAAGTGGGCGCCGTGGTCGATCACGCCGTCAAGGAAGGCCTGCGCCTGGACCCGCTTCCCGACCAGGCGGCCCTGCATGTCGGTGAGCGCGACGATCAGGGTGTCGATCTGGCCGTCCCGGACCATCCCCTCGAGCTCCTGGAGGCGGGGATGCTTCTTGCTGCCATGGCTGGAGCTGCTCATCTTCGTCCTCTCACTTGGCCCGGAACGTGGTGCACGGAACGATGGAGGGCCGACCGACTCGCGGGTCGGTGGGCGGATGCTACGGGGCGCGCGGCCCGGCCGCCGGGCGTCCGCGCACGCCGTGCAACGCCGGCGGGGCCGCGGCGGCCTGCTGCCGTTCCCGTCGGCCGGTCATTTCGCCGTCATCCCCCCGTCGGCGACGATGACCGAGCCGGTCACGAACGAGCTCTCGTCGGAGGCCAGGAAGAGTGCGACGTTGGCGATCTCGCGCGGCTCGCCCGGGCGCCCGATCGGCTGGAACGAGTCGATCGTCGCGTAGACCTCCTTGAGGCCGCCGAGCATCTCGGCGTGGGCGTAGTTGATCGGGGTGTCGACCCAGCCCGGGGCGAGCGCGTTGCATCGGATGCCCTGCTTGGCGTAGTCGAGCGCGATCCCCTTCGAGAGCATCACGATCGCGCCCTTGGAAGTCGCGTAGATGGTCAGGAACGGCTCGGCCACGATGCCGTTGACCGAGGTCGTGTTGATGAGCGAGCCGCCGCCACCCCGGAGCATGTGCGGGATGGCGTACCGACAGCCGTAGATGCAGCCCTTGACGTTGACGTTCAGGGTCCGGTCGATGACCTCGTCCGGGACCTCGTGGAAGACCCCCGGGATGTTCACCCCGGCGTTGTTGAAGGCCACGTGCAGGCCGCCCCACCGGGCGACCGTCTCGTCCGTGTAGGCCCGCACGGCCGCCGGGTCCGAGACGTCCGCCGCGACCGCGAAGGCCTGCTCGCCGATCCCCCGTGCGGTCGCCTCGACGGAGTCGCGGTCGATATCGACGCAGGTGACCCTGGCACCCTCTTCGGCGAACCGGATGGCCGATGCGCGCCCGATCCCCGATCCGGCCCCCGTGACGATGGTGACCTTGCCGGCGAGTCGATCGCCCATCTCCTGTTCCTCCTGGCCTGGCGATCCGGAGCCGTTGCGGACCCTTCCAGCGCTCGGCCGGCGGCGGGACCACGATGCGAAAGAGCGTGGCCGGGCGCCCGCCGCTCGCGAATGCCGGGCCTCCGGCGACGGTCTCGTTCGAGATTCGTCCTTGACAGGCGGGGAGCGCGCGACACCTAATACGGCGCGTCCGCATCGTACGTCGTGGAGGAGGGTCCCGAGGCATGGATTCCAGGTCGACCGGCAGCCCGCCATCGAGAGACGTCGAGCGTCTCCACCAGCTGGGCTATGCGCAGGAACTCCGGCGGGGGATGAAGACGTTCTCCAACTTCGCCGTGTCCTTCACGATCATCTCGATCCTGTCGGGCTGCCTGACCCTGTTCGGGTTCGCGATGAACACGGGCGGCCCGAAGGACATGACCCTCGGTTGGCTGCTCGTCGGGTTCTTCGTCACCATGGTCGCCCTCGGGATGGCGGAGGTGGCATCGAGCTACCCGACCGCCGGCGGCCTCTACTACTGGGCCGCGAAGCTCGCGGATGAGGCCGGTGCGAACGGCGCCCGGTGGAGCTGGTTCGTCGGCTGGTTCAATCTCGTCGGCCAGGTCGCCGTCACGGCGGGCATCGACTTCGGGCTCTCGCTCTTCACCAATGCCTTCCTGAACCTCATGTTCGGGTTCCCGGCCGACCCGCCCCACCTGATCCTGATCTACGGGATCGTGCTGGTCATCCATGCCCTGCTGAACACCTTCGGCATCCGCGTGGTCGCGATGCTCAACGACGTCTCGGTCTGGTGGCACCTCATCGGGGTCGCGGCGATCGTGCTCGTGACGGTCGTCCTCAACCAGCACACCCGTACCGATCTCGGCACGGTCTTCTCCAAGACCGTCGACAACACCGGCTCCGGCCCCGGACTCTCCTGGCCGGGCCCGCTGCTCTTCGGCATCCCGCTCTACGTCGGCCTGATCGGCCTGTTGAACGCCCAGTACACGCTGACCGGCTTCGACGCCTCGGCCCACATGTCGGAGGAGACCCACGACGCCGAGCGCTCGGCGCCGCGCGGGATCATCTGGTCGGTGATCATCTCGATCATCGCCGGCTTCATCCTGCTCGTCGCGATGAACGTCGGGATCACCCCGGACGTGGCCTTCAAGGCCGCGGACGGCACGGCGATCGACGGCTACGCGCACGCGCTCGCGTTCCAGGCGGCGACCGGAGTGGCCCCCGCCCAGATCTGGATCGACGCGGTCGGCCAGACGGGCGGTCTGATCATCCTGTTCATCGTCATGGGCGCCCAGTTCTACTGCGGGATGTCGTCGGTCACCGCGAACTCGCGGATGATCTACGCCTTCGCCCGCGACGGCGCGATCCCCGGCAGCAGCTTCTGGCACCGGATCAACCACAAGACCCGGACTCCGACCAACTCGATCTGGCTGGCGGCCGTCGGCGCCTTCATCCTCGGCTTGCCGTACCTCTGGAGCCCCGTCGCCTACTTCGCGGTCACCTCGATCGCCGTCGTCGGGCTGTACGTCGCGTACGTCTCGCCGGTCTTCCTGCGACTGCGGGCCGGCAAGCGCTTCGTGGAAGGTCCCTGGACCCTCGGTCGCTGGAGCCGGCCGATCGGGATCGTCGCGACCCTCTGGGTGGTGTTCATCTTCTTCCTGTTCATGCTCCCGCAGGTCTTGCCGTTCTGGCAGGACGGGCCCGTGTGGGCGAACCTGAACTACACCCCCATCGTCTTCCTGGTCGTCCTCGGCGGGGCATCGCTCTGGTGGGTCGTCTCGGCGAAGAACTGGTTCAAGGGCCCCAGGGTCCAGGGGTCCGCCGACGAGCTCGCGGCGATCGAGCGCGAACTCGAGATCATCTGACCCTCGGCTGAGCCGGCCGCTGGACGGCCGAACCTGAGCATCCGACGGGCCCGGTGGCATCGCGCCGCCGGGCTCGTTCGTTCCTGGGGACCGCCGGCGGGCCGGCGGTCCCCGGCTCAGTAGACCAGGGTCGTCCCGGTCGGGAAGCTGAACTCGAAGGCAGCCGGCGGGAGGGAGCCGTCAGGCACCAGGCTGGTCACCTCGGCGTGGCGGGTGGTCCCGCCGCCCACCGTTTCGACGAGCCGGAGGATGACGCCCGTCTCCCGGTCGACCGCGATCTCGAACGCGTGGTCCGGGCGATCGCCGGCGATCTCGGTCGCCCGAGGGTGCGCGCTCACGAGGACCACCGCCTCGCGCCCGGACACGTCCTCGGTCCCGGCGACATGGCAGGCGCCCGTGGCCAGGACGTTCTGGCAGAACCCGGCGGGATGGATGAACGCCTCGGGCAGCGACTCCGTGGGGAGCGCCGTCAGCGGGCGGTAGACCGTGGACATGCCGGGGAAGTCGGGGTCGTCGAGGCCGGCGATACCGCGCCGGACCGGCCGCTGCGTCCCCTTCCGATGGACCGCCGCGTAGGTCCGGACCGTGGCGCCGTCGGAGATCCAGAGCTCGAAGTTGGCGGCGGTCCCGAGGGCCGGGTCCGACCACAGCACGCGGGCGTCGCCCGGATGGCGGAGGGTCGTCTCGATGATCCGGTCCCGCTCACCTGCGGCCGTCGCAGTCCGCTCCTCGATCCGCATCCGGAGCGTGGAGAAGCGCAGCTCCGCGTCGCGCGCGAACGTGAACAGCTCGGCCACCGTCGGCAGTCCGCGGCCCAGGCTCGCGACCTCAGGACGAGGCCGGCCGTCGACGACGTCGGGCAGGACGGCGGCGCGGTCCCAGGCGGGTGTCGACATCGGCGGGATTGTAGCGCCCCGGTCCCGGCCGGGCGGATACCGACCCCGGTCAGCCGCCGCCCGGTCCGCCGCCGAGCCCCGGCTCGGTCATCTTCGCCGGGTCGAGCAGCCGGTCGAGCTCGTCAGCGTCCATCCCGCGCTCGAGGGCCAGCTCGCGGATCGTCCGGCCGCGCTTGAGGGCGTCCTTGGCGAGCTTCGCCGCCTCGTCGTAGCCGATGACCGGGGCGAGGGCCGTGGCGAGCATCAGGCCCTGTTCGACGAGCTGCGGACCTCGCTCGGTCGCGCGCAGGCCCTCGACGCAGCGGGCCGCGAAGTTGGCGGATGCCGCCCCCAGGAGCCCGATCGATTCGAGGATCGCGTCGGTCGCGACGGGCATCATCACGTTCAGCTCGAGGAAGCTGCCGGTCTGGGCGAAGCCGACCGTCGCGTCGTTGCCGACGACCCGGGCGACGACCATCGTGAGGCTCTCGACGATGACCGGGTTCACCTTGCCGGGCATGATGCTCGAGCCGGGCTGGGTCTCCGGGAGGGCGAGCTCGGCGATCCCCGCCCGCGGGCCCATCCCCATCAGCCGGATGTCCGAGGCGATCTTCCAGAGGCTGAGGGCGATCGAGCGGAGCGCACCGTGGGCCGCGATCACGGCGTCGAGCGCCGCCTGGGCGTGGAAGTGGCCGTCCGTCTCGCGGACCGCGAGCCCCGTCAGGGCGCTCAGCCGGGCGCAGGCGCGGGCCGCGGCCTCCGGGTGGGTGTTGATCCCCGTCCCGACGGCCGTTCCCCCGAGCGGGACCGACAGGAGCTCGGCCTGGGCGGTCCGGGCTCGCCGGATCGCCTCGGTCACCTGGCCGGCGTAACCGGCGAACTCCTGGCCGAGCCTGATCGGCGTGGCGTCCTGGAGGTGGGTCCGGCCGGTCTTGACGATCGGCTGGAACTCGTCGGCCTTCGCGGCGAGGGCAGCCCGCAGGCGCTCGAGGCCGGGCAGGAGCTGCTCCTCGATCGCGATCGCCGCCGCGAGCTGGAGGGCGGTCGGGATCGCGTCGTTCGAGGACTGGCCGAAGTTGACGTGGTCGTTCGGGTGGACCCGGACGCCGCTCCCCAGATGCTCCGTCGCCAGCCGGGCGATGACCTCGTTCGCGTTCATGTTCGTCGAGGTGCCCGACCCGGTCTGGTAGATGTCGATCGGGAAGTGGGCGTCGTGACGGCCCGTCGCGACCTCGTCCGCTGCGGCGGCGACTGCGGCCGCGATCGCCGGGTCGAGCAGGCCGAGCTCCGCGTTCGTCTCGGCTTCGGCCCGCTTGATGAGCGCCAGGGCCCGGATGAAGCCCCGTGGCATCCGCCGGCCGGAGATCGGGAAGTTGAGGACGGCCCGCTGGGTCGAGGCGCCGTAGAGCGCGTCGGCCGGGACGGCCATCTCGCCCATGGAATCGCGCTCGATCCGGGTGGGCCCCCCGGTCGATCCGTCTGGAGAGGAGGTTCCGCTCATCGGTCGATTGTAGGCCCGGGCGGGGTGCCGGCCCGGGCCGGAGCGCCCGATTCCGGCGGGCCTGCGGCGACGTTCCTCGGCGGTCCGGCGCCGACCGCTACGGGGTCGGGGAAGGGGGTCCGCTCGCGGGCGTGACCCTGGTGATGACGAACTCCTCGCGGCAGCCGAGGACCACCTCCGCCGGCGGGCGGTAATCGGCGTCGGCAGGTCCGAGCGGACTCCGGCAGGTGGTCGCCGCCGGGTCGTCGACCCGGGCGACGATGTCGATCCAGCGGTCGAACGGCAACAGGTCGCCGGGGAGCGGGGGATGAAGGCGAACGGTCATGCTGTACGCTTGGCCCGGGACCGGCTGGATCCGCGGCGCCGTCCCCCTTGCGCACTCGAAGAGCCAGGCCGGGGTGTTCGCCACGCAGGTCCCGCCAAGACCTTCGCCGAGGTTCGTGACCCAGACCCGGAGGTGGAACTCGGTCCGAGCGAGGCAGCGCAACCGGTCGGCGGGCGTGAGCTCGATGATCGTCGCCAGGTCGATCGGAGCGGCCGGACACGCGGCGACGCCGCCCGACGGTGGAGGCGATGCCTGTGCCGGGGGCCCGGGCGGGCTCACCAGGACCAGGGCGCCGTGCGACCCGTCGGACCCGACGGCCACCAGTCGGTCGCCGAACGTCGCCAGGTCGGACAACAGCTCGCGCTCGCCGCCGGTCGGCAGGCCGGCCGTGTCCGAGGTCCAGATCGCCCCGTCGGCCGAGGCCAGGGTCCGGGTCACGGGATGGTCGCTCCCGAACACCTCGACTGCCGCGTACCCGAAGGCGCCACCGACGACTCCGGCCAGGTAGGCGTTCGGCCCACCGCCGGGCAGGTCCGAAACGGCCGCCCAACGCGCATCACCGACGAACCGCCAGGCGCCACCCTGGCCGACAGCCACGAGCCCGCCGGGCCCGGCCGCGAATGCCCTGGGCGATTCCGAGCCGATCCCATCCGCGGCCGCCATCCGCGTCCAGGTGAGGCCATCGGTCGATTCCCAGAAGGCGGTGCTCGGGCCGCCAGTGGTGCTCGAGGTGTCCGGTGGAACGACGCCGCCGGCGATCGCCCGGCCCCCGTACGTGGTCGCCGCCCCCATCGCCGGGTCGCCCGGCGCGTTGAACCCCGCCAGCTCCGTCCACGCCCGGCCGTCGAGCGACCGAAGGGCCATCGGCTGGTAGCCGCCGTCGGGGTTGTTGCCACCGCCGAGCGCCAGGATCCCGGCCGATCCCAGGTCGACGATCCGGTCGATCGCTCCGACCCGGCCCGTCGGGATCGACGCCCGGGTCCACGTCCGGCCGTCGGTCGACCACCAGAGTCCGGGAGTCTGGGCCGCGGAGATCGAACCGCCGCCCGCGACGAGGCCCGGACCGGCGGCGGCGACAGCGATCAGAGAGGCGCCCGCGAAGGCCGGCTCGTCGGGCAGGCGGGACCAGGTCAGGCCGTCCGGCGACGACCAGGCGATCCCGCCGGCGGCAGCCTGCCCGACGGCGACGAGTCCGCCTTCGAACGGCACCAGCGCGGACATCACGACGGGCCCGAACCGGTCGCGGAATGAGGCGTTTCCCGCGACCGAGCCCCACAGCGTGCCCAGGCCGGGAACCGGGGAAGCGGTCGCCGCCGGGGCCGGGGTGGCCGGCGGGCTGTTGGGGCTCGTCGGCGCCGCGCCGACCGAAGCGGACGGACTGGCGGGTGGTGCCGCGCAGGCTGCCAGGAGCTGCCCGAACGCGAGGATCAGGGCCGCGCCACCCCGGACGCCCGAGCCACGGCGTACGCTCATGGCAGGTCTCCGGTCCAGGCGGACCACGCTGTGCCGTCGGCCGACTGGCCGAGCACGACGATCGCCCGCCCGCCGACGGCGGAGAGACGCGGCCGGAGCGTTCCCGAGGCATCGCCGGTCAGGCCCGTCTCGGTGATCCAGTCGCCGGCGCTGGAGCGATGCCATGCGATCGGGCCGGAATCGCCGTTCCCCTGGGCCGCGAAGGCGAATGTCCCGACCGGCGTGCCGAGGAACCGGATCGAGCCGGGATCGGCGTTTGGATCGAGCGTCGGCGCGGTCATGGTCGACCAACGGGCGCCATCCGCCGACGCGGACAGCGCGAGCGTCCCGTTCCCGTTGCCCGGAACGGACCGGGCGATGAGGGGGCCGCCGGCCCCGATCGCGACCCCGCTCAGGCTGCCGTCGGTCGGCAGGCCCGTGAGGATCATGGACGACCAGGACTGACCGTCGTGCGACCAGGCGACCGTGCCCTGAGCGCCGGACCCGGGCATGGCCCAGGCGACGAAGCCGCCGTCGAACCCGAGGATGCCGGTCGGCGCGCCGCCGAGGACCGGACCGAGGCCGTCGGCGACTGCCCAGCTCAGCCCGTCGGCGGAGAACCACGCTCGGACCACGGGCGAGACCCCGGTCGGGTCGGCACCCCAGGCAGGGAACCCGGGCCCACCCGCCACGAGGCCGTCGATCCGGACCGGGCCCAGATCTCCGTCGGGCCGCGGGTCGCGCGCCCACGTCTCGCCGTCCTTCGACGTCCAGACGACACGGTGGACGCCGGCCGATAAGCCCACGTCCC
>JBGPFS010000058.1:0-12141 GCA_041483455.1 Candidatus Limnocylindria bacterium | reverse complement strand
CTGGTCGGGGCGGTGGGATTCGAACCCACGATCTCGGGCTCCCAAAGCCCGTGCGTTAAGCCAGACTACGCCACGCCCCGTGCACGCCATCGTAGCGCGCGAACGTCGGGGCATCGCGTCGAGCACCGGATCGGGCGTTGTCCGGCGAGATCGCGACCGGTCGAGGCCCCAGGAACTCCGCGAGCGCGGGGTAGAGGGTGCGGCGGTCGGTCGCGTGGGTCGGTGCGGTCATGAGACAAGCCTAGCGTGCCCGGAAGGGGCGCTAACGTGGCGGCCCGTGGGCCACGAGGCGGTCGAGGAGCGCCTCGGCGGTCGTCTCCACGAGCAGGATCGCCGGGTGGGCCGGCGCCAGGAAGCCGGCCGCGACCGCCCCGTCGAGATGAGCGAGCAGGCCCTCGTAGTAGCCCGAGACGTCGAGGATCCCGATCGGCTTGCGGTGGAGGTGGAGCTGCGCCTGGCTCGCGACCTCGCTCAGCTCCTCGAGGGTGCCGAGGCCGCCCGGAAGGGCGATGAATGCGTCCGCGAGGGCGGCCATCTGGGCCTTGCGCTCGTGGAGGGTCTCGGTGATCCGCATCTCGGTCGCGTCCGGATGGGCCAGCTCGGCCTCGACGAGCCGGCGCGGGATCACTCCGATCACCTCGCCGCCCGCCTCGAGGGCCGCGTCCGCGACCGCTCCCATCAGCCCGACCTTGCCACCGCCGTAGACGAGCCCGATCCCACGCTCGGCGAGGAGCCGGCCGAGGTCGCGCGCGGCCCGGACGTGGATCGGGTCCGTCCCCGTGGACGCGCCGCAGAAGACGCAGATCCGGCGGATCATCGGCCGCGCTCCGGGCCCACCGCCTCGCCGTGCCTGGGGCGGGTGGCGCTCCCGGGGTCCGCCAGCGCCCCAAGGTGGGCGGCCATCCGGCGCGCCGCCCTCGACCGGTGGCTGATCGCGTGCTTCTCGGCCGCGGAGTAGAGGCCCAGCGTCCGACCGCCGGGCGGCTCGCCGAGCGGCTCGAAGATCGGGTCGTAGCCGAATCCGCCCGCGCCGCGGGGCCCGTCGGCGATCCGACCGCGGCAGGTCCCGCGCGTCTCCGCTACGATCGGCAGGCCACCGCGCGGCCCGGCCGATCCGGGCAGGACAAGCGCCAGGACGCAGACGTAGCGCCCGGCGCGGCGTTCCGGGCGCAGGCCGGCCAGCGCCGCCAGGAGCTTGCGGTTGTTGTCCTCGTCGGTCGCGTCCTCGCCGGCGTAGCGGCGGGTCCGGATGCCGGGCCCACCGCCGAGCGCATCGACCTCGAGCCCGGAGTCGTCGGCCAGGGTGGGCAGGCCCGTCCGGCGGGCGTACCAGCGCGCCTTGAGCCGGGCGTTCGCCGCGAAGGTGGCGCCGTCCTCGACGGGCTCGTCGGTCGGGGGGACGCCGACGTCGTCGAGCGAGACGAGCTCGACGGCCGCGGGTCCGAACAGCTCGCGGAGCTCGCGGAGCTTGTGGGTCGAGCGCGTCGCGACGACGATCCGCAAGCGCGGTCGGGTCGTCCCGGACGAGGCCGCGGACCCGGTGGGGCGGGCGACTTCCGCCGCCCCGGACGAGGTCACCGCTTGACGGTGGCGAGGGCCTCGCCCTGGGCGGTGAACAGTCGCTCGAGCCCGAGGTGGGCCAGGTCGAGCAACCGGTCGACGCCGGCCCGGTCGAACGGCTTGCCCTCGGCCGTGCCCTGGAGCTCGACGTAGGTGCCCGCATCGGTCCCGACGACGTTGAAGTCGACCTCCGCCCGCGAGTCCTCCGAGTAGTCGAGGTCGAGGAGCGCGACCGAGTCGACGATCCCCACGCTCACGGCGGCGATCTTGCCGATCAGCGTCCGCTCCAACCCATAGGTGATGAGCGCCACCGCGAGGGCGACGTAGCCTCCGGTGATCGAGGCGGTCCGCGTGCCACCGTCCGCCTGGAGGACGTCGCAGTCGACCGTGACGGTCCGTTCGCCGAGCTTGGCCAGGTCGACGACGCCCCGGAGCGAACGCCCCACGAGCCGCTGGATCTCGTGGGTGCGGCCGCCGATCCGGCCCTTCGTGCTCTCGCGCTGGGAACGCTCGGCGGTGGCCCGCGGCAGCATCGAGTACTCGGCGGTGACCCAGCCGAGCCCCTTGCCCCGGAGGTGGGGCGGGACCCGGTCCTCGATCGAGGCGGCGCACAGGACCTCCGTGTCGCCCACCCGGATCCGGCACGATCCCTCGGCCCACTTCTGGACGCCGAGGGTGAGGGTGACCTGGCGGAGATCGAGCGGTCCGCGACCGTCCGCGCGGACCGTGGGCGGCCGATTGCCGATCGTCATCGCTGAGCCTCCTCGAGCTTGGCCCGGTTCCACAGCGCGTCAAGCTGGTCGAAGTCCAGGTCGCGCAGGGCGACCCCGCGCTCGGCCGCCTGGCGCTCGACGCTGCCGAACCGGCGGCGGAACTTGTCGTTGCCGGCACGGAGGGCCGCCTCGGCCTCCGTGCCGTACCGGCGGGCGAGGTTGACGACGACCATCAGGAGGTCGCCGATCTCCTCGGCCCGGCCTTCGTCCGTCTCGGCCTCGAGCAGCTCGGCGAGCTCCTCGTGGACCTTCTCGACGATCCCCTCGACCGTGGGCCAGTCGTAGCCTACCGCGGCGGCCCGCTCCTGCATCTCCTGGCTGGCGGCAAGGGCCGGCATCGCCCGGCTGATCCCGCCGAGGGCGCCCTTCGGCGCCCCGGTCGGGCGAGCTGCGTCGGTGTCGCTGGCGTCGGCCTCCGCGTCCGCGCGTTCCTCGGCCTTGATCCGCTCCCACTGGCGGATCACGTCGGCCGCGGTCCGGGCCTCGGCCTCGCCGAACACGTGGGGGTGGCGCCGGACGATCTTCGTGGCGATCGCGGCCTGGACATCCGCCAGGTCGAAGATGCCGGCCTCGGCGGCGAGCTGGGCGTGGATGACGACCTGGAGGAGGAGGTCGCCGAGCTCCTCAGCGAGCGCCGGCGAGGGCGGCTCACCGAGCGCGTCGTAGACCTCGTACGCCTCCTCGAGCAGGTGCTTGCGCAGCGAGGCGTGGGTCTGCTCCCGGTCCCACGGACAGCCGTCCGGGCGGCGCAGCCGCTCGCTGATCCAGGGCATGGCCCAGGGGCCCGCGACCGCGAGCTCGGGGGCGATCGGCCCGACGTACAGCGGGCTGGCGAGGTCCGCCGTGGACAGCGCCCCGATGGTGGTCCCGAGCGGGGCCCCGAACCGGCCCACCGGGTGGTCGGCCGGATAGAGTCGGGCGAGCAGACCGACGGGATCGCGGCCGGCGGGCCCGGCCCGGCCCGCGAGTGGCGCCGTGGGCTGGCTATCGACGGCCGGACCCGTCGTCCCGCCGGCCCCGCCGGCCGCGAGCAGCGCGACCGGCACCACGATGAGCGGGCGGCTCGCCTCGATCGGCAGCCCGACCAGACGCTCGGCGGCAGCCACCTGGATCCCGGCCGCGGGATCGAGGCCCCAGCGAAGGCGGGCCTCGGCGAGCAGCGCGTCGAGCATCGGCCGTCGCCGTCAGCTCGCGGGGGCCGTCGTCAGGTCGCGCTTGATGTCGGCCTGCAGCTTCTGGGCCGCGTACCAGTTCTGGAACGCCGAGCTCTTGAGGGTCGTGAGCTGGTCGCCGTCCGGTTTGCGGTTGGCCGTCTCCTCCACCTTGAACAGGTAGAGCCCGTCCGACGCCGTGTAGACGTCGCCGATCTTGCCGACCGGGGCCGCGAAGATCGCCTTCTCCTTGGCGGCGTCGATCTGGTACGGAGCGATCCAGCCCATCTCGCCGCCCTTGCTCGCGTCCGAAGCCTCCGACTCCGCCCGGGCCACCGTCGCGAAGTCGGCGCCGGCGGCCAGCCTCACCGTGAGCGCGTTCATCCGGGCCTCGGGCGCCGGACGGCGCTCCAGGTACAGGATCACGTGCCAGCCGTACTGGCTCTTCACGGGCGGGAGCAGCTGGTTCTGCTTGAGGCCGGGCTGGAAGATCGCCGCACCGAAGGTCGGGTCGACCTGGCCCTGGGTGAAGTAGGGCAGGTTGCCGCCGTCGGCGCCCGAGCTCGTGTCCTTGCTGTCGGTCTTGGCGACCTCGGCGAACTTGGTCGACAGGGCGTCCCCGGTCAGGCCCTTGAGCGCGTCATAGGTGGCCTGGGCCTTCGCCTTGGCGGTATCCCAGCCCGGGTCGTTCGAGGGCAGCGCGGCGATCGCGCTCGGGTCCTTGTCGCCCGGCGTGTAGAGGATGTGGCGGACCTTGACCTGGTCGCCCGGCCCCTGGTAGCTCGAGGTCGAGAGGAAGATCTCGGCGACCCGGCGCTGGTCGGTCGGCTGGTCGGTGATGCCGGCCACGATCTTGTCGCCGAGCGCCTTCCGCACCAGGTCCGCCCGGACCGCCGCGCGATACGCGTCGCTCGAGATGCCCGCGTCGGAGATCTCCTGCTTGAACGAAGCGTCGACCGACGGCGGGGCGATCTCGGTCACCTTGCCGATCCGATAGCTCCCGTCGGTCCCCTTGAGGACGTCGGTGAGGCTGTTCGCCCCGAGCTTGAAGACGGCCGCCAGGAGGTCGGTGTCCAGTCCGCCGCCGTCGGACCGCACCCAGCCGGTGTCGCCGCCGGCCGCGGCGTAGGCGTCCTTCGAGGCGGCCTTTGCGACGTCGGCGAAGGCCTTGCCGCCCTTGAGGTCGGCGAGCGCCTGGTCGGCCTTCGCCTTCGCCGCCGCGTCCTGGGCCGGCGTGGGCGTTGTCGCCCCGCTGGAGAGCTCGGGCTGGATCGTGATCTCGAAGACGTGCCGCTGCTCGGTGGTCGTCGCCTCGTCGATCAGCCGCTGGTCGATCTGGGCCTCGGTGACGTCGACCCCCTGCTGCTTCGCGAGCTGCGCCTGGAGCTCGGCGTCGATGAGTCGTTCCGGCGCGTTCGTGGAGACCGACTGGCGGGACTGCTGGAGGGCCGACGTCTCCTGGTCCGCGGTCGCCTGGTCGAGCCGCCCGGCGTTCACCTCGTCGCGGATCCGGCGGACCTGGTAGTCGATCCGGAAGGCGTCGATCTTCGCCCGGGCGACCAGCTGGTCCTTGTTGATCGAGACCCCGTTGACCTTCGCGATCTCCGTGAAGTGGTCGCTCCAGTAGTTGGCCGCCAGCGCGCCGACGAAGAGGAGCACGCCGATGAGGACCGAGCCGAAGAGGGCGAGGTTGACGTACAGGGTGTGCCGACCCCCGCCGTCACCGGCGCGGCGGGGTCGATTCGAGCTCGAGCGGGTCCGATCGGTCATGCGGGTGGAGGATCCTCTCGCGGGGACTCGGTGGGTCCCGGATGCCCGGCGGACCGCTCCGCGCGATCACCGGCCTGACGGCCCGCCATCGTAGCGCAGTTCACCGTCCGGGCTCGTCTCCGGCCAGCACGTCGATGAGGCGCGCCAGGCGGTCGGCCTCGCCCTCCCAGGACAGCTCGCGGATCCGGGCGAGCGTTCGGGCCACGGCCGCCTCGCGCTCGAGCGGCTCGTCGACGATCCGCAGGATCGCCGCCGCCAGGGCGTCCGGATCGCCGGCTGGGTAGACCGTCACCGTGCCGGGCGGGAATGTCCGCCCGACCAGCGGAAGGGCCGAGGCGACCGCCGGCTTGCCCATCGCCCCGTACTCGAAGATCTTGGTCGAGAGGCTGACGTCGGTGAACGGGTCGCGCCGGGTCGGGGCGAGCCCGATGTCGGCGCCCGCGATGGCCCCGGGGACATCCTGGATGGGGATCCTGCCGTGGAACGTCACGGACCGCTCCAGCCCGAGCCGGGCGGCCCCGGCGCGGAGCGCCGGCTCCGCATCGCCCCGACCGTAGATGTCGAACGCCACGACCAGCTCCGGCCGGAGGGCCGCCAGCCGGGCCACGGCCTCGAACGCCACGTCGAGCTCGTAGGTGGGCGTCAGGGCGCCGGCGTAGACGATCCGGAGGGTCCCGTCGGCCCGGAACGCCCGGTGCGGATGGCGGGCCGGATCGAACCGGGCCAGCGAGGGGCTGTTGAGGATCACGGTCACCTTGTCCGGCCGGACGCCGCCGCCGATGAGCCGCTCCGCGAGGGCGTCGTTGACGGTCACGACCGCCGAGGCGAGCCCGATCGAGGCGCGCTCCTGGGCCAGGAGCAGAGCGCGAGCCACCCGGTTCGCCGAGCGCGGGAACCGCATCCGGAAGAACTCCGGCATCGCCTCGTGGAGGTCGAGCAGGAGCGGCACGCCGACGAGCCGGAGCGGAAGCGCGGCGAAGGCCAGGAAGTCCGGCAGGCTGTGGACCTGCACCACGGCGTAGCGGCGCCGGCGATGGGCCCGGGCCGCGGCCCAGCCGGCGCGGACGAGGAAGGCCAGGTACTCCCGCAGGTAGGTGCCCAGGCCGGCGCCCTGGTGCCGCTGGACGTCGAGCCGATGAAGGCGCACCCCGCCGACCACCTCGTCGGGATCGGCCCCTGGCTGGCGGAGCGCGAAGACGTCCACGGGTCGGCCGCGCTCGACGAGCGATTCGGCTTCGCGCCGGACCCGCGGGTCCTCCTCGTAGTAGGAGTGGGCGAGCATGCAGATCGGGCGGCGGGTCAGCGGAGGTTCGGACGGCATCGCGGGCATGATACGGGCCGGCGGCTCACCGGCCGCTCGCGTGGTCGGCGACTCACTGGCCGCTTGCGCGGTCAGCGGCGGAGACGGTGAGTGACGTCCGCCCGGGCCCTCCTGAGCCGGAGCCGAAGCGACCCCGGGAGCGCGTCCTTCAAGCGCGCGGCGAACGTCCGGGGGTCCGCCGGCCCCGCGAGCCCGAGCGGTTCCTGGCCCAGCCGGACGCGCAATCGGTCGCCCTGGCGGCGCTCGCCCGCCAGGTCCTGCTCCAGGCGGGCGATCCTCGATTCGAGCCGCTCGATCTTCCGCCGGTCGTCCAGGCTGAACCAGTCCGGCAGCGTGCCCGCTCGGACCGGCGGAGCTTCCTGCTCGTAGAAGGCGAGGAGCTTGCGGGCGATCACCGGTGCGTCGTGGATCCGGGCGACGTATGGCCGGCCCCGGGCGGCGAGCACCCGCCGCTGCTCGACGTCCGTCACGAGCGCCCGCAGCCGGTCCACGAACGTGTCGGGGTCGGCGCTCACGACGGGGGCGTCGGGGTAGGCGGCCGCGACGGTCGGGCCGATGTTCGCCAGCGCCACGCGGCTCGCCGCCATCCCCTCGATCGAGACGACCTCGTAATCGCCGGTCAGCAGGTTGTCGACGACGATGTCCGCCGCCTGGATCGCCCGGCGGGCTTCGTCGTGGGGGACGCCCTCGAGCAGCCGGAAGTCGAGCGGGACGCCCTCCGCCTCGAGGCGCCGGATGCCCTCGACCACGAACTCGGTGCCCTTCGTCCCGCGCCGCGAGGGGACGTGGATGACGACCGGACGCTCGCGTTGGGTCGGGGCCTGCTCGGGCCACGCCTCGAGGTCGATGACCCGCTCGACGACCTCGGCCTCCGGGACGAAGTCGAGGTAGTCGGGCGAGACGACGAACATCCGGTTCGCATAGGTCCGGATCGCCTCGATGACCTTCTCGGTCCGATCGTCGTCGGCGGCGATGTCCGAGTACTTGAAGTAGCTCCACGGGTTGACCTGCTCGTGGATCCGGCGGATCCGGATGTCCGAGCCGTGGAACGTGAAGAAGACCTTCTTGCCGAGCATCCGGTAGATCGGCAGGTCCCAGAATGCGGGCACGCCGCCGTAGGCGTTCGGGAAGAACGTCCGGGCGAAATGGAAGTGGACGACATCGAATCGCTCGATCGACTCGAGGAAGGTCCGCCAGAAGACGGTCGGGTCGTCGGGCTTGAGCGGGATGGTCCGGTCGACCGGGAAGCCGAACGGGCTCGCGCCGTACTCCCAGACCTCGGCCTCGTGGCCGAGCCGACGGAGCGCCCGGACGACGTCGGCCGGCTGGTTCGCGATGTTCCTCGCGGCGTGGAGGATGCGCATCAGGTTCGACCCCCGAGGATTGCGGCGACCGCGGCGGCGGGATCCGTGAGCGCGATCGGCCTGGAGCCGGCCGCCCGGACGGCCTCCGCCGCGACCGGGTCGTCGGGCGCGACGATGACCGGGCCGACGCACCGCAGCCAGCTCGCGAGATCGTCGCCCGGCGGCTCGAACGCCACCAGCCGGTAGCGCTCGTCACGGGCCTCGAGGGCCGACGCCAGGTCGCGCGCGGCGGAACGCCCGTCGGGGCCGGCGGGCCGCCCGAGCAGGCCGACGTTCCAGGCGGCGCCCGGAAGCTTGGCCCGGTCGAGGAGCGCGGCGTCGGCCCGGGGCCCGGGGCCGGCGAGGAAGGGCTCGAGCCGACCGAAGACGGCCGGGTAGGTGAAGGCCCGGCTGCCCGCGAACGTGGCCTCGGCGGCCGCCCGGTAGAGCGCCGGATCGGTGAAGAGGCGCCGGAGGAGCGGCAGCGCCTCGTCGGCCCGACGCACGAAGAGCGGGTAGTCGGCGCCAAGCATCGTCTCCTGGGCGGCCGTCCGGTTGAGGACCACCGGGACCCCGACCGAAGCGTAGTCGAGCACCTTCGTCGAGATCACCAGGTCGTTCATCCGGGACCCGTGCCGGTAGTCCCACAGGCTGAGCGCGACGCCACCCCGGGCGACCAGCGCCTCGACCTCGTCCCGCGGGATCGCGCCGTGCCAGACGAGCCCGGGGGTGCCCGTGAGCGCCCGCTCGACCGACGGCGCATACGCGGCGTCGTCCTTCGGCCGGTGGATCTTGTCGCCGACTACATGGAACTCGAGCTCGGGAAGGGCGCCCCGCAGCTGGCCGAAGACCTCGACGAGCCGGTCCACCTGGTAGAACGGATGGAACTTGCCCGTGTAGATCAGCCGGCGGACGATCCGGTCCGGGTCGGCGCGGTGGGCCGGGGCGGCCGGGATCGCCGGAGGCAGGAGGATCGTCCGACCCCGGGCGGCTGGCACCGCCCACTCCGTGAGCGCACGCATCTCCTCCGACTGTGCGACGAGGTAGCGCGACCCGCCGGCGATCCGGGCCATCTCGGCCAGGTACGTCGGATCGTCGATCCCCCGTTCGGGCTCCAGGACGTAACAGCTCCACAGCCGGTCGCGCAGGCGCGGCCGCTCGACGGCCGCCAGGCACAGCTCGAACGAGCGGAGGACGATCGCGTCGAACGGCCGATGCCGGTCGAGCCGCTCGATGAGGTCGAGCGCGTCCGCGATCCCCAGGCCGTACGGCGAGCGCCAGCGCGAGGCGCGGGCGGGCTCCAGGAGCTCGACTCGCGGGAGGCGCTCGAGGAGCCCGGTGATGACGTCGCGCCGGACCGGCGCCCGGAGCGGCAGGACGACCTCGACCTCCGGGCCGACGTGGAGGGTCTCGGCAACGGATTGGACCCAGATCGAGGATCCGTCGACGACGTTCAGGTTGGCCGGCGAGTAGAGGAGGACGCGGGTCACCGGACGACTCCCGGGTCGGCGGGGGTGGCAGCGGCGACCGTCGCGGTCGGGGTGGCGCCGGTGACCACGAGGTGCGCCGCAGCCGTGGCCGCGGCCGAGGTCGAGCGGACGGCCGCGGCCGTCGCGGCTGCGGCGATCCGGCGCACGCGGTCGTCGATCGCCCAGTCGCGCACGAGCGCCGGCCGGAGCGCGGCGATCCGAGTCCGGGCCGCGGCCGGGTCGGCCAGGATGCCGGCGAGGGCGGCGCCCGGATCGTCGGTCGGATCCGCGCCCGGGATCGCGCCACCGAAGGCGGACCGGATCGCCCGGCTCGGGGTGGTCACGGCGGGCGTGCCCGCGGCGATCGCCTCGAGGAGCCGCATCGGCACGGCCTCTGCGCCGGAATCCGGCGCATCGACCAGGACCACCGCGGCGTCGCGGAGCCAGCCGGGGATGGCCGAGACGGACCCGTTCGTCCGCGCTGCGATCGCGCCCGAGAACCGCGCCGGGAAGCCGGCGGAGTCCGGCCCGCCGATCCCGGCGAGATCGCGGATCTCCAGGCCGAGTGGGTCCGCCGCGTCGAGCAGTCGCTCGAGCGCCTCGCGGTCGGCGAGTGGAGCCGCCCGGTCGAACGCCCCGACGAAGACCGGACGGGCCGCGGGTGGTACGACCCGACCGGACGCGGGCACGCCTTCGTCGCGCTGCCCCGCCGCGCCAGCCGCGTCGACCCCGGGCGCCAGGACGTCCACGATCCGCGCCCGACCGCCCGGCATCGCCGAGTAGCCCTCGACGAGCGTCGGCTCGACGGTCAGGATCGCGTCGAACAGGGCGGCTGCCTCGTCGAAGCGCCCTCCGCCGCGCCATCCCGCGGTATCCCAGAAGACGGTCGGGATGCCGCGCTCCTGGCAGCCGACGGTGAGCGCCCGCAGGTCCGCCAGGCCGATCGCCAGCGGGTGGGCGTACCAGGCGATCCGGTACTGCCAGGCGCCTCGGTTCGCGCGCCAGGCCGACTCGACGAGGAGGAGATCCGGGCGATCGCGATCGAGGATCTCGCGCCAGTCGTCCGGTCGGACCGCTACCAGCCGGCAGGCGGGTTCCAGCGCCCGGCGAAGCTCCTCATCGGCGACGATCGCGACCCGCAGCCCCCTCGGGTCGACCGGGTCCCCCGCGGTCGGGATCCGTCCGGGCGGCGAAGCTGGAGCGGCCGCGTGGCGAGCTCCCCTGACGGACCGGCCGGGCCGGCCCGTCCCGCGGAGGCGGCGCGCAAGGGCGCCCGGGACGCGGGCGAGGAGCCAGGGCTCGGCAGCGATCCGGCGGGCGAGGAACGACGCCCAGGCGACCCGGCCATGCTCGCCGCGAGCCGCCGCCTGCTCGCGCAGGCGGCGCGCCTCCGCGGTCAGCTCGAGCGCCAGGTTCGCCCGGTAGGCCGCCGCAGCTCGCTCGGTGATCTCGCGACCGGCCTCCGCGCTGCCGGCGCCGACGGGGGTGGCCGGCCCATCGTGACTCATGGGCCGCATTGTCACGCACCCCGGCGGGCCGCGTCGTGGGCGATGATGGGTCGGTGCAGGACGACTCCGGCGATCCGGCGACCCCACCGGCCGATCCGACCGCCGACCCGACGGCCGACGAGGCGGCCGACGCGGGCGATCGCGGCTCGCCCCCCGTCTATCGGCCGGCCGAGTTCTGGGAGACCAGGCTCCGGGAGCGGTTCGACCTGGCCGGCGTCGGGTTCCGGGGCCTGGGCGAGCCGTTCAACCGTGCCCTGTACCGGCAGCGCTCGATCGTCCTGGGACGGGCGCTCCGCCGGTTCCGGATCAGGCCGGCTGGGGCGGATGTCGTCGAGATCGGGCCCGGGACGGGCTTCTACGTGGAGCACTGGGCCCGCTGGGGAGTGCGCTCGCTCGTCGGCCTCGACATCACCGCGGTCGCAGCGGAGCGGCTGGCGGAGCGCTTCCCCGGGGCGGGGTTCCCCGGCTTCCGCTTCGCCCAGGCCGACGCCACCGAGCGCTGGCCGGTCGGCGACGCCTCCGCCGACATCGTGACCGCCTTCGATGTCCTGTTCCACATCACCGACGACGCGCGGTTCGAGGTCGCCGTCGGCGAGGCCGCGCGGGCCCTCCGGGCGGGCGGCATCCTCATCGTCTCGGACCTGTTCATCCACGACGCGACGTTCCGCGGCTTCCACCAGGTGAGCCGCTCGCTCGTCACCTACGCCGAGGTCCTCGACCGGGCCGGCTTCGACATCCTCGGCAGGCTCCCCATCTTCGTGACGATGCACCCGGCGCTCGACCTGCCGGCCGGCCGGCGGCACGAGCTCGCGGACCGCTGGTGGACCTGGCTCGAGGCACGTCTCAAGGCCCAGCCGAGGTACGGCCGGCGCTACGGCTTCGTGCTCGGCTTGATCGATCGAGCCCTGACGAAGGTGGCCCGCGGCGGTCCCTCGACCGAGCTCCTGGTCGCCCGACGGCGCGCCGGCTGACGGGTCGCGTCGCGGGGGCCGGGGCTCCGGGCGGCCCGGCCCAGCGGCCCGTGGCGCCCCCGAGCGGCCGACCGGGCGGACGGGCCGCCATGCTAGGCTACCGGCCGTATGGCTACCTCCCAGGAGATCCGGCGGGTCCATGCCGCCGTCCGGCCGGGACCGCTGAGCCTCATCTCCGAGGGCTTCCGCGACATCTGGTCGCGCCGCCGGCTGACCCGCTACCTCGTCCAGGCCGACATGGCCAAGCACGGGGCGGACACGGTCCTCGGCAACAT
>JBGPFS010000057.1:0-12158 GCA_041483455.1 Candidatus Limnocylindria bacterium | reverse complement strand
GCGTCGTGATCGGGGTGGTCGACGGGACACCCGTGATGATCATGGCGGGCTACCGCGACGGGCTGCCGGTCAAGGCGCCCTGACCCTCCCACCTGGATCTTGGGACCTGGTGCGGCAGCCGGATGAGCGCGCCGTCGGGTGACATTCGCGCACGCTGACTGACGTCGTGGTCACGGGCCAGCGTGTGCGGCGTCTCCGCTTCGAGGATGTCCCCCGGTGCCGCCCAGCCTGATCGTCGGTCAGTGGGGCCAGGCTAGGGCAGCGGGATTCGGGTGCTGTCCGCTCCTTGGACCACGAAGACGGCTGGTTCGCCGGTCCGCGGGAGTTGGGTCTGGGCGAGGATCGCCACGCGATCACCGTTCCACGCGGATCCAGTCGCCGCGAGCGAGGTGACATCGACGACGACCCGGCCCGTCCTGAGATCGACGACGAGCGTCTCGAGGGACGGTCGGTCGGGCGTTCGTGTCGTCACCGCCAGCTTCCCGTCCGGTGAGAGCCACGCCGCCGCGGAGGTCTTGGCGACCTCCCGAACGCTGCCGTCGTGCCCAAGGAGGAGCCAGGTCGTCGTGTCGTTGGCCCCTTTCGACGTAAGGAACGCCAGGCCCGTCCCCGACCCAGCCGGCTGCACGCCGGTCACCGACCCGGCGATGAGCTTCGGTGTGCCGGCCGTGCGGTCCCACAGGTACGCGTGGAAGGGTCTGCGGTCGGAGAGCCCCCACTCGACATGAGCGTCGACCGTCGGTGCGAGGACGAAGCGGTTCGGGTCCGACGTCGGTGCGACTTCGACGTAGCCGGCAGGCAGTGGATCGGAGGTCATAGCGGTCCCATCGGAGGCCACCAGGAGCAGTCGTTCGGTACCGACGACGAGATAGCCGCCGCCTGGCAGCGCCGGGAGGCCATAGGCGTCCCAGTCGGAGGCGACGCCCGACGGCCTGGCGACCGTGTGGGTCTTGCCCGACGCGTCGACGACGACGATCCCGTCGTCCAGGGGCAACGCGATCGACCGCCCGTCAGTTGCCCCCAGTTCCGGCATGGCCGTCGCGAACACGTTCTCGGTACGCCACGTGCCCACGCTCGGATCGACGGACCGGAGCTCGTACCGCGCGCTGCACGCTGGGAAGGTCTCCGCGATGACGGCGAGGCGATCTCCAACCCAGCCGACGAGAAAGTAGTAGGGCGGCTCAAGCGGGAGACTGGCGCACTTCGCCCCGGATGGCGTGGCCGAGGGACTGGTCGCGGGCGTCGTCGCCGGGCTCCGGACCGAAGAGGGCTCGGACGACGAAGTCACCGGCTGACTGGGCGAGGTGCTCGTGTTCGTTGCCACTCCGCATGCCGAAAGAACGAATGACACCGTGAGGGCTAGGAAGAAGCGGGTCCTTCGCTGGTTCACGGCAACTCCCTGGTGGGCGGCGGCTGCTCGCTGCAGTCCAATCTACGCTGTGCTGAAGCTGCAGACTGGGCCCCGCTCAGCGATCGACGCGCGAGCCGGGTGTCAGGTCTGCAAGACCTTCACCCTGCCAGCCTCGAGCCCAGGGGGCCGTCGCGAGTGACATTCCGGGACGCTGACTGATGGCAGCGGTGCAACCCGTCAGGCTTCTCCGCCCTCAGCGCGGCCCGCGTCGCGAGCTCCTTCGCCAACTTCCGGGTCGCCGGTTTCCGAGATCTTCCTCGCCATGCCTGTGCCGCTGATCCGCTTCCGCCACGCCGCGCGGATCGGCGCCCAAACAGCAAACCATTCCAAGTGCTCCTCGATGTCGTTTACGACCACGGCCGCGAGCTCCGCCGGCATTAACTCCGTGTTCGGATAGCCGACGTCCTTTCGAAGGGCCAGCAGCACATCCGCGAAGGCAGGAACCCGAATCCGTTCGTCGCCCAACGTCCCGAGGCGGCTGAGCACCCCGACCGCACGAACTACTTCGTCCGAACCGATCAGTAGAGACCCGTAAATGAAGTCGCCGAGCGCCTTCTCATGGTCTGGATTGATCTCGCTGGTCGACGATATTGAGCGCCACAGGTCTACGAACGCCTGGTAAGACTGGCGCTTGTCCGCGGCGAGCTGGCTCTCCAGCGCGTGCGCGTGATCGATCGCCTTCTGCGATCGGTACACGAGATACCCGACGAGGCCGGTCAGAACAACGACGACCGCAGCCTGCGGTCCGCCTCCCTGTTCAAGCAGGGCGTAGCCGCCTACGCCCATCACGGCGAGGGCGACGAGACCAACGAGGAGTTGCATACGCGCCACGATACCGCGCGCCGCACCAGTGACATTCGCGCGCACTGACTGACCGCGCCGTCCTAAGCCGCGGTCATTCCTGCGCTGCGGGCATCCAGCCCGACCTGGTGATTTCGGCTTGACCGCGGAGGCAGAAGGTTGGCACTTGACCACCGACCCCGCACGGCTGAGGGTTTCAGCATGGCGCAGCCGGCACGTGGTTCCGCCGTCCGACAGGTGCGGCTATTGGTCATGGTCGCCGCATTCGCCATCACGGCCGCGCTGGCTGGCTGCATCGGCAACGCCGATGACGCGGCAAAGCTCAAGCTGCAGGCGGACGCGGCGCTCGCCCGATGGGCCGACGCCGTCGCCGCGACGGGCGGGCCGTCGCCAGTTGTTCTCGTCGGCGAACTTACTGGCCAGGCCGGCGACTGGGAGGTCGACGTCGGAGATAACAACAAGCGCGCCCTCTACGCTGGATTGGTCGAGGCGCCGGATAGTCTGCCGAGCGAGTCTCCGCCGGATGGCGAGGTTCGCTGGCCGGACGGCACGACCGCGACGGTGCCGGTGGTCTCTGCCCAGCAGGCGGTCGCCGCTATCCGGGCCGGTGCCTCGGCGCCCTGCGGCGACTGCACCGCGATGCGGATCACGGCGGCACAGCTGGCTACCGCGCCGATCGAGACGAGCCGCGGACCGGCCACGGCACCAGTCTGGGAGTTCACCGTACAGGGCACGGCGGTCAAGGTGACCCGCGTGGCCATCGCTGATGCAGTCACCGTCGTCCCTCTACCCTGGGATCCCAACGATCCGCCCGTCGGTCTCGCGATCGACTCGGCCAGCGGGACGGTCGGCGGACGCGAGCTCACGGTCGCTTTCGTCGGTGCGCCGCTTCCGGGCGATCAGGCCTGCGGCGAGGACTACACGGCCGAGGCGGTCGAGTCCGATCTGGCGGTTGTTGTCATCGTCAGGCGGCATCCCAACACACCGTTGTTTGGCGCCTGCACCTCCGTCGGGGCACGGCGCACCGCCACGGTAGAGCTTGCCGCTCCGCTCGGTGGGCGTGCCGTGCTCGAGGTCCAGCAGGGACTCCCGGTCCCCGTCGTTCTGACCCCTTGAGGCGATCCGTCGCTCTCAAGGCATGGTCCGGACCGGGTGACATTGGCGAACACCGTCCGACGCCAACGTGATGGATCTCGACGGTGCGTGATGGCCGGCGGCTGATTCCATCGAGTGACTCGAAGAGGACCGCCTGTTAGGGTCAGGTCATGAACCACCAGCCTGCTCAGGAGCCTGCGAGCCCCACTCGGCCGCATCGTTCGCGGTGCGCGCGGCTCGTGGTCTCGCTGTGCTTCGTCCTGGTGCTCGGTGGGTGCGCAGGCCCGGTAACACAACGGGTCGCCGTTGGACCGATCATCGATGGGTTCCCGCTCGGCGAGCCTGTCGGATGCGGGACGGCTTTCTACCGGTGCGATGACTTGATCGCGTTGGCTCGCTCAGCCCTCGACGAGCGAGACCCTGGCCACGCCAATATCGTCGGCGCGTCGCCGTACCACGAAGATCTCCAGAGCCCCGCGCTCTTTGATCCGAGCATCCCGCATGCCCGGAGTGGGCAGGTCTTTGTCGTCGTCTTCGATCTCGCCGACAGCTCGCGGCATGCTTCAGGCGTCGACTGTGGCGTCGGCGGGTGCCACCCACTGGCGACCTACCCACACTAGGCGTGGCACGAGAGTCCGCGTCGGCATTACTGCGACGTATCGCCGCTCGCGAGGGTGCCGGGCCCCAGTACAAGCCTAGCTGGTGACATTGGCGGACCCTGACTGGTGCGACCCTCATCGAACATGCTTAACAAGGGGCTATCTCTGGCCGAGCCTGCGGTCACCCGGAACGAACCGGCCACCTCGAACGTCGTCCAGGTCATGCGAATACGCCGTGCTCTCCTGTCGGTCGTCGCGCTCGTCGTCCTCGCGTGTGGACCGGCTACGCCCGGCGGAGTCCCTTCGCCGATCGCTGCGATCCCCCAACGACACGATTGCGGGAACCTCTCCCCGGACATCTGCGAGGAAGTCATCGCCCAGGTGATCAGGCGGGTCCCGGCGATGGCCGGCTCGCCCGTCGCCGTCACGGCCACCTTAGATCCCGACCGCCCGGCTCAACTTGGCGGCGACTTCGAGGCCTTGGTCGCCTTCGCCCCATTCGGCGTGACGGACTTCTGGTTCGGCCCGCCGACCTGGATCGTCACCCTGCCGATGTTCTCGTCTGACTATCGCGTTCAGCCCTGGCGCGGTGGCAGCCTGCCGGCTCATTTCGTCAAGCTGTTGCGGGCCGCCGGCATCGCTCCGTAGTCTCGTCGCGGTGGCCGATCGCGGGTGACATTCGCGCACGCTGACGGAGGCTAGCGGGAAGGGCCTGCCATCGACCCGACCCGGGAGACTCCAACGAGCCTTCAGTGAAGAGGCGTCGCCACGCAGGTGTGGTCCGGGCCAAAGTCCGGCGCGGGCGCGGGCGACTGCACGGTGGCAAGCGTCGAGCAGTCCAATCGCTGCCAGCCGCGGTCAGTGGCGGGGGTGAAGCGATCCTGGGTCGAGTCGATGAAGATCTCGACGCGGCCCGCGCCGAGGACACGGTAGATCGAGGTGATCGGGTCGCCTTCGGTCGTCAGCCACGTGCTCACGAACTCGGCCGGGCGCTGGGCCCGGTAGGCGTCCCAGAAGCACACACGCGCGGCCTCGTTCCAGGGCCCCTCCGGCGTCGTGAAGCGCTCCGCCCCGCATGAGGGGAGCAGCGTGCGGTCCGCGACCGCGGGCGGCCCGAGGAACGACACCGAGGGGGTGGCCGCGACCTCCACGACGATCGTCGACGTCGCCGTGGGGTCGACGTACGTGATCGCCCAACAGCCGGCGGTCGGAAGGATCAGCTCCATCGCCTTTGAGCCACTTCCCGGCGTCGGCGCGGTGAACACCGGCCGGTCCGCGACGAAGGCGGATCGCTGGCTTTCTGGCGGGCCGACGATCCCGACCCGCGCCGCCACGACGAGCTCATATGGCGCCAGGGAGCTGACGACGCCAGAGACGACGAGCTTGCGTTTCACGCCCGCCACCCAGTCCGACGGGTCCGGATCCTGCCATCGGTTATCCCCATCGAGCCAGGTCCGCACAGCCGCACCGGAGACGAGCGGACTCGTGGGGCATCGAGCCAGTGGCACGAGCGATGCCCGTTCCGTCGGGACGTTCTGCGACTCGGCGGAGGGCGGATTCGCCGGTGCCGGCGCTACCTGAACGACGACGCTGCTCCGAATGGTCGGGCCGATGGCCGTCAAGAGCCAGCAGCCGGGCTCGGGAAGACCCACGCCGAAGACGAAGCCCGGACCCCCTCCCCGCGGATAGCGGATGCTCACGGGCGTCTCGGAGGTCTCGATCGGCAACCGCTCCGCGATGATCGCGCTCGCGTCCAACACCTGGTCTGGCGAGGTCTCGGCGAAGGCCACCTTCTGGCCGACCCCCGCCTCCCATGGAAGTGGTCCCCATCGCCATCGGATGCCTCCCGTCACGACCTCGGGTACAAGGCCGCCCGCAAGGTCCGTGATCGGCGTGACCGGGCAGGAGCCCGAAACATACGGCGGGGCCGTGACCGGCCTGTCGGTCGGGGACGGAGTCGGGACCGACCTGGGCGTAACGGTCGGGGATGCTCCGACCACCGCGACGCCCGTGCCGTCCCGGTCCGACAGCCGGAGTCCGATGACCAAGGCGATCGCGCCGGTGACCACGACAAGCGCGGCGATCGCGGCTGCAGCTCGGACCGGCCACGTTCGGCGCGTCAGGGATGAGAGTCGAACCAGCGGACGAAGTTGGGGCGTCGCCCGAGCGGCTTCGACCGCAGCCATGCGGAGTCCGTGGGCGTCCGCCCGATCGGCACGAGAGAGGAGCAGTGACCGGATGTCCCCGTCGTCGACGGTCATGACTCAGCCTCCAGTGCACGCTCGAGGGCACGCCGCGCGCTGAACAGGCGCGACTTGGCTGTGCCGATCGGGATCTCGAGGCGAGCGGCGATCTGGGCTACTTGGAGACCCTCGAGGTGGTGCAGGACAAGGAGCACGCGGTCGTCGGGGTCCAGCTGCTCGAAGGCCCGCTCGAGGGGTTCGCGCCGGTCGAAGAGCTCATCTGACCCGGCGGTCGCCGCCGAGTCAGACTGCGAGGAGCCATCGAGCCGGACCTCACGGCCCGCGCGTCGACCGCGACGTTTGAGAGCGAGGCGACAATGGTTGACGAGGATCCGGCCGGCCCAGGCATCGAACCGGTCGTCGATCCTGAGGGTCGGAAGCTCCTTCCAGATCGTCAGGAGCGACTCCTGGGTGGCCTCACGAGCCTCCTCTGGATCGCCGATGATCGCCACCGCCGTTCGCAACATCGCCTCGACCCTGTGTCCGATCAGCGCGTCGAAGGCCTCCACGTCACCATTCCGGGCCCGTTCGATGAGTCCGGTCTCCACGCGCACCTCCCGAACGGCTGCCTACTGGATTCGAGTATCACCGGGGCCTCGGGGTTCATTCGTAACCTGTGCGCCCCGCGAGAGGTCCGAGTCTTGGTGGACGCTCCCTGATGCTGAGGTCACCTGCCGCCCTGGCCGACGACCAACGGCCCTTGCGGGGACGGTCCAAGCGCCAGCCCACCGGAGCCGAGCGGTTGGCCCTATCGACGCACCCTCGCCGAAGGTCGCGGTCACGTCCCCTCCCGTCCGCGACTCGCTGACGACCCGGCCATCGCGGTCCGGTGCGCCGATGCAACGGAGCCTTCCGCCATGGATGCAGGTCGAGCGTGTGTCTGATATAAGAGGACACAAGGCCGCATAGTGCCGAAGGACCCAAAGAACTGTGACCTTCGGCACGGGGTGGTGCATCGTGCGCGGCACCGTCATGGCCTTACCGGGGTGAATGGCTACGGGGGGAAGGAGGTCGATCCGTGTCCCCGCGTCCCCGCCGTACCCGAGCCGTCGTTGCCGTCGCCCTGGCGATCGCCGCATGCCTCGCCGCTACGCCCGTCCTTGCATCGACGCCCACCGGCGAGCGACAGCACGGTCAGGTGACCGTCGAGCCGGCCTACGACGATGCCACCGGCAACATCGTCTACCTGGCCACTCCGAACAAGGCCCCATTCCCGAGCCACACCAACGCGCACTCGGTCGCACCGCTCTATCTCGTGGTCTATCCGCCCGGCACGGCCGGCACGTTCAACTGCATGGGGGCCAACCCGGGCAACTGCCCCGACCACGCCCTTGGCATCGCTCAGGCGGCCACGCAGATCATGGGACCGGTCTATGGCAGCGACCCACTCGCGATCCCGGGCCACGACCACCTCGTGTCCGTTCCCGCCGGCAATGGCGACTTCAATGTGCCATGGCATGTCTATCTCGAGCTGTTCACGCCAGACGCCCCCGTGAGCCACATCACGACGGAGGACCAGCTCGACGCGGCCAAGGCCTCCGGCTATGTCATCCAGGTCGACTCTGGGATCGAGTTCCTGTGCGCCGTCGTCTCGCAGGCCTCCTACCTCGTCGGCACCCCGCTCGGGAACTAGCGCCCGACGACGCGTCATCGCTGGCGTGGCCCCGTCGTGCGACTCGAGGCACGGCGGCACGGCACGCCGATCTGAATGGAGCGACGGCCCTCCGGCGAGTCCCGGAGGGCCGTCGTTGGTTCCTCGGATACGATCCACCCGTTCAGCGAGCTGCGTAGCAGCCGCCGGGCGCCGAGGAACGCGAAGTTGTGGATAACCCTCTGGACCGGTGCCTCGGGAGCGAGCACGGTAGCGCGAGCGCGTCGCGTCCCAGGTCGGCGCCACGGAGGATCCGATTCGATGGTCACCCACGTCTCCCTCATCAACTGGACCGACCAGGGGATCAAGGCCATGTCGGCGATCATCGCCCGGACCGGCTAGCGCCCGGCCACCCCGTCCGCGGGATGGGGAGCGGCCGCCACGCCGTCGGAGCGAGATCAGATGGACGAGCGCCCTGAGACCCGGGACCTCCCAACGACCACGCGGCTGAAGCCGGCGATGCGCGGCCGTGCTATGCCTCTGCCGCCGCTCGTGCCGCTGGTCATCATGCTCGGCGTCCTCGTCGGGTCGGTCGTCGGCTCGTGGTTCGCGCCGAAGGGAGTCCCGCTCCCGGTGCCCGGCCCCGCGGCCATCGCGGAAGCCTCGCCGTCGTCCACCGGCGTGCCGTCAGTCGTCTCGGAGTCCACGGCCAGCCTCCTCGATGAAGCGGCCGCCAGCGGCCTGCCCGTCGAGACCCCACCCGCTGGCGGCCTCTCGTTGGCGCAGGCGCTGAAGGCGATCGGGGCGTCGGGGATCGGCGCCTCACCGACCGCCGCCATCTCGGCTCGGATCGTCCGTTTGGCGGAGCTGTCATCCTCCTCGGCCGCGTCCGGGGACGAGTGGGTCTGGGCGATCGCGATCCGTGGGACGTTCCCGCTCTCCTGTGGCCCCCGCGCCCTGGGCACCCCGGCACCCTGCCCATGGACGACGACCGAGCGGATCCTGCTCGACTACCAGACAGGCGCAGCCCTGGAGGCCACGAGTCCGGCCCTCCCGTGACCGTCGGGACGGCGCTCCTCCGGTCGGGCGTGCCGGCGCTACACTCCCGCCATCGGCCCCGATCGGCGGGGCCGAGCAGGAGGAGTCGGCTCGATGCCGAAGGAGTACACCCGCCTGACCCGGCCCCTCGTCCGCGAGACCAAGGGCGGCGAGCTCCGCCCGGCCAGCTGGGACGAGGCGCTCGACCGGACCGCCACCGGGCTGCGCGCGGCCCTGGCCAGCCGGGCCGACGGCGGACCGTCCCCGATCGGGATCTTCAGCTGCTCGAAGGCGACCAACGAGGTCAACTTCGCGGCCCAGAAGTTCTCCCGGGCGGTCCTGGGCAGCAACAACATCGACAGCTGCAACCGCACCTGACACGCCCCGAGCGTCGCCGGTCTGGCGACCGTCTTCGGTGCCGGTGGCGGCACAAGCTCATATCGCGAGATCGAGGAGACGGACCTCGTCCTCCTGTGGGGCTCGAACGCCCGTGAGACGCACCCAATCTTCTTCCACCACCTTCTGAAGGGGGTGAACCGGGGCGCCCGGCTGATCGCGGTCGATCCGCGCCGGACGACCTCCGCCGAATGGGCCGACCTGTGGCTCGGGCTCGACGTCGGCAGCGACATCGCCCTGGCCAACGCGATCGGCCGCGAGATCATCGCGGCCGGCCTGACCCACGGCGCATTCATCGAGCACGCGACCGCCGGCTTCGAGGCCTACCGGGCCGGGGTCGAGCCGTACACCCTCGAGTACGCCGAGCGCGAGACGGGCGTCCCGGCCGAGGCGATCCGCGAGGCGGCCCACGCCTACGCGACGGCCGACCGGGCGATGATCTGCTGGACCCTGGGCATCACCGAGCACCACAACGCGGTCGACAACGTGCTGGCCCTGATCAGCCTGAGCCTGCTCACCGGCCACGTCGGCCGCTACGGCAGCGGCCTCAATCCGCTCCGCGGCCAGAACAACGTCCAGGGCGGCGGCGACATGGGCGCCCTGCCGGACCGGCTGCCGGGCTTCCAGCACGTCGAGAACGACGAGCTCCGGGCCCGCTTCGATGCGGCCTGGGGTGTGGCCGTCCCCCCGAAGCGGGGCTGGCACCTGTCCGGGATGTTCGACGCGATGGAGCGGGGCGACCTGCGCACGCTCTACGTCATCGGCGAGAACCCGGTCCAGTCCGAGGCCGACCAGGAGCGCGCGAAGCGCCTCCTCTCGACCCGCGACTTCATGGTGGTCCAGGACATCTTCCTGACGAAGACCGCGGAGCTGGCCGACGTCGTCCTCCCGGCGGCGGCCTCGTGGGCGGAGAGCGAGGGCACGGTCACCAACTCGGAGCGCCGGGTCCAGCGCGTGCGGCGGGCGCTCGACCCGCCGGGCGACGCCCGCGACGACCTGTGGATCATCTGCGAGCTGGCCCGCCGGATGGGCGCGACGTGGCCGGCGACGGACGCCGAGGGCCTCTGGAACGAGCTCCGGACCCTCTCACCCGTCCATGCCGGGATGAGCTACGCGCGGCTCGAGGCGGAGGGCGGCCTCCAGTGGCCGTGCTACGACGAGACGCACCCGGGCGAGCTCTTCCTCCACTCGCGGCTGTGGGAGGACCCGCTGCCCGGCAACCGCGTCCCGTTCGTGCCGGTCGAGCACGACCCGCCGGTCGACAAGCTCGACGACGACTTCCCGATCCGGCTCACCACGGGTCGGCGACTCGACTCGTACAACACCGGCGTCCAGTCGGGCGGCTACCGCTCGCCGCTCCGGCGCGGCGAATCGCTCGACATCTCGCCGGAGGACGCGGCGGCCTACGGGCTGGTCGACGGCGAGCGCGTCCGGGTCGTCTCGCGGCGGGGCCGGGTCGAGGCTCCGGTGCGTCTCGATCCATCGCTCCGGCCGGGCCTGACGTTCATGACGCTTCACTTCCAGGACGACGTGGCGGTCAACCTCCTGACGATCGACGCGACCGACCCGAAGTCCGGAACCGCCGAGTTCAAGGCGACCGCCATCCGGATCGAGAAGCTGGGGATCCCCGCCCTCCCGGCTTGACGCCCGGTCGATGATCGGCCGATAGCAGGAGGGAGCGCCCCATGTCCAGGGAGATCGTCACCACGCCCGACGCGCCGGGTTCGGCCGCCTACGGTCGCTTCCCGTATAGCCAGGGGGTCAAGGCCGCCGGCCTCGTCTGGGTGGCTGGCCAGGGACCGTTCGATCCGGTCACCGGCGCGGTCGTCGGCGAGACGATCCAGGAGCAGACCCGCCAGTGCCTCCGCAATGTCGAGGCGATCCTGGTCGCCGCCGGCAGCTCGATGGCCAGGGTCGTCAACGCGACGTTCATCCTGCGTGACCCCGGTGACTTCGCCGGCCTGAACGAGGAATGGGCCCGCTGGTTCCCGACGGATCCGCCGGCCCGCCAGGGCGCCCGCCACCCGCTCGATACCGAGGGTCTGCGGGTCTCGATCGCTGTCGTCGCCGAGGCCTGACCCTCGGGTGAAGGTCGGCGCGGGTCGGTCCGGCTTCCTGGCGCGGCCCCGAACCTGTCGCTCAGGCCGGCGAAACGACCGGCAGGCCGACCGCACGGGCCGCCTCGGCCAGGCGTCCGTCGTAGGTCACGAAGGCGTCGAGCTCCTGGCCGAGCTCGATGGCCGAGGCGAGGTGGATCGCGTCCAGTGTCCGGAGCGCAGGTGGCCCCAGGCCCGCCGTCCGGTCGGCGACACGCGCGTCGACCTCGATGACCACGAGCGAATCGAGCACGAAGCGGAGGTGCGCCCGATCGACGTTACCGCGGCCCGCGGCGCGCCGGGTCTCGATGAGGCCGACTCGACTGGTCGCCACGCGTTCACTCTCGACGTACCAGCGATGCATCGCGGCCGATTCCGCCTCGGCGACGGCCAGCTTGACGAGTGCGGATGCGTCGACGTACGACAGCCTCGTCACCGGTCGTCCTCGTCGCGCATCTCCCGGAGGATCTCAGAGAGCGGACGTCCCGGGATCTCGGGCGGGGGAGGCAGGTCCCGGTGGTCCCGGGTCGCCGGCGTGGCCCGGCCTTCCGCGATCAGCCGGTCGAGGACGGGCATCCGGGCGGTGCGGCGCGGTTCGAGGCGGGCGACCGGGACGCCGTGCTCGGTGACCTCGAGGGACTCGCCGTCCTTCACTCGCCGGAGGTAGACGGACAGGTTCTGGCGCAGCTCGCGAACGCCGACCCGCGCCGGCGGCCGACCCGGATCGCTCATGTAGCACACGGTAGCACATCGGAGTGGCCAGTGCCGGACCTCCGACCCGATCCGGATCGCCGGAACGGGACAGCGCGGCCGCCCGGCTCCTACACTGCGAACGATGGATCTCCACGTCGTCGCACCGCTCGCGTCCCCGGCGGAACGGGAGGCGGT
>JBGPFS010000056.1:0-12179 GCA_041483455.1 Candidatus Limnocylindria bacterium | reverse complement strand
TGCTCGGCCCACGACCCGAAGCTGGCGATCTCCGGATCCGCGATGAAGGTGAGCTTGTCGCGGCCTGCCCGGCCGAGCGCCCCGATGGCGGCCCCGAGCCGGAGCCCGGGGTTGGCGCTCGGGCGCGGCTCGCGGCAGAGCGCGAGCATCACGGACGCGGACGCCAGCAGGGCGTCGAGGTCGAGCCCGATGAGGCTCGCCGGCACGAGGCCCACGTAGCTCAGCGCGGAGTACCGCCCGCCGAAGTCCGGCGGGTTGAGGAAGACCTCCCGGAGATCGCGGCTGTGCGGGATCGCCTCGAGACTCTTGCCCGGGTCGGTGATCGCGGCGATCAGCAGGCCGGGCGATTCCTCGTGCGCGCCGCGCCGGTCGAGCGAGGCCTGGATCCGCGCCCAGGCGTCCGCCTGGAAGGCGAGCGACTCGGTGGTGGTCCCCGACTTCGAGGCCACGATGAACAGCGTCGCGAGCGGGTCGAGGTCGTCGACCGCCGCGGCCACCGCCTCGGGGTCGGTCGAATCGAGCACCCGCAGGTCGAGCCAGCCCTCGGTCGTGCCGAAGGTCCGGACGAGGACCTCGGGGGCGAGCGAGCTGCCGCCCATCCCGGCCACGACCGCGGTCGTGAAGCCCGCCGCGACGATCCCGTCGCCGAAGGCTTCGAGGGCCGGGATCTGCTCGGTGAAGTGGGCCGGGATGTCGAGCCACCCGAGCCGCTCGGCGATCGCGGCGCCGGTCGCCGGATCGTCCGACCAGAGCGTCGTGTCGCGCTCGAAGATGCGCTCGGCCCAGCGTTCGTCGCCGGCCCGCGCCATGGTCGCCTCGACGAGCGAGCGGTGGGCGGCCTCGGGCAGGTCGATCGTCAGTCCGGCGTCACCGGTTCGCAGGTCGGTCATGGTGGATCTCCCGGTCCGGTCTCCTCGGCCTCGATCTCGAGGACCTTGGCGAGGCGGCGCCGGTGGCGCTCCTCGCCGCTGAAGCGGGCGTCGAGGAACGCCCGGGCAAGCTCGACGGCGAGCTCGATCCCCACGATCCGTCCGCCGAGGCAGAGGACGTTGAGGTCGTCGTGCTCGACGCCCTGGTGTGCCGAGTACGTGTCGTGGCAGACGGCGGCCCGGACCCCGCGGATCTTCGACGCGGCGACCGAGGCCCCGACGCCCGAGCCGCAGATGAGGATCCCGCGATCCGCCGCGCGGTCGCGGACAGCCAGGCCGATCCGCCTGGAGAAGTCCGGGTAGTCGTCCGTCGGGTCGGAGCCGTCGCCGCCGAGATCGATGTAGTCGTGATCCGGGCGGACGGCTCGCAGCCTCGCGATGAGCTCCGCCTTGAGCTCGGCCCCGCCGTGATCGGCCGCGACGGCGATCCGCATCGGTCCGGCCCGCTCAGCGATCCAGGCCGGCCGGCAGCCGGAGGCCGCGCGGCTGGTGGCCGGGATCGAGCGTGGGCACCCGGCCGCGGAGGCCGTCCCGGACGACCCTCCGACCGACCTCGGCGACCCGGTCGGGCGTGAAGCCGAACCGCTCGAAGATCGTCGGCGCGGGCGCCGAGGCGCCGAAATGGTCGATCGCGAGGATCGCCCCTTCGCCACCGGCCCAGCGGTCCCAGCCCAGCGAGACGCCGGCCTCGATCGTCAGCCGCCGTCGGGCGGCCGGCGGCAGGACCGACTCGCGGTAAGCCGCGGGCTGGAACTCGAAGGCCTCCCAGCAGGGGAGAGAGACGACCCGGGTCCGGATGCCGTCGGCCTCCAGCCGGTCGCGGGCAGCCAGCGCCAGGCCAAGCTCCGACCCGGTCGCGATGACGAGGAGGTCGATCCCGGCTGGCCCGCCGCTCGATTCGCGCAGGACGTAGCCGCCCCGGCGGACACCCTCGCGGGCCGCGGCGGCCGTCTCCGGCTGGGTCGTCAGCTTCTGGCGGGTCAGGGCCAGCGCGACCGGTCCGTCGCGCCGCTCGAGCGCGAGCCCCCAGGCGGCAGTCGTCTCGTTCGCGTCGCCCGGCCGGACCAGCCACAGGTTCGGGATCGCCCGGAGCGCGGCGAAGTGCTCGACCGGCTGGTGGGTGGGCCCGTCCTCCCCGAGCCCGACCGAATCGTGGGTCCACACGTAGGTGACCGGCAGCCCGGCGAGCGCCGCCAGGCGGACCGAGCCGCGCATGTAGTCGCTGAAGGTCAGGAAGGTGCCCGCGTAGGGCCGGAAGCCGCCATGGCAGGCGATCCCGTTCGCGATGGCGCCCATGGCGTGCTCGCGAACGCCGAACCGGAGGTTCCGGCCGGCCTCGTCGGCGGAGTAGTCGCCGGCTCCCCCGCCGGCCCCCCCGATGTCGGTCAGGTTCGACTCGGACAGGTCCGCCGCGCCGCCGAACAGCTCCGGGACCGCTTCCGCCAGCGCCCCGATGGCGGCCTGGCTCGCCTGCCGGGTCGCCACGTCCTCGCCGACCGGGTAGACGTGGAGGCTCGCGTCCCAGCCGGGGGCCAGGTCGCCGGCCAACCGGCGGCGGAACTCCGCGGCCTCGCCCGGATAGGCCTCGGCGTAGCGCTCGAAGCGCTCGTCCCAGGCCTCGGCCAGGGCCTCCCCGGCGGGGATCGCGGCGCGGAAGGCGTCGAGCGCGGCATCCGGGACCAGGAACTGCGCATCGGGATCCCAGCCGTAGGCGATCTTCGTGAGCCGGACCTCGTCCGGCCCGAGCGGCGCGCCGTGGGCCTTGTGGCTGTCCTGCTTGTTCGGGCTGCCGAAGCCGATGTGGGTCCGCACGGCGATCAGGCTCGGTCGGCCGTCCGCCTGGGCCGCGGAGATGGCGGCCGCGATCTCCGCGACGTCGTTCCCGTCGTCGACCCGCCGGGTGTCCCAGCCGTAGGCGTCGAACCGCTTCAGCACGTCCTCGCTGAAGGCCATCGCGGTCGGCCCGTCGAGCTGGATGCCGTTGTCGTCGTAGAGCACGAGGAGCTTGCCGAGCATGAGGTGGCCGGCCAGCGAGGCCGCCTCCGAGGCGATCCCTTCCTGCATGTCGCCGTCGGAGCAGATGGCATAGGTCCGGTGATCGACGATCTCGGCAGCGGGCCGGTTGAACTCGTGGCCGAGCCGGCGCTCGGCGATGGCCATCCCGACCGCGTTCGCCAGGCCCTGGCCGAGCGGGCCCGTGGTGGCGCTGACCCCGGGGGTGAGGCCGTACTCGGGGTGACCCGGCGTCCGCGAGCCCCATTGCCGGAACGACTGGAGGTCGGCCATCGAGACGTCGTAGCCGGTCAGGTGGAGGAGGGCGTAGAGGAGCATCGACGCATGGCCGGCGGACAGGACGAACCGGTCGCGATCGGGCCAGTCGGGCCGGGTCGGGGCGTGCCGGAGGAACCGGGTCCAGAGCGTGTAGGCGAACGGGGCCATCCCCATCGGCGCGCCCGGGTGCCCCGAGTTCGCCTTCTGGACGCCGTCGATGGCGAGCGTCCGGATGGTGGCGATGGCGAGCCGGTCCAGCTCGTCCGCGGAGGTCGTCATGCGGATCGTGCGTGCTCCTGCGGTCCGGGAGGTGGTGGCGGGTGCCGCCGGCGGCGCCGTCGGCGCGCGGGCCTGGGGCGATTGTAGTGCGAGGGCGACGCGGGACGGATGCGGCGGCGGCCGGTGGGCCGTTCGGCTCCAGCCCGGCGGCGCGGCCCCGAGGCGGGCTATCCTCGGCAGGTGCCTTCGACCCAGCCCGCCGCCCGGATCGTCGTCCTCGGCGACCTCGTCGTCGACGTCGTCCTGGCCCCCGCCACGAAGCTGCGCAGCGGGTCCGACGTCCCGGGCGCGGTCCAGCTCCGGCAGGGTGGTTCCGCGGCGAACACGGCCCGCTGGCTCGGGCGCCTCGGGGCGCGGACGCAGCTCATCTGCTCCGTCGGCCGCGATGCGAGCGGCCGGGCCCTCGTCGAGGAGCTCAGGGCCGATCGGGTCGTGGTCCGGGCGGCCCGGATCCCCCGGATGCGGACCGGCCGGATCGGCGTCCTCGTCGCGCCGGGTGGCGAGCGGTCGTTCGTCGCCGACCGGGGGGCGGCCGATGCCCTCACGCCGGCGGACCTGCGGGCGAGCTGGTTCGCCGGGGTCGACGTGCTGCACCTGCCCGCCTACTCGTTGCTCGGGCAGCCGCTCGGCGTCGCCAGTCGGGCGGCGGCGCGACTGGCCCGTGAGGCGGGCGCCCGGCTCAGCGTCGATCTGTCTTCGGTCGGCCCCCTCCTCGCCGGCGGCCGCGCGGAGGCCCGGGCCCTCCTCGACGATCTCCGCCCGGACCTCGTCCTGGCCACCGCGCCGGAGCTCCACGCCCTCGTCGGGCCGGGCGGACGGACTTCCGGCCGCGCGCTCGAGCTGGCCCCGATCGTCGTCGTGAAGCGAGGGGCGAAGGGCGCCACGATCCTCGCCCGGAACGGCGACGAGCCCCTTCGGTTCGACGTCGCCACCCGACCGATCGCGACCGCCGACACCACCGGGGCCGGCGATGCCTTCGACGCGGGCTTCCTCGTCGCCTGGCTCGAGGCCGGCGCTGCCGGTCGGCCGCTGGCGGTCGGTCTTCGTCGGGCGGCTCTCGTCGGCCACCGGACCGCGGTCCGTCACCTCGTCAGGCCCCGACGCGAGCTGATGGTCGGCTGACGGCCCAGCGCCTGACGGCGGGCAGCCGGGCGGCGCGGAGTAGTCTTCCGGCGATGCGCACCGAACGACTCATCATCGCGCCCGAGATCGCCGACGCCCTGGCCGCGGGCCGGCCGGTCGTGGCGCTCGAATCGACGCTCATCAGCCACGGGCTGCCGTTCCCGCAGAACGTGGCCGTGGCCCTGGCTTCCGAGGCCGCGGTCCGCGAGAGCGGCTCCGTCCCGGCCACGATCGCGATCCGCGGTGGCCGGCTCCTGGTCGGGCTGGGGGCCGCGGAGCTCGAGGCGCTCGGCTCGGCGCCGGCGGGCAGCGTGCTCAAGGCGGCCCGCCCGAACCTCGCCGCCGCGCTGGCCGGAGGCGGCTGGGCCGCGACGACCGTGAGCGCCACGATGATCGCCGCGGACGCGGCCGGGATCCGCGTCTTCGCCACCGGTGGGATCGGGGGCGTCCATCGCGGGGCGCTCGGCGGTCCCGGCGGTCCCGGTGACGCCGGCGTGGGCGCCGGCCCGGCGCCGACCCTCGACATCTCGTCGGACCTCGAGGAGCTGGGCCGGACCCCGGTCGCCGTCGTGTGTGCCGGACCGAAGGCGATCCTCGACCTGCGGCTCACCCTGGAGTACCTCGAGACGCAGGGCGTCCCGGTCGTGACGATCGGCCAGCGCGAGGTGCCGGGGTTCTACGCTCGCTCGTCGGGCGTGGCGTCGCCGTCGTCCGTACCGGACGAGGCGGCGGCCGCGACCCTGGTCGCGACCCACCTCGAGATCGGACTCGGGGGCGGGATCCTCGTGTGCGTCCCACCGCCGGCCGGGGCCGCCCTCTCCGAAGGAGCCGCCCGTGCCGCGGTGGAGCGAGCCGTGGTCGAAGCGGAGGCGGCCGGGATCGCCGGGCCCGCGCTCACCCCGTGGCTCCTCGCCCGGATCGGGGTCCTGACCGGCGGCGCATCCGTGCGCGCGAACACCGCCCTCATCGAGAACGACGCCCGGGTCGCCGGCCGTCTTGCCGCAGCGCTCGCCACCCTGGCCGCGGTCCCGGTGCGCCGGGGCTGAGGCGGCCGCCGGCGCGGCCCGGGGCTCACCGGCACCGGCCGCATCCTTCCCGGGCCGGCTATGCCGTTTGGGGACCAGCACCTACGGCAGCGCCGACGAGGGGCGCCGGCCGGTGGATCGCCGCCTCGGCCTCCAGATCGAACAGGTAGTTGCGCTCGGCAACGACCTTGCCCCGCCTGATCTCGGACACATCGATGCCCCGTGTCCGGAACGTCCGACCATCCGGGGTCGTCTCGAGGAGCTCGTACTCGGTCAGGACGGTATTCGAGAAGCCGAGCGCGAAGGGGTGCGTCAGGGCCTCGTGAATGACCCGGAACTCGAACGATGCCAGCGCGTCCATCCATCGCTGGTTCGCTTCTCGCCACGCTAGCTTCCCGACGAACCGGCCGCCGAACGGTGGCGGGCCTGCCACGTCGTAGACGATCCCCTCCGAAACGTAGGGCTCGAAGTACTCCAGATCGCGGCGATTGACTGCCTTCCACCCCCGCCGATTGCCGATCCTCACCAAGATCGCCCCGATCATGGCAAAACCTCCCGCTTCTGCGCGACCGTCGCACTGGCCCGCGAGGAGTGGTAAGTGCCGGTGGTCACGACCCGCCGGCTTTCATTCACAGGTCCTGAGACCCGCCCGTATACTCGGGACACCCCAGAGACGCGCTCCGAGGACCCTTCGTGCCCGTCACCGACTCGTCGTCCGGCCTCCCTGGCGCTGCCTCGCCGCTCGCCGTTCCGGCGATCCAGGCGCGCGGGATCCGGCGCGTCTACGCGGCGAAGCCCGAGCCCGTCACGGCCCTCGACGGGATCGACCTCGAGGTCGCACCCGGCGAGTTCTTCGGCCTGCTCGGGCCGAACGGGGCCGGCAAGACGACGCTCATCAAGATCCTGACCACGCTCCTGCTGCCGTCGGCCGGCCAGGCCCGGGTCTTCGGCTTCGACATCGAGACCGAGACGAAGAAGATCCGGCGGATCATGAACATGGTCGCCGGGGGCGAGCAGTCGGGCTACGGGATCCTCGAGGTCCGCGAGCAGCTCTGGATGTTCAGCCAGTTCTACGGGATCGGCGTCCGGGACGGCTGGCAGCGGGTCGACGAGCTGATCGAGGCCGTCGGCCTGGGCGACCAGCGCAAGCAGCGCGTCAGCACGCTCTCGACCGGCCAGCGCCAGAAGATGAACTTCGCCCGCGGTCTGCTCAACGACCCGTGGATCCTCTTCCTGGACGAGCCGACGCTCGGGCTCGACGTGTCGGCCGCCCGCTCCGTCCGCGAGCTCATCGGCGCCTGGAAGGCCGCGGTTCCCGGCCGGACGGTCCTGCTGACCACCCACTACATGGCCGAGGCCGACGAGCTGTGCGAGCGGATCGCGATCGTCGACCGGGGGCGGATCCTGGCGATCGGGAGTCCGGCCGAGCTCAAGAAGCGGGTCCAGCGCGAATCGCTCTTCCGACTCGAGCTCGACCGCCTGGCCGGCGGCCCGGCAAGCCTGGCTGGCCTGCCCGGCGTCGTCTCGGCCGTGGCCGCCACGGCCGAGGGGAGCGGCGCCGCCGACGAGGCGCGTCAGACCGTCGTCGTCAACCTGGTCCTGGAGGACGACGCGGCGCTGGGTGGCGTGGTGGTCGCCCTCGACCCGCTCGGGGCCCACATCGTGGCGCTCGCCAAGTCCGAGCCGAGCCTCGAGGACGTCTTCGTCGAGCTGGTCGGCCGGGGCTTCGACGACGATCACGCCCCGGAGCCCGTCCTGCGGCCCGACGAGACGGGCCACCCGGACGTGGCGGAGGCGGCCCGATGAGCCTCCGCCCGTTCCTCGGCGAGCCGAGCGCCAGCCCCGCGGAGGCGGCCGACTGGAGCCGGCGCCGGGTGATCGGCAACAACCTGCGATCGGTGCTGGGGCGGGCCTACCCGCGGATCCGGGGGAGTCTCCGCGAGAAGTCGTGGGTGGCGTTCGAGATCGGGCTGCCGTTCCTGTCGACGTCGGCCTTCGTGTTCGTCTACCGCGCCGTCCAGGCGCCGCCCGAGTACATCGGCTTCGTGGTCCTCGGCGGGGCGATGACGGCGTTCTGGCTGAACGTCGTCTGGATGATGGCCGCGCAGCTCTACTGGGAGAAGGATCAGGGCAACCTCGAGCTCTACTTCGCCGCGCCGATGAGCCTGATGAGCGTGCTGTTCGGGATGGCGATCGGCGGCCTCTTCATGAGCTCGAGCCGGGCGGTGATCGTGCTGGTCGTGGCGAGCACGGTCTACGGGGTCCACTTCACCGTCCTCCAGTGGCCGCTCCTGCTGACCGTCTTCCTGCTCACCCTGACCGCCCTCTACGGGCTCGGGATGATGCTCGCCAGCCTGTTCCTGATGTGGGGTCGCGAGGCGTGGCACCTCACCCAGCTGATGGTCGAGCCGGTCTACTTCGTGAGCGGCCTGAACTTCCCGGTCGGCCGGCTCGGCATGCTCGGCGCCCTGGCGGTCGCGATCATCCCGCTCGCCGTGGGGCTCGACGCCATGCGTCAACTGGCGTTCGCCGGCGGTCCGCCCCCGGTCGGCACGCCGCCGGCCGACATCGAGGCGCTCATCCTCGTCGCGATGACCGTGGTCTTCATCCTGCTCGCCCGGGTGATGCTCCGGAGCCTCGAGCTGCGAGCCCGGCGCGAGGGTCGGCTGACGGTCCGCTGGCGATGAGCGCCCTGGGTGGCTCGGCCGACTTCGACCTCGCCCGGACCGAGGGTCCCGGGAGCGGGCAGATCTTCCGCAGCTTCCGGACCGCGGCGGCCCTGGGCTGGAAGATGGAGGCGAACTGGACGGACCCTCTCCTGTTCTTCATCTACTCGGTCGCCAAGCCGGTCGCCTCGGCGCTCATCCTCGTGTTCATGCTCGAGGTCATCGCCGGTCCGGCCGGCCGGGCGAATCGGGGCTTCGTCGTCGTCGGTTCCGCGCTCTGGTCGTTCGTGGTCGGCGGCATCGCCGGCCTCGCCTGGTCGGTCCTCGACGATCGAGAGCGCTACCGGATGCTGAAGTACGTCTACGTCAGCCCGAGCGACTTCCTGGTCGTGCTGGTCGGACGCGGGGTGGCCCGGATCGCGGTGGGCGGGATGGGCGCGCTCATCACCCTCGCCCTCGGCGTCGTCGTCCTGGGGATCCCCTTCGACCCGTTCCGGATCGACTGGCCGCTCCTCGCCGCCGTCATGGCGCTCGGTCTGGCCGCGATCGTGGCCGTCTCGATCCTGCTCGCCGCGGTCTGCCTGCAGACGCGCCAGGACTCCTGGCAGTACCCCGAGGCGGTCGCGGGGGCGCTCTTCCTGGTGACCGGCGCGGTCTTCCCGCTGGCCGTCCTGCCGGGGGCGGTCCAGGTCGCCGGGCTCCTCGTCCCGTTCACCTGGTGGATCGAGGGCGTCCGCCGGGCACTCTTCCCGACCGGCCTGAGTGCGATCGGCGGGGCCGGCTCGACCTGGGCTTCGCTGGTCGGCCCCGGCGCGCCGTCCGGCCCATCGATCGTCCTCGCCTTGCTGGTCACCGGGGGCCTCGCTACACTCGGCTCGATGGCGATCTTCCGCGCCAGCGAACGGCGCGCGAAGGACCGCGGGCTGATCGACCAGACGACCGGCTCCTGATCCGGCCCACCCCAGGAGGCCCGATGCGCATCTACGAAGGATCCCCCCGCCAGGACTTCGAGGAGGTCTTCCGCTCGATCGGCGCCTTCCTCGACCAGCGCGGGATGAGGGAGGTCCTCCTCGCCGAGGCGCCCGACGGGTTCATCGTCCAGGGCCTGGTCACGGCCGGTGCGCCGACCGGCGGCTGGGGCGATGCGCTCGGGACGCAGTCCAAGGAGACCCTCACGTTCCTCGACGACGACATCGAGCGCTTCATGCAGGAGGCCCTCGCCCGTCGCGCCACCGCCGCCGATCCGGCGGCGGCCGGTGCGTATGAGCGCGCATTCCGCGTCCTCGGCCGGTACATGGACGAGCAGAAGCCGCGGGACGTGTTCTTCTTCGAGCAGGACGGCGCGTTCGTCGTCCGGCTGCTCATGTCGACCCAGGCAGGGAACCGCCACGTCCTCGCCGAGTTCATCCGTGAGGACATCGAGGCGATGGTCGCCCAGGGACCGGAGCTCCGCGTGACGCCCCGGTCGACGGGTGGCGCGCCCGGCGAATGACCAACCGGAGGTAGGAGATGAAGGCCATGAAGACCGTCGCCATCGCGCTCGGGATCACCCTGGGTGCGCTGATCGTCATCCCGCTCATCGTGCTCGCCGGCCTGTTCGTGTGGCTCAAGATCACCGAAGAGGGCGACGAGGAGGCCCTGGAGCTCGACCAGGAAGGCGCCTGAGCGCGCCCCCCGGCCCGGCTCCGGCCGGGAGGTATCCTCCGGCCCATGGCCGACCGACCGACCCAGAGGTCCGCTGCCGGGGCCACCCTGCGCACCCTGCGGTGAGACGCGATCGCGCCCGCGCTCCTGTCCCCCCTGCGGCCGCCACCCCATCGCCCGGGACGGCGCCCGCGATCGGGCTCCGCTCCGAGGGGTCGGCCCCCCTGTCGTTCCTCGTCGACTACGACGGCACGATCGCCCTGACCGACGTCTCCGACACGGTCATGGCCGAGCACATGAGCGGCGATCTGGGGGCCCTGGCCGCGCGCTACGACGCCGGCGAGGTCGGCTCGCGGCGGCTGATGGAAGCCGAGATGGGGCTGGTCCGGGCCGAAGGCAGCGAGCTCCTCGCGACCGCCGCTCGCCAGCCGCACGATCCGGGCTTCGTTCCGTTCGTTCGTCGCGCGCAGGCCGCCGGGATCCCGGTCGAGGTGGTCAGCGACGGGTTCGGCTTCTTCATCGCGCCGGCCATGGCCAGGCTCGGCCTGCCGGAGCTGCCGATCGTGACGGCGGCCACGAGCTTCGCCGCGGGTCGCGCCTCGATCGCCTTCCCGAACGGGCACCCGACCTGCTTCGTCTGCGGGACCTGCAAGCGCCAGCGGGTCTTCGCCCATCAGGCTGCCGGCCGGGCCGTCGTGTTCATCGGGGACGGCGAGAGCGATCGCTACGCGGCCGGCTACGCCGACCTCGTTTTCGCCAAGCGGGCGCTCGTCCCCATCTGCGTCGCGAACGGCTGGCCGTTCATCCGCTGGACGGAGTTCTCCGACATCCACGGCTGGCTCAACGCGACGCTCGATGCCTGGCGTCGCGATCCCCACGGATCCGCCATCCCGACGCCGCGTCCCCGACCGCCGTTCTGCGGTTCCGAGGTGTGGGGCGACGGGCGCTGGGATCCGCCGGCCGGGTCGATCTGACCGAGGGAGCGAGGTCCGGCGGCGAGCGATCGGACGACCCGGCGACCGCCCTGAGGCCGCTCTCGAGTTGCCCCGGAGGTCGCTTTCCGGTAGCATCGGAAAAACCCCCGGAGGACTCGACCCATGGCGAAGTATGTCTTTGTGACCGGAGGCGTGACCTCCTCCCTCGGCAAAGGCATCACCGCCGCCAGCATCGGTCGGCTCCTCAAGGCCCGCGGGCTCGCCGTCTCGATCCTCAAGCTCGACCCCTACATCAACGTCGACCCCGGCACGATGTCGCCGTACCAGCACGGCGAGGTGTTCGTCACCGACGATGGGGCCGAGACCGACCTCGACCTGGGTCACTACGAGCGGTTCATCGACGAGAACCTCTCGCAGCTCAGCAACGTGACGACCGGCCGGATCTACCAGGCGGTCATCGCCAAGGAGCGCCGCGGCGATTACCTGGGCGGGACGGTCCAGGTCATCCCGCACATCACGAACGAGATCAAGGAGCGGATCCAGCGCCTCACCCGCGATGGCCGGGCCGACGTCGTGATCGTCGAGGTCGGCGGGACGGTCGGCGACATCGAGAGCCTGCCGTTCCTCGAGGCGATCCGCCAGATGCGCAAGGACATCGGGCGTCAGAACGTCCTGTACGTCCACGTCACGCTCCTGCCCGCCCTGGCGGCCACCGGCGAGCTCAAGACGAAGCCCACCCAGCACTCCGTCAAGGAGCTGCGCGGGATCGGCATCCAGCCCGACATCATCGTCCTGCGCTCCGACCACCCGGTCAGCGACGAGATCCGGGACAAGATCTCCCTGTTCACCGACGTCCCGGCCGAGGCCGTCATCCCGGCCGTCACCGCCAGCACGATCTACGAGGTCCCGCTCCTGTTCGAGGCGGCCGGCCTGGGCGACCTGGTCGTCCGCGAGCTCGGCCTGGCGGAGACGGCGCGACCGGCGGAGCTGGCGGCCTGGACCGGGCTCGTCGAGCTGATCAAGCGGCCGAAGCCGACCCTCGAGATCGGGCTCGTGGGCAAGTACATCGAGCTGCCCGACGCCTACCTGTCGGTCACCGAGGCGCTCCGCCACGCGGCCTGGGCGAACGGCGTCGACGCCACGGTCCGCTGGGTCAACTCGGAGACGCTGACGCCCGAAAACGCCGCCGAGGCCCTCGCCGGCGTCGCGGCCGTCCTGGTGCCCGGCGGCTTCGGCCACCGGGGGATCGAGGGCAAGGTCCTCGCCGCCACCTACGCTCGCGAACGCCGGCTGCCCTACCTCGGCCTC
>JBGPFS010000055.1:0-12697 GCA_041483455.1 Candidatus Limnocylindria bacterium | reverse complement strand
GACGAGATCGACAAGATCGCCCGCAAGGCGGACAACCCGTCGATCACCCGGGACGTCTCCGGCGAGGGCGTCCAGCAGGCCCTCCTGAAGATCCTCGAGGGGACCGTCGCGAACGTCCCGCCCCAGGGTGGCCGCAAGCACCCCCACCAGGACTTCATCCAGATCGACACGACGAACGTGCTGTTCATCTGCGGCGGCGCGTTCGACGGGCTCGAGAAGATCGTCGAGGAGCGGGTCGGCCGCAAGTCGATCGGCTTCGGATCGGAGTCGCACATCTCGAAGACCGAGCGCGTCAGGATCCTCGACCGGCTGATGCCCGAAGACCTCCTGAAGTTCGGGTTGATCCCCGAGTTCGTCGGTCGGCTGCCGGTGGTGGTCACCCTGTCGGCCCTGACCGCAGAGGACCTCGTCCGGGTCCTGACCGAGCCGAAGAACGCGGTCACCCGGCAGTTCCAGCGCTTCCTCCAGCTCGACAAGGTCGAGCTCGCGTTCACCCCCGCCGCGCTCGAGGCGGCGGCCGAGATGGCCCTCGATCGAAAGACGGGCGCCCGGGCACTCCGCTCGATCGTCGAGGAGGCCCTGCTCGAGGTGATGTACGACATCCCGGAGCGGACCGACGTCCGGAAATGCATCATCACCGAGGAGACGATCCGCGACGGTCGCCTCCCGCTCCTCCTGACCAAGTCCGACGTCGACAAGGGCGTGGACGAGACGAACTACGCGGCCTGGCTGGCCGAGCGGGGCGAGTCCGCCTGAAGGCCGTGCTACACTCCCGCCCTCACGGCAGGGACCGAGAGGAGTAGCGCCCGAGGGGCCTCAGCGAGCGCGGGACGGTGTGAGCCGCGCGGCCGGACCGGGCGTGAACGTCGCTCGCGAGCCGTGCGGTCGGCGCCCGATAGCGCGCCGCGAGGAGGCCGGGAAGCGGCCGGCGGGACGACCGCCCGGTGCCCGGACTCGAACCAGCAGGTGGTACCACGACCCCGTTCGTCCGCTGGACGAGCGGGGCGTTCGATTCCGGTGAGGGCGACGACGATGACCGACGAGACGACCCGACGATCGATGGACCTGCCGAAGGCCTACGCGCCGGCCGAGGTCGAGGCGGCCATCTACGAGCGCTGGCTGGCCGCGGACGTCTTCGCCCCGGATGGCGCGGGCTCACGCGCGGACGACTCCCTCGAGCCGTTCACGATCATCCAGCCGCCGCCGAACGTGACCGGCTCGCTCCACCTCGGTCACGCCCAGCGGACGGCCGTCGAGGACCTGATGATCCGGCATGCGCGGATGCTCGGCCGGCCGACCCTCTTCCTGCCCGGCCTCGACCACGCCTCGATCGCAGCCCAGTTCGTCCTCGACGGGATCCTGGCCAAGGAGGGCGAGAGCCGGCGGTCGCTGGGCCGCGAGGCGTACCTGGCCCGGATGCGGACGTTCGTCGAGACCACCCGCGGGGTGATCCTCGCCCAGCAGCGGCGGGTGGGGGCCTCGGCCGACTGGAGCCGGATCCGGTTCACGATGGATGAGGTCAGCGCGACCGCCGTCCGGCACGCGTTCGCGAGACTCTACGACGACGGGCTCGCCTACCGGACCGAGGCGCTCGTCAACTGGTGCCCGGGTTGCCGCACGAGCGTCTCCGACCTCGAGGTCGTCCCGACCCCCGAGACCGGGTCTCTCTGGTCGATCCGCTACCACCTGCTCGACCTGAGGACCGGCCTGCCCGACCCGGCGGCCACGATCACGGTCGCGACCACCCGACCGGAGACGATCCTGGGCGACACGGCCGTGGCCGTCCACCCGGACGACGCGCGCTACCGCGACCTCGTCGGCCGGACCGTCCGGATCCCGTTCGTCGAGCGCGACGTCCCGGTCATCGCCGATGCCGTCGTCGATCGTGCGTTCGGGACCGGTGCGGTCAAGATCACGCCGGCTCACGACGCCGACGACCGCGCCACCGGCGTTCGGCACGGCCTGCCGTCGATCGACATCCTCGAGGACGACGCACGGCTCAGCGTCGCGGCCGGGCCCTATGCGGGTCTCGACCGGTACGCGGCCAGGACGCGGATCCTGGCCGACCTCGAAGTCCGGGGCGACCTCGGCGGGACGAAGCCGCACGAGATGGTGATCGGGCGCTGCCAGCGCTCGAGCGACGTCATCGAGCCGCGCCTCAAGACCCAGTGGTTCATCCGGACCAAGCCGCTCGCCGAGCGGGCGCTCGCGGCCACGCGCTCGGGCCGGACCACGATCCTGCCGGAGCGGTTCGTCAAGGTCTGGGAGCACTGGCTGACCGAGATCCGCGACTGGAACGTCAGCCGCCAGCTCTGGTGGGGCCACCGGATCCCGGCCTGGTACTGCCCCGACGGCCACGTGACGGTGTCCGCCGCGGCCGCCGGGCCGTCGGCCTGCGCCGGATGCGATCGGCCGGCTGGGGAGCTCGTCCAGGACCCGGACATCTTCGACACCTGGTTCAGCTCGGGACTCTGGCCGTTCTCGACCCTGGGCTGGCCGGCCGCGACCGACGACCTCCGGCGGTACTACCCGGGGTCGGTCATGGAGACGGGTTACGACATCATCTTCTTCTGGGTCGCCCGGATGATGATGATGGGCATCCACCTCACCGGCGAAGTGCCGTTCCACACGGTCTACCTGTCGGGGCTCATCCGCGACCCCGAGGGCCAGAAGATGTCGAAGACGAAGGGCAACGTCGTCGACCCGCTCGGCGTCGTCGACGAGACCGGCGCCGACGCCCTCCGCTTCGCCCTCATCCACGGCGCGACGCCAGGCAACGACCAGCGCTTCGGCCGGACGAAGCTCGAGAACGCCCGCAACTTCGCCAACAAGCTCTGGAACGCGACCCGGTTCGTCCTGGGCGCGCGACCCGGGACGATCGTGGAGGGGAGCGAGCGGCGCGACCCGGATGCGGTCCTGCTCGGCCCCACCGAGCGCTGGATCCGGTCCCGGGCAGCGGCGACGACGGCCGCCGTCGACCGGGCGATGGCCGAGTACCAGTTCGGGGAGGTCACCCGGCTCCTCTACGACGCGATCTGGGGCGAGTTCTGCGACTGGGGTCTCGAGTTCGCCAAGGTCCGCCTGGGCGAGGCATCGCTCCCGCCGACGGTGCGCGAGGCCACCTGGTGGACGCTCGTCGAGGCGCTGGACACGTATCTCCGGCTCCTCCACCCGGTGATGCCGTTCGTGACCGAGGCCCTGTGGGCCGCCCTTCCGCACCGGGCCGACGATCCGGCGCTTCTCATCGTCGCCCGCTGGCCGGTGGCGGCGCCCCGCGACGAGGCCGTCGAGGCGGAGATCGGGGCGTTCGGCGACCTGGTGCGGGGGATCCGCAACGCCCGCTCAGAGGCGCGGCTCGCGCCGTCCGCCTGGCTCCCGCTCGACGTGACCCTCGATCCGACGCTCGTCCCGACGTTCCTGGAGCTTCTGCCGGCGATCGGGCGTGTCGCCCGGGCCCGGCCGATCGCGATCCATCCGGACCGGGAGCGGCTCCATGCGGTCGCGGTGGCTGGTGGGCTCGCGATCATCGGGTCGTCGTACGAGGCGGTGGTCGGGCGCCCCGGCGGCGATCCGACGCGGGCCGCCGGGATCGAGCGGGCCCGGCTCGAGAAGGAGGTGGCGGCGGCTCGCTCGCTCCTCGAGGCGACCCGGAGCCGGCTGGCGGACGACGCGTTCAGGCGGAACGCGCCGCCGGCCATCGTCGAGGGCGCTCGGACCCGGGAGGCCGAGCTGGCCGACCAGGTGCGGCGCCTGGAGGCTCGCCTCGGTGGCTGAAAGGTCGGAGCGTCGGACCGCCGGCCGCCGCTTCTGCGCGGACCGAGCCTCGGCTATCATCGCGGCAGACCACGCACGCGAACGGGGAGACCAGTGCCGCTCGATTTCCTGAAGCGCAAGGGTGGCGGCCGTGCCGCGCCCGCGATTCCGCCGCCGACCGCATCGTCCGCCCTGCCGGAGGAGGTGGTCGCGCAGGAGTACCAGCTCAAGCTCTACTACGCCGGGAAGAGCAGCGAGGGGGTCCGCTTCAAGTCGGGACCGCGCGCGATGGACGAGCTGCCGTCGATGCTCGTCGGCCTGGCGAAGAGCGAGATCGAAGCCGTCGAGCCGCTGCCCATCGAGTTCAGCCAGGCGACCCCGACGATCGTCCGGCCGTCCGAGGCGATGCAGTGGTTGAATGCCCACCACGTCCACTCGCCGATCACCCGCCACGCCCTCGTCGTCCTCGAGTCGATCGACGCCATCGACCTGGCGTTCGACACGCTCGTCTGCGCGCTGCTCGACGGCGAGGTGGACACCTCCGGGTACCCCGAGTACAACGCGATCCTCGGCGGGGTGGCCTCGCACTGGGACGAGGCGACCGGCGACATGATCGTCCGGGCGGTGGTGGGCTGGGGCGGGCGGGGCGTCCGCGGCGACACGGACCGGACCGGCGCCCGGCTCCTGGGCGGCCTGCTGACCAATATCCTGGCCAACCAGAACGCGGTCGGGATCACCTCCATCGAGCGACCGGTCCCGGCGGCCGGGCGGGGCGGTCTCGTCTGCGCCCACTGTGGCTTCGTCTCGGCCCACGAGCGCGCGTTCTACTGCCCGAAGTGCGGCATGCGCCTCCTGCGCGGCTGAGTCGACGGAACGCCGCGTGCCCACCTACGACTACGTCTGCTCGGCCTGCGCGAACGTGATCGAGGTCGTCCACGGGATCCTCGGTCACGGCCCGCGGGTCTGCCCGGCCTGCGGCGCCGAGGGCACGCTGCGCAAGACGATCACGACGCCCGCTGTCCACTTCAAGGGTTCGGGCTGGGCCAAGAAGGACCGCGGCAGCGGGGCGGTGACGAAGGCCGCGGCGAAGACCGGTCCGGGCGATGGATCCGGCGCTGAGACCACGGCCGGTCGACCGGCGGGGAGCCCGGCGGCCGACACCGGCAGCGCCCCGACCAAGACCGACGCGGCCGCCCCGCCCTCGAGCGGATCCGCCGGTGCGGGCGGGGACTGAGCCGATGCCCGGTGGCGCGACCGATTGGATCACCCTGGTCGAAGCGTCGGCGATCCTCGAGGCGGTCAACATCCACTTCAAGCCCGCGACGATCGGCACCTGGGCGCGCGCCGGTCGGCTGGCCAGCATCAAGCTCGGAGGCAGGCGTTACGTGAAGCGCGGCCAGGTCCGAGCGCTCATCAGCACCCCGCGCCACGTCAACGCGGCGGACCTGCAACCGGGTCTCTTCGAGGAGCTGTAGCCGTGGCGGAGCCCGGCGACCCTCACGGCGCGCCGCCGCTCGGCGAGGCGCTGCGTCGGGCGGCCGAGGCGATGCGCGCCGGAACGGACGGACTCGGCCGCCGGGCCGTCGCCATCCGCGCCCGGATCGAGCCGCGGTTCGTAGCGCTCGCCGGCCGGCCGCGGATCGCCCGGGTCCGGGCGGTCTCGACGGTCTATGGATCCGCCGGCGGGGCCGTCATGGCCGGGGGGCTTGCCTACCAGGCCCTCTTCGCGGTGATCCCCGCCGTCCTGCTCGCCGTCTCGGCCCTCGGCTTCGTGGTGCAGGACCCGACGTCCCGTGAGGGGATCATCGAGGCGCTCGGTCGGCTCGTGCCGCCCCTGCGTCCGCTGCTCGCCGCGTCGGTCGCTTCGCTCGCCCAGCGCGCCGGCCCGGCCTCGCTCCTCGGGCTCGCCGCACTCGTCTGGGGGGCCGGCCGCTTCTACGATGCCCTCGACGACGGCTTCGCGCGGATCTTCGAGGGCGGCTCGCGGCGGGGCGCGATCCGTCGGCGGGTGCGTGCGGTCGTGGCGGTCGGGGCGCTGATCGGCGCCGTGGTCGTTGCTCTCGCCGTCGGCGCCGTCGTGTCGTTCCTGACCGAGGCCTTCGCGGGGGCGCCGATGGTCGTCGTCGGCTTCCTCCTCCAGCTCATCGGGTCTGCCGCGGCGATGGCCGCCCCGTTCGCGGCCCTGGTGCTGGTCTACCGCGGCATGCCGCTCCGACGGCCGGCCTGGCGGTCGATCATCCGTCCCGCGGCAGTGGTCGCGTTCGGCTGGGGCATCCTGACCAGCTTCTTCACCTACCTCGCCCCGCGCCTCGTGGGCGACGCCGCCCTGTACGGGACGATCGCGGTGCTCTTCCTCATGCTCGCCTGGCTGTCGCTGCTCGCCCAGCTGCTCTTCGTCGGGGCGTGCTGGGTCAGGGTTCGCGAAGGCGCTCGGATCGGGCCGTCGGGAACCTCGACCTGACGATCGGATGCGTCGCCGCCGGGCGGTGTCCCCGGCCGATCAACCCTGGCGGGCCCCGCAGCGACGACAGAAGTGGGCGGTCGCCGAGAGCGGAAGGCCGCAGCTGTGACAGGCCTGGACGGTTCCGATCCCGGGCTTGCCGACGACATCCTGGCTCGAGGCGGCCCACAGCCCGGCGTCGCGGGTTCGGGACAACAGCGACGGTGCGATCGTGACCTGGGGCGCCGGCCATTGGGGGTCGGGGGCCGGCCACTGCGGGCCGGGCGCGAGATCGCTCGTCGGCGCTGCGGTCGCGACCGCCGAGGCGGCGGGCCGCGCGGGAAGCGGGACCTGCGGGGCGACGGCCGGCGGGAGCGGCGTCTCGGGCGCCACGATCCGCCAGATGGGTGCGTCGGCCAGATCCTGGCTCGGGCTCGTTGGAGGGCCGACCTGGGCCAGAGCCTCGGGGGCCGCCGGCGTCTCCGCCGTGACCTCCTCCGTGACCACCGGCGCGGTCGTCCCGGCTTCGGCTTCAGCTTCAGCTTCGGCTTCGGCTTCAGCTTCGGGTTCGGCTTCGGCGACCACCACCGCGGTCGTCTCGGCCCCGGGTTCGGCGACGATCGACTCGACCGGGGCGAGCTCCTCCTCCGCCGTGGCGGCTACCTCGGCAACATCGGGCTGCGTGGGCGGCGGCTGAGCGGCGATCGGCTCTGCCGCCCGCGTCTCCTCGGCGGCTCGGGTCTCATCGGCTTCCGCATCCGACCGCAGCTCAGAGGTGCCCGATGCCTCCGACTCCGCCATGAGCGGGACGGCGGCCTCGACCTCCGGCGACTCGGCCGGGGTGGGTTCGTGGACCATGGCGGCGGCGGACCTGGGAGCGATGCTCGGATGACCAGCCGTTCGGATGGTCGTCGCGTCCGTCGGCGGAGTGGTGGGCTCGACGGCTTGAGCGGGCTCGGTGGGCCCAAGGTCCTCGGCCGGCGCCGGGGCTTCGGCAGGAGGCTCCGGGGTCTCGTCGGTGCCCGGTCGGAACCGGGCGAGGAGGTCGCCGGTTCGGGCCGACGCCCGGACCGCACGGTCGTCCGGGGTGGCCGCCGCGCGGTCTGCGTCCTCGGTCGACAATGCGTCGGCCAGGCGCGCGAGCTCGGCTGACGCACGGGCTCGAGCGAGTCGCGCGGCAGCCTGTTCGGCCTGAGCCGCTTCGACCGGACCCTCGGCCGCCTGGCTCGGCGCCTCGGATCCGGCGACCGGTTCGATCGGCGCCGCTGGCGTCCGCCCCTCGGCTTGCGCCGCCGCCGCCTCGGCCTCGACTGCGGCCTCGAGCTCCCGCCGCAGGTCGATCGTCGGCCAGGCCGACGCCTCGATGCCCAGATGTGTCCCCGGCTCGAGCCGGAGATCCGGTCCGTGGCTCCCGTTCAGCCCGTCCGTCGGGTCCAGGCTCACGCTGGGGTCGAGATCCGGGAACGGCGCCGGAAGGATCTCGTGGCCGAGATGGGGGGCGCACGACAGACAACGACCCTCGGTCTCGTTCCAGCAGTTCGCGCAGGTGTACTGACGGCACGTCATGCAGAACTGGAAGGTCTTGTGGAACGCGTCGAGCTGGATGCCGGTGAGCGCGCGCTGCTCCTCGCTCCGGGCATCGGCGAAGGCCTCGTCGAGCGAGGTCTCGTCGCTCAGGACATAGTTGCGCAGGCCCTTCGAGAGGGTCTTGAGCTTGCCGACCCGGCCCCGTTTCGGGGCGGCGGCCTCGAACGTGTAGCGGGTGCCGCAGCGTTCGCAGAATGACTCGGTGAGGATCTCGGGCATCGGGCTCCCGGCGCATCGGTGCATCGCCCGGACGAACGGGACCCGCCCGAGCGAGGCGAGAGTATAGCGCAGGGTCGATCCTGACCCTCGCACGTCGGTACCGTTCGAACCGCCCGAAGGTCCGCCCGGGCGGCCGGTCGACCACTGCTAGACTCGCTCTGACGATGCGACCTCTCGCCGCCGTCGAGCGGCTCTTCGAACGGCTGCTCGAACGCCCCGCGACCCGTCTGGCGAGGTCCGGGCTGCGGTCCGTCCAGGTCCGGCATGCGCTCGAACGGGCGATGGAAGACCACCGTCGACCCGTGGCGGGCAAAGTCCTCGTGCCGTGGCGGTATGCGATCCACGTCGCGCCGGGCGACCTCGAGCGACTCTCGGCGGACCCGAGCGCGCTGGCCGGCGAGCTGGCCGATGGCGCCCTGGCCTTCGCCCGCGGTCACGGCTATCTCCTCGACGCGCGGCCCCGGATCAGCCTGGCCCCGGACCCACGGCTCGGGGCCGGCCAGATCCGCGTGGATGCCGCATTCGACGCGGACGGTGCCGAAGAGCAGCAGGAGCCACCGGCAGGGGGGGCGCACGCCGATTCGACGCGGACCTCGGTCTACCCCGTCCCGCGTTCGGCCGGGCCGCTGGCGCTCGTCCGCGAGATCCGGGCCGACGGGCGCGGGCGCCGCTGGACGATCGAAGGGGGATCACTGACGATCGGGCGAGCGGCCGACAACGCGATCGTCCTGCTCGACGGACGGGTGTCTCGTCACCACGCCACGATCCGGACCCGGCACGGGGCCGTCGTCCTGACGGACCTCGGGAGCACGAACGGGAGCCGGGTGAACGGCGCGCGGATCGACGAGGCGGCCCTCGGGATCGGCGATCGGATCGAGATCGGGAGCGCGATCCTTCTCGTCGAAGCGGGCTGATGGACGGCTACGCGCTGGCGGTCTGGATCGTGCGACTGGCGTTCCTGGCCCTCCTGTACGTCTTCCTCGCCGCGGTGACCCGGATCCTCCTCCGCGACCTGCGTGGGGCCGCCGTCGGCCGTGCGTCGAGCCTGGGCCGACTCGTGGTCGTGGCCTCCGACGTCGCCGAGCCGACCGCCGGCCAGGCCTTCGCGCTCGGCGCCGTCGCGCCGATCGGGCGCGATGTCAACAACGCCATCGTGGTCGACGACTCGTTCGCCTCGGCCGAGCACGCCGTCCTCACCTTCCGGGGTCGAACCTGGTACGTGGAGGACCTCGCGAGCACGAACGGCACGTTCGTGAACGGCCTGCGGGTCGCCGGCCTGGCGGCGATCGGCTTCGGCGACGAGGTGCAGGTCGGACGCGTCCGGTTCCGCCTCGAGCGGCCGCCGGCGTGACCGCCCCGGCCGGCCCAGTACCGCTGGCGCGGCCGACCGCGCGCGCTCGTCTCCGCCCGGCCCCGCGCCCGCGCGAGCTCGCGCTGCTGGGGATCGTGGCCGTCGCGCTGCTCGCCGGGTCCGCCTCGCTCGGGGCGACGGAGCGTGCCCTGGCCGGCCAGCCGGCGGTGTTGGCCCCGGTCCATCCGTTCCAGCTGGGGATCTACCTCGCCGCCCTCCTCGCGGCTCACCTCGCCCAGGTGGTCGCCGGTCGGCGGACCGACCAGGTCCTCCTGCCGGCGGTGGGCCTGCTCGGCGGGATCGGCCTGTTGCTGATGGAACGCCTGCCGCAGGACCTGGTCGGGGCGTCGATCGCCGGTCGCTCGCTGGGCCTCTCGGACGTCCATCTCGTCTGGCTCCTCGTCGCGATCGGGGCCGCCACGGCGGTGGCGGTCGCAGCCCGCTCCGACGCCTGGCTCCGGCGCTACAAGTACACCTGGGCGGCATTCGGGATCGCGCTCCTGCTCGCCACGTTCGTGCTCGGGCGGGAGGTCGACGGGGCGCTCCTCACGATCTCGGTCGGCCCGCTCTCCGGTCAGCCGTCGGAGCTGCTCAAGGTCATCCTGGTGATCTTCCTGGCCGGCTACCTGTCCGAGTTCCGGCCGATCCTGGCCACCGAATCGACCCGCCTGGGGCCGATCCGTGTGCCACCGGTCCCGTACCTCCTGCCGATGCTCGCGATGTGGGCCGTGGCCTTCCTCATCGTGGTGTTCCAACGCGACCTCGGGGCTGCGTTCCTCTTCTTCGCGGTCTTCCTGGCGCTCCTCTACATCGCCACCGGGCGGGCCGCCTACGTGGTCCTCGGGGTGGCGCTCGGAATCCTCGGGGCGCTCCTCGCCTACCGGCTCTTCGGCCACGTCCGGGCCCGGGTCGACATCTGGCTCGATCCGTTCGCCGACCCGCTCGGGGCCGGATACCAGGTGGTCCAGTCGCTCTACGCGTTCGCCCGGGGCGGCGTCTTCGGGACCGGACTCGGGGCCGGCCTGCCGCTGGTCGACGGTCGGCTTCCGGTCCCGGCGATCCACACCGACTTCCCGCTCGCCGCGCTCGGGGAGGAGCTCGGGCTGGCCGGCGTCCTGGCGATCCTGGGCTGCTACCTGGTGATCGTGGAGCGGGGCCTCCGGATCGCCGCGAGCGCGGCCGACGACTTCCGGGCCCTGCTCGCGGCGGGGCTGGCCCTGGTCGTTGGGGTCCAGGCCTTCATCATCGCCGGCGGGAACCTGCGGATCATCCCGCTCACCGGGATCACCCTCCCGTTCATCAGCTACGGCGGCTCTTCGCTGCTGGCCAACGGCATCGTCGTGGGTCTCCTGCTCGCGCTGTCGGACCGAGGGGTCGGCCCGCCGCCGGCGCCGCGGACGCCAGGCGGCCTCAGGTTCCGGCTCGGATCGCGGCGTGGGTCGGCGGCGCCCGTCGGACCCGCGACGCCCGCCAGGCCCGCGACGCCCGCCGCGAGTGCGCGATGAACGCGACCGACGGTCTCCGCCCGGTCAGCGGCAACGTTCTCCGCGTCGGGCGGGTCCTGACGGTCGCCTTCGCGGTCCTGGCCGTGGGGGCTGGCTACTGGCAGGTGATCCGGGCACCCGAGTTCGATCGGGCCCCGGACAATCCGGCGGTCATCGCGGCCGGCCGGAGCGTCGCCCGCGGGATCATCCGAGACCGCGACGGGACCGTCCTGGTGACGAATGCGCGTGACGTCAACGGCGACCCGTACCGGAAATACGCGGATCGCTCCCTCTCGACGGTGCTCGGCTACGTTTCGCGGCAATACGGGACGGCGGGCCTGGAGCGGGCCTATAGCGCTGAGCTGACCGGTGCCGTCTCCACCGACCCGCTCGGCGGGCTCTTTGGTGGGTCCGGGGCTTCGACCGTGCGGCCCGATGACCTCAGCCTGGCCCTCTCGCTCCCGCTCCAGCGGGCGGCCGTCAAGGCGCTGGGCGCGAGCCGGGGGGCCGTGGTGATGCTGGACCCGGCGACCGGCGAGATCCTCGCCCTGGCCTCGACGCCCACCTTCGACGCGAGCGCGATCGCGAACCCGGCGACCGCCGCCGGGGCGTGGGGGCAGGTCTCGACCGACCCGGCGACGCCACTCCTGGACCGCGCGACGCTGGGACAGTACGTGCCTGGCTCGGTGTTCAAGATCGTGACCTCGATCGCGGCGCTGGCGACCGGCGCGATCGGTCCCGCCACGAGCTACCCCCAGCAGCCGGGCGCCGAGCGGGACGGCCTGCTCGTGTCGGGCTACCGCGTCCGCGACGGCCACCATCCGTTCACCGGGAGCGGCACGGCGGCGCCGCTCCGGTTCGACGAAGCCATCGAGGTGAGCTGCAACATCTACTTCGCCCTGACCGGGCTCGCGGTCGGCGGTGAGCGTCTGGCCGAGAGCGCGGCCAGCCTGGGCTTCGGTGCCCCGCTCCCGTTCGACCTGCCGACCGCCGGCAGCCAGGTCACGAACGGAGGCGGCTCGTTCGGGGGCGGCTTCAGCGACGACGTCGAGCTCGCGAACGCGGCCTACGGTCAGGCCCAGACGTTGGTCACCCCACTCCAGATGGCCCTCGTCGCCGGTGCGGTCGCCAACGGCGGGGTCCTGATGAAGCCGCACCTGGTGACCGGGATCAGCGGGCCCGACGGGACGCGGACGGTCGCCCCGGAGGCCTGGCGTCGGGTGATCTCGAACGAAGGCGCCCAGACGATCGCCGCCGCGATGGAGCGGGCGGTCGAGGGCCGCTGGGGCCGCCTGTTCACGCCCGGCGCCGCGGTGCCAGGGATCCCGACGGCCGGCAAGTCCGGGACCGCCGAGCTCGAGGGGACCCTCCAGCCCCATTCGTGGTTCATCGGTTTCGCCCCGGTCGACCATCCGCGGGTCGCGATCGCGGTGCTCGTGGAGGGGAGCGGGAGCGGTGGCCAGCGGGCGTCGCCGATCGCGGGATCGCTGCTCCGGCTGTTCTTCGCTACCGTGGGCCGGTGATGGACGACGACCCGGAGCCCGTCCCCGACCCGCTCGACGCGATCCCGTCCGAGCGACCCGACGCGGCCGATGCCGGCTCGGCGGAGCTCGGCCCGGCGGCCCCGGCGCGCGCCGGGAACGAGCCAGCTGGGCGCCGTCCGATCATCGAGCGGGTCGGGATGGCCTCGATCGCCCTCGTCCTGGGGCTGCTCTTCGGCGGTGTGGCGGCGGCCTCCTTCGTCGGCGGGGAGCTCTTCCTCGGCTCGATGGCCGCGATCGGCTGCCTGATGACGTTCTGGGCCGGGGTCCTCACGCTCGTCCGCGGCTGAGGCTGCGCCAGGCGCGCAGCACCTCCGCCACG
>JBGPFS010000054.1:0-12764 GCA_041483455.1 Candidatus Limnocylindria bacterium | reverse complement strand
GCTCGGATCGAGCCAGCCACCGGACGAAAGGTGGGAAGAGGCCCTGGTCGCGAAGACGCTCATGACGGCCGCCAGGGCGATGGCGACGATCACGACGGGACGGCGGAAGCGATAGACGAACGCTCCCCAGCGGCTGAACATGCGGGATCCTTCCTCAGGCGGCGACGACGGCGCGGTGCAGGCCGAGCGTGTGGGTCAGGAGTTGAGGAAGCGCTTGAGGAACCGCTGCGTGCGCTCGTCGCGGGGCTTGTCGAGGACCTGCTCGGCCGGCCCGATCTCGATGAACTCGCCCTCCTCCATGAAGTAGACGCGGTCCGCCGCCTCCTTCGCGAACGACATCTCGTGGGTGACCACGATCATCGTCCGGCCTTCGTGGGCCAGGCTGGCCATGACCTTGAGGACCTCGCCGACGAGGGACGGGTCCAGCGCGCTCGTGGGCTCGTCGAACAGCATGATGTCCGGCTGCATCGTCAGCGCCCGGGCGATCGCGACGCGCTGGCGCTGCCCGCCCGAGAGGCGCGCCGGGTACTCGTCGCGCTTGTCGGCCAGGCCCACCTTCTCGAGGTAGGACTCCGCGATCGAGATCGCCTCGGCCCTGGCCATCCCCTTCACGTGCAGGGGGGCCTCGATGAGGTTGCCGATCACGGACAGGTGCGGGAACAGGTTGAACTCCTGGAAGACCATCCCGGCCCGAAGCCGGAGCTGGCGGATCTGCTCCGTGGTCTGTCGCGAGCGAGGGTGGAGCGGGTCGCCGACCACCCTGATGCCGTGGATGTCGACGGCGCCGGCGCTGGGTTCCTCGAGGAAGTTCAGGCAGCGCAGGAACGTGCTCTTGCCGGACCCGGAGCGGCCCAGGATCGTGATCGTCTCGCCCGGGAAGAGGGTCATCGAGCAGCCCCGCAGGACGTGGTTCGTCCCGAAGAACTTCTCGATCCCACTCGCCCTGAGGATCGGCTCCGCGCCCGGCTTGACGAGCGCCCCGGGCACCTCGGCGGGATGGATGACGTGGGCCGGGCCGGCGCCGGCGCTGCCCGGCGCAGGTAGGGCCTTGGGCGTGGGGGAGCTCACCGGGGAGCTCCGCTGGCGCGATCGCCGGTCGCCTGCTGCTTCTCGAGGCGGGCCTGGAAGTAGGAGAACACGATCGTCATGACCCAGTAGACGCCGGCGGCGATGAGAAGCGTCTGCATCGTCTGGAAGGTCGGGCGGCCCACCGTCTGGGCCCGCCACAGGAGCTCCTGGACGCCGATGACGGAGACGAGCGAGGAATCCTTGAGCATCGCGATGAAGTCGTTGCCGATGGCCGGGGTGATGATCCGGAACGCCTGCGGGAGGACGATCCGCAGGAACGTCGTGCGCCCGTTCATCCCGAGCGACTCCGCCGCCTCGGTCTGCCCGCTGGGCACGGCCTGGATCCCGGCCCGGAAGATCTCCGTCATGTAGGCCCCGTAGTTGAAGCCCAGGGCGATGATCCCGCAGGCGATCTCGGGCAGGACGACCCCCGCCTGCGGCAGGGCCAGGTAGATGAAGTAGATCTGGAGCAGGAGCGGGGTTCCCCGCACCAGCGACACGTAGAAGCTGGCGACGCCGTTGGCGAACGGGTTGCGCGACAGCCGTCCGAGGGCGCCCAACGCGGCGAGGATGATCGCGAACGTGATCGACACGAACGAGACGAAGACGGTCATCCCGGCGCCACCGATGATGAACGGGATCGAGTGGGTCAGGAAGTTCGCGTCCAGCTTGATCGTCAGCACGACGAACGCGGCGAGGCCGGCCAGGATCACCAGCCAGGTGACCAGGAATTTCGAGCGCCAGATGCCGCTCCGGCGCCGGTCGTTGTCGATGATCAGCCGGCCCAGGTCGGGAACGGCCTGGGCTGACATGCCCGCCCCGGAACCGAACGACATTCGCCTCTCCCAGCTCGTTGAACCGGCCTCCGCCCGGTTCGCGGCCGTCCGTCGGCGCGCGGCGCCGGCCGGGGTCCCGGGCCTGAACGGCGAGACCCCGCCGCCCCCTGGCGACGGGGTCTCGCTGGTGATCCGCTACGGCTTGACGCTGACGTCCCGGCTCAGGTACTGGAGCGACAGCTTGGAGAGCGTCCCGTCGCTGTGCATGTCCGCGACGATCTTGTTGAGCGCCGTCAGCATGTCGGCGGTGGGCGCGCCGCTCTTGTCGAGAGCGAACGCGACCGAGACCGTGAAGATCGGCGGGATGGCCAGCATCTTGATCGGCAGGCCCTGCTTGACCGCGTCCTGCAGGCCGTTCGCATTCGCGACGACGGCATCGAACGGGCGCTTGGCCTGGATCGCCTGCACGCACAGGTTGTCCGTGTCGAGGCCGGTGACGTTCGCGTTGGCGGGTGGGGTCAGCATGCTCGGGTCGACGATCTCCAGCGTTCCCTTGAGCCACTGCTCGTAGGTCGTGGCGGTGCCGACGCAGATGCTCTTGCCGGCCAGCTGGTCGAGGGCCGTGACGGTGGAGGCCGTGGGCACGGCGACTCCACCGTAGTCGTAGTAGTACGGGTCGGCGAAGTCGACGACCTTGGCCCGGGTCTTCGTGACCGACATCGAGCCGATCGAGATGTCCCAGCGGCCGCCCCAGTTCCCGGCGGTGATCAGGTCCCAGTTCGGGGTGACCCACTCGATCGTGATGGTCTTGCCGTACATGACGCCGAGGCGCTTGACGACTTCCTGGGCCGTCTTGATGTCGAAGCCGTCGTACTGCTGGTTCGGGTCGAGGAACGAGAACGGCTTGTAGTTCGGGTCGGTCGAGATCCGGATCTTGCCGGCCGCGAGGACCTTGCCGAGCAGCGAGCTCGGGTCGACGGTCGGGGCCACGCTCGGCGCGACGCTGGCCGTCCCGGCGGACGCTGTCGCCGGTGCCGTGCTTGGCGACGACGTGGCGGTCGAGCTGCAGGCGGCGAAGATCAGCCCGGCCACGACGATCCCCGCCGGCAGCCGAAGAGTCCTGTGCATGGGTCCTCCAGGTGATCGCGGTGCGTCGATCGGCACCATCGCATCGTGACGCTTCGCCTCGCGGCGTCAGCGGGACCAGCGCACTATCGCATGCCTGATCGCCCAAGACAACGCGCACGCAGCGCGCGAAATGCCACGACCGCGGGCCTCGGTCGAGGCCGGCGAGCATCGGTGGACGGCGTCGCGCGCGGCTACTCTGGAGCCTGGACCACGACGAAGTGGAACGACGGAGGAGACGTGATGCCCCACGTGCGAACGGTCACCGGCGACGTGGCGCCGAGCCAGCTCGGCTTCACGCTCCCGCACGAGCATACGCAGTGCCACCTGTGGCGGATCCCGGAACGGTTCGACTACTGGGAGCTCACTCCCGACGAGGACCTCATCGCTGCCGAGCTCGAGCGCTTTCGCGCCGCCGGGGGTTCGTGCGTCGTCGACCTGACGTTGCCCGGGATCGGTCGTGACCCAGCCTGGCTCCGACGGGTCGCCGACCGGACCGGCCTGCTCGTCGTCATGGGCACCGGCTGGTATCGCGAGCCGTACTACCCACCCGATGCGCTCATCGACCGGCGCAGCGTCGAGGAGCTCGCCGACCTGATGGTCCGCGAATTCGAAGAGGGCGCCGACGGAACGGACGTCCGGCCCGGGATCATCGGGGAGATCGGATGCCACAAGCCATGGGTCTCGGCCCAGGAGGAGCGCGTCTTCCGCGCCGCCGGTCGGGCCGCCCGGACGACCGGCATGGCCGTGACGACCCACGCCGTCATGTCGCCGATCGGGCTCCGACAGCTCGATCTGCTCGAGGCCGCCGGCGCCGACCCGTCCCGGGTCGTGATCGGGCACAGCGACTCCTACCCGATCCTCGACCACTGGCTCGCGATCGTCGAACGGGGTGCTTCGATCGAATGTGACTTCCTCGGCATGGCCTTCACCCCGATGGAGCGCAAGGGCGAACCGAGGGTCATCGAGCTCATCCTCGAGATGCTCCATCGGGGCCACGGCGCCCGGATCCTCCTCTCCCAGGACGTGTGCGACAACAGCCAGCTCACGTTCTACGGGGGGAACGGCTACGCCTACATCGCCGAGGCGTTCCTGCCGCGCCTGCGCGAGCGGGGCGTGAGCGACGCGGAGATCCGGACGCTCACCGTGGACAACCCGCAGCGCATCCTCGCCATCGCCGGGAGCTGAGCGGCCCGCTGCGATCTCGTCCCCGCGGCGACCGGCTTCCCGCGCTCGACCTGGCACGTGCGCTCGACATCGGGCGTGCACTCGACCTCGAACGCGAGCTACGCCTCGAGCGTCGCCTCGACGCTCAGCTCGACGTTGCCCTTCAGGGCGCCGGAGATCGGGCAGCCGTCCTTGGCCCCCGCCGCGAGCTCCGCGAAGGTCGCCGCGTCGATGCCCGGGACGCGGCCGCGCACGGTGAGGGCCGAGGCGGCCACCTTCCAGCCCGCGTCCGTCTTGTCGAACGTGACCGTCGCCGAGACCGCCAGGCGCTCCGCGGGCGTGCCGTTCCGAGCGAGCCGGCCCGAGAAGGCCATCTCGAAGCAGCTGGCGTGGGCCGCCGCGAGGAGCTCCTCGGGACTCGTCCGGCCGTCGGCGGTCTCCGTCCGGGACGCCCAGGTCACGGGCAGCGGCCCGAAGGCGCCGCTCGACATGGCGGCCACGGTGCCGCTGCCGGAGAGCAGGTCGCCCTGCCAGGTGGCGTCGGCGCGTCGGGTGATGGCCATCGGGTCTCTCCTCGGATTCGGCGGCCCTGAGCCGGGCTGGGGGACGGTCGGCGGCATCATCCCACGGATCGGCGCCGCGGCCGCCACCCGGGTCGGTCCGACCGCCGATACCGAACCTGGTGCTCTGGAGCACCACCGGGGCGAGGGGGCGCCTTCCGGCCGCCGGGTCCGAGGCCTATCCTCGGAGACCGTTGGTCAGTCCGCCCCTCGGTGCGAGCCCGCGCCCCAGGCGGTCGGCCGAGGAGGAACACCGATGAGCTTGTCGCACACTGGCCGGCGAGGCCGTCTCGGTCGGGTCGCCGCGCTCTCCGCGGCCGCGCTCCTGGCCAGTGCCCTGACCGCCCAGGCGGCCGTCGCGCCGGGGTTCAGCGCGCCGATCCGGATCGGACCCGCTGCGGGCGACGACTGGGAGCCGGCAGTCGCCGCCGATCGATCCGGGCACGTGTTCGTGGTCTGGAAGCACTACGACGTCGTCGGCGCCGCCCCGCTGACCGGGTGCGGCGATCCCACCGGCTGCGATCGACGGATCCTCGTCGCCCGCTCCGCCGACGGCGGCCGGACGTTCGGGCCGGCGCGGGCCCTCGATCCGGGCCACGTCGGCTACGACAGCCAGATCGTCGTCGACCCGGTCGACGGTCGGACCGTGCACGCGGCGTTCCTCCAGGAAGCGAAGAGCTCGATCGCCTACACCCGGTCGTCCGACGGCGGTCTCACCTGGAGCCCGACGGTCGTCACCGAGCAGCTCCAGAAGGGGACCGACAAGCCGATCCTGGCCGTCCGGGGTAACGACGTCTACATCGCCTGGAACGCGATCCAGAAGATCTACATCTCGGCCAGCCACGACGGCGGCCGGACCTGGACCACGAGTCTCGCCACCGACACCGGCCAGGGGATCCTCGGCTGGTCGCTGGCGACCGGCGGCACGGTCCTGCCCGACGGTCGAGTCGCGTTCGCATGGGCGGGCTACGAGCGCAATGGGGGCGCCACGGGGCCGGTGAACCTCTACGTCACGACTTCAGCGGACCGCGGTGCGACCTGGACCACGATCCTCGTGGACCGCTCGGAGCGCAGCCCGGACTGCGACTGCTCCGGCTGGGCGTACTTCGGCGCCCAGATGACGCTGACGAGCGACGGGGCGGGCCGCCTCCAGGCCCTCTACAGCCTGAGCACGGTGGCGGCCGGTCCTGGGCGGATCTACGAACGCACGTCGCCTGACGGCGGGGCCACCTGGACGGCCCGTCTGGACCTCTCGAAGGCGGCCGCCGGCGCGAACAACGTCTTCCCGGCCATCGTCGCCGCGGGGAGCTCGTCGCTCCGGGCGGCCTGGATGGACGACCGGACGGGTCGCTACCGGGTCTATCTCCGGGCGTCCGAGGACGGCGGCCGGTCCTGGGGCCCGGAGGTCGTCCTGTCGGCGGACCAGGGCTACCCGTACCAGTCGAGTGCCGGGTTCGAACTCCCATACGGGGACTACTTCGAGCTCGACGTGGATGGATCCGGGAAGACCGTCGCCGCGTGGGGCGAATCGAGCTCGTATGACGGTCCCGGGAACGTCTTCTTCGTCCGCCAGCAGTAGCGCCCTGATCCCTTGAGGGCCGCCCGGAGCGGCTCGCCCGCGACCTCAGCCGAGCCGCGCCCGGACGGCGGCGACGAACGGTCGGTGGGCGTGCGTCCGCGGGAAGGTGACCCGGCGGACGCCGCCGAACCGGCGATGTGCCTCGAGCGCCTCGACGAAGGACGGGACGAAACCGGGGTCGGCGAGCGGATCGAAGCCGTCCTCCCACCACAGCCCGAGGACCCGGAGCTGCCCGGCCGGCCGGTCGATCCGAGGCTCGATCCGACCCACCAGCCGGTCGCCGTGCAGGATCGGCAGGACGTAGTAGCCCCAGCGCCGCTTCTTCGCCGGGACATAGACCTCCCAAACGTAGTCGAACCCATGGAGGGCGCGCAGGTAGTCGCGATCCCAGACGAACGGGTCGAGTGGTGCCAGGAAGGCCGTACCCGGAGCGCCGCCGCCCGGACGACCGGCCCACCAGGGCTCCGCCGCCGAACCGCTCGCTCCCTCCGCGACGACCTCACGTTCCGCCGCGTCAAGGAACACCGACTCCTCCGCCACGAGGTAGCGCTCGCCCCGGACGCCGGCCACCTCGACCGGGACGAGGGCCCCCGACTCGACCAGCTCGGCCCGTAGACCCGTGCGGGTAGGGGCGTCCGCTCGGTCGGCCTGCGCCGCGGCGGGTCCGGTCCCGTACCACAGCTCCGCGCTCCCGGACCGGCCGAGGAGTCCGTGGGCACGGTAGCGCGACAGGAGCTTGTGGCGGAGCTGGTCGCGCTCGGGCAGGTGCTCCGCGAGGACCTCGGCGGGGAAGAGGCGCTCGACCAGGTCGTACTCGCGCCGATTGCCGATCCGGCGCCGGAGGCCCAGGATGCCGGCCTCGGCGAGGGCTTCGAGGATCGCCCGGACAGGGTTGGTCGGGCGCCAGTACCAGTCGATCGCCGCCCGACTTTCGAGGTCGGTCGAGCTGAGCGGCCCGTCCCTCCGGATCCGCTCGAGGAGCTCCTCGACGAGCGGCGCATGCTCGTCGAACGCCCCGCCGTCGTGCCTCCGGCGCGCCCGGTCCCAGGTCACCCGGTAGGCGGCCAGCTCGGTGGTGGGCACCAGGCTCAGGCCCTTGTTGTAGGTCTCATAGAGCCGGCGCGATCCGTACAGGAGCTCGTCCGTCCAGTCGCGCCGGTAGTCCGCCACGCGGGCCAGGAGGACCAGGTCGTGGTTCCGGCCGGCCACCTCGAGCGGGTCGAACTGGAGGGAGCCGAGGCGCTCCACCGCGGCCAGCACCCCTTCGGGCCCAGCGGGCAGCGAGCGGGGCGGAGCGAGGAGGTGGCGGAGGACGGCGAAGCGACGGGCGGTCGGGCCGTCGATCCGGCGGTGGGCGGTCATCCGGCGGATGGTAGCCGGGCATGATGGGCGATGGGGGGAACGGCCCCGGTCTTGGCCGAACGGGCCGGGAGACCCTACCGACCGAGCCCACTGATGAAGCAGACTTGGCCGGACCGAAACGATGGCCGCCCCGGGACAGCCGGGGCCCGAAAGGAGGATCCGATGGCGCGGATCGAATGGCGGGATCTCGGGCAGGATCTCGGGCGAGACGTCGCGCAGCTTCGTGTGGCAGACCGGGCGACGGCGATCCGTAAAGGATTCATCGCACGCGGTGGGCGCCTGGCCGATGAAGCCCGGACCGGGGCCGTCCGGCGGTCCGACCGAGCGCGCGGCGGTCATCTCCCGTGGGCGCGCCGGCCTGCACGTGGCCGCAGCCGGTACCGTCGGGCCGTCGGGTCCATTCCGATCCGCTGGACGCCGGCTCCGAGGTTCGAGCCCGAGAGCCGCGGGATCGCCCGCCAGCTGGTCCTCATCGGGATCTCGGTCGGCCTGGCTCTGCTCGCCACCCTGCTGGCCACGCTGATCGCGTCCCCGTCGGTCCGGGCGAGGCTGAGCGCCGCTCGCTCGCGCGTGCGCGACGCCGTCGCGACGCGCTGGGGCGGGGGAGCGGCCCGGGACCATGTCGCGATCGATCTCGAGGCCGCCGAGACCCCGGCTCCGCTCGATGGCCTCGCCCCGGTCGTCGGGATCCCGATCGTCGGCGCGGGGGCGGGCCCGTTTGTGGCTTCGCCTTCGGCGATCGACGCGCCACCGGAGACCGCCTCGCCGTCGGCGATCGAGGAGACGCTCCCCGTCGAGCCCGTCCCTGCCGAGGCCGGCCGGAACGGGAAGCCCGCTCCCGTCGGCTGATCCTCGGGGGTCCGTGCCAGAGTGGGCGCCGCATCCGCGGCGGTTCGGGCGCGCGTCGGTCCCGTCGCTCGAGCGCGCGGCTTCCTCGCTGCCCTGTTCCTGCTCCAGGTCGCGCTCGCCGCCTTCGCCGTCACCGGCAAGGAGGCGCTCGCGATCGTTCCCCCTGTTCGAGGTCCGCCCGACGAAGGTGTTCGGCTTCGGCAAGGGAGAGTCGTTCAGTCAGACCCGCTGGTCCTTCTGAACGGTGCCATTGCCGCTCGACTGCCAGGCGACGGTTGACGGGATGGCACGCTAATCCCGATAATATGAGTCGGAATTAACCGCATCCGAACCGGAGCACCGATGGCCTCCACCCGCGAGCTCGTCCAGGACCGCCGCGACGAATACGCCTTCCACGACGACATCGTCTACCTCGCCGAGACGAAACGCGGCCTGAGCCGCGACACGGTCATCGAGATCAGCCGGTTCAAGAACGAGCCCGAGTGGATGCTCGCCTTCCGGCTGCGCGCCTACGACCACTTCCTCGGTCGGCCGATGCCCGAGTGGGGCGGCGACCTCTCGAAGATCGACTTCGACAAGATCGTCTACTACCGCAAGCCGTCCGAGCGCGAGGAGAAGTCCTGGGACGACGTGCCGGAGAAGATCAAGCAGACCTTCGAGAAGCTCGGCATCCCCGAGGCCGAGCGCAAGTTCCTGGCCGGCGTCGGCGCCCAGTACGACTCCGAGGTCGTCTACCACTCCGTCCGCGAGGAGCTGACCAAGATCGGCGTCGTGTTCATGGGCACGGACCAGGCCCTGATCGAGTACCCGGAGATCTTCCGGCAGTACTTCGGCACGGTCGTCCCGCCCGAGGACAACAAGTTCGCCGCGCTGAACAGCGCGGTCTGGTCGGGCGGCTCGTTCGTGTACGTCCCGAAGGGGGTCGAGGTCCCGCTGCCGCTCCAGGCCTACTTCAGGATCAACGGTGAGAACACCGGCCAGTTCGAGCGGACGCTGATCGTCGTCGACGAAGGGGCGAAGGTCCACTACATCGAGGGCTGCACCGCCCCGATCTACGCCACCGACGCGCTCCACGTGGCGGTCGTCGAGGTCATCGCGCTGCCCGGCTCGAAGGTCCGCTACACGACGATCCAGAACTGGTCGAACGACGTCTACAACCTGGTCACGAAGCGAGCCCATGCCCATGAGCGCGCGAGGGTCGAGTGGATCGACGCGAACACGGGCTCCCGGCTCACGATGAAGTACCCGGCCATCTACCTGCGCGGGGAGGGCGCCACCGCCGACATCATCTCGGTCGCGGTCGCCGGACGCGGGCAGCACCAGGACACCGGGGCCAAGGCCGTCCACCTCGCCCCGAACACCCGGAGCCGGATCGTCAGCAAGTCGGTCTCGAAGGACGGCGGCCGGGCGACCTACCGCGGCCAGCTCAAGGTCTCGCCCGGCGCGACCGGGGTCGTGGCGTCGGTCCGCTGCGACGCGCTGATGCTCGACGACATCAGCCGGAGCGACACCTACCCCTACATCGACATCCAGGAAGACGACACGACGATGACCCACGAGGCCACCGTCGGCAAGGTCTCGGCCGAGCAGATCTTCTACCTGATGAGTCGCGGCCTCACCGAGAACGAGGCGACGAACCTGATCGTCCAGGGCTTCCTCGAGGTCTTCACCAAGGAGCTCCCGATGGAGTACGCGATCGAGTTCAACCGGCTCGTCAAGCTCGAGATGGAGGGGTCGCTCGGATGACGGCCGAGACCGAGGGCTCGGCGTCGACGGACCGGGGGGGTCCGGCGTCGGCGGGTCGGCCGCGCGCTGCGCGCCGCGGACCGACCGAGCTGGACTTCGAGCTCGACGAGCGGCTCGTCGAGTCGTGGGCCGAGCAGGAACCCGACTGGCTGGCTGCCGAGCGCCGGGCGGCGTTCGCGCGCTGGCGGACGCTGCCGGTCGAGGCGAACCGCCTGTACACGACCTACATCGACCTGCGGGCCGCGGCCCTCGCAGCCGTCCGGCCGTGGGAGGCGCCGGCGGCCGCGCCCGAGGCCTCCGCGCCGAGGGCGCTCCCCGACGGCGCGGCGGGCCTGGCCGACCTGTCGGAGGATCGGGTCGAGACGCTCGCCCTCGACGAGGCGGCACGGGCGGCCGGGGTGGTCCTCGACACGCTCGAGGGCTTCATCGCCCGCGACGAGGCCGCCGCGCGCCGACTCCTGGCCGACGACCGCACGCTGCCCCTCGACGATCGGCTCGCCCAGCTGACCCGGGCGGGCTGGAACCAGGGCCTCGTGCTCCGGGTCCCCGAGGGCGTCCGTGTCGACGGCCCGATCATCCTCCGCTGGCGGGCCGGCGCGCCCGACCGGGCGCTGATCACCCGGACGATCGTCGAGCTCGGAGCCGGTGCGTCGGCATCCGTCGTCGAGGAGCTCGTGCCGTCGTCCGACGGACTCGCCGGCGGGCGCCAGGCCCTGTTCAGCGGGTCGCTCGAGGTGCACCTCGAGCGCGGCGCCGAGCTCGCCGTCGCGGGCATCCAGGACCTCGCCGCGAACACCATCGCCTTCCAGCAGCGTCAGGCTGCCATCGCCGAAGGCGCGACCCTCCGCTGGGCGCTGGCGCAGCTGGGAGCGCGGATCGTCCGGTCGCGAGTCGACAACCGGCTGGAGGGCGACCGCAGCTCGGTCGAACAGGTCGAGATCGTGTTCGGGTCGGACGATCAGCTGTTCGACCTCACCTCGTACACCCGGCACCTGGGCCGGGACACGACCGGCAACCTCCTCTCGAAGGGCGCCCTGCTCGACGCGTCGCGAAGCTATATGAAGGGCCTGATCACGATCGAGAAGTCGGCGGTCGGCACGGACAGCTTCCTCGGCGAGTTCGGGATGAACCTCTCGAAGGCCGCCCGAGCGGTCGCGATCCCGAGCCTGGAGATCGACCAGCCGGACTGCCGCCGGGCCGCGCACTCGTCGTCGGTCGGACCGATCGACGAGACCCAGCTGTTCTACCTCGAGAGCCGGGGCATCCCGCCCGACGAGGCCCGCAAGTTCATCGTCCTCGGCTTCCTCGAGCCGGTCGTGGCTCGGGTCCCGCTGGCGGCCGAGCAGGACCGCCTGCGCGAGCTGCTCGAGGCGAAGTGGGCCGCCGGGACCGCCGGCGCAGTCTCCGCCGCCTGACCCCGCGGCCTGTGCCCAGTTGACCCGTCGGATCGACCTCCTCGCCCTCGACGAGGTGCCGCCCGGCACGATGAAGATGGCCTGGGCGGACGGGGTCGAGCCCGTCCTCGTCGTCAACCTGGACGGGGACCTGCGGGCGTTCCAGGGGATCTGCAGCCACGAGTACTTCGAGCTCGACAAGGGCTTCCTGACGGGGCACGGCGTCACCTGTGCCCTCCACCTGTCGCGCTTCGACCTCACCTCCGGCGAGGCCCTCGACCCACCCGCCGAGCTGCCGCTCGCCCGCTACCCGGTGGTCGTCGAGGACGGCCGCGTGCTCATCGAAGTCCCGGACGGCTCCCTCGAGGTCAACGCGTAGCCGATCGGTCTCCGCGTCCGAGGCCATGGGTCCCCGCGGGGGCTCCCGTGCCCCGCGGCTGCGCCTCCGTCGCGAGGGGTCTCAGGGCGTGAGCGTCAACACCGCGACCGAGGCCGCGTCGACGGCCGTCGAGCTGAACGGCAGCGGGACCTGCCGACCGAGCCGCCAGGCGTCGACCAGGTCGCCGTAGTGGCGGTCGAACGGGTTGCCGCTCTGGCCCGTGGTCTGGACGATCCGTGCGCCGTCGAGGTCGCCCAGGTCGACGTCGAGCCGGTAGCTCGGCAGGTTGGTGACCTCGAACATCCGGGTCAGCTTCGTCTCCGGCGGGACCGTCGGGTCGTAGGGGTCGGCATACGCGCGGCTGAACTGGTAGTAGGTGTTGTCGACCGCCCCCGCGGTCCCGGGGATGGCGACCGGACCGCGGTCGAAGTACCACTCGAGCGGACCGATCCCGCTCTCGCCCAGGGTCGCCTCGCGGAACGTGGCGGTATGGAGCCGGCCCCAGGCCCAACCGGTCTCGGTCCCGAGCGCCTCCCGGAGCCGCGCGCCGGCGGCGTCGAGCGCCTCGGGCAGGATGTCCCGAGCGGTCTCGACCCGGTCGGTCGTCTCCGTCCGGTCCCAGAACCGGTCGTTCGGCTTCGCGAGGAGCGCGATGAGCGCCTCCCAGCTGAAGGTCTGGCCCACGTAGTCGCGGGCGATCGGCCCGAGATCGTCGTCGAAGACGAGCCGGAGCAGCTCCTCCTCGAAGGTCATGTAGGC
>JBGPFS010000053.1:0-12966 GCA_041483455.1 Candidatus Limnocylindria bacterium | reverse complement strand
GGGCGGACGAGCCGCCATGCTAGGCTACCGGCCGTATGGCTACCTCCCAGGAGATCCGGCGGGTCCATGCCGCCGTCCGGCCGGGACCGCTGAGCCTCATCTCCGAGGGCTTCCGGGACATCTGGTCGCGCCGCCGGCTTACCCGCTACCTCGTCCAGGCCGACATGGCCAAGCACGGGGCGGACACGGTCCTCGGCAACATCTGGTGGGTCCTGGACCCGCTCCTCCAGATGGCGGTCTATGTCGTCCTGGTCTCGGTCATCTTCAAGCGCGGCGGCCCGGACTACCCGCTCTTCGTCTTCGCCGCGATCCTGCCCTGGAAGTGGTACTCGAGCAGCGTCAACGACGCGATCACCTCGGTGACGGCCCGCGAGGCGATCATCAAGCAGGTCAAGTTCCCGAAGATCGTCCTGCCGGTCGCCTCGACCGTCGGCGGGATCGTCAGCTTCGCCTTCGGGCTGATCCCGCTCTTCGCGATGGTCGGCCTGTTCTACTCGGACCGGCTGAGCGCCTCGGCCCTGCTCATCCCCGCGGTGGCGCTCGTCCAGTTCGTGTTCACGCTGGCGACCTGCGTCGCGATGGCCGCGATCAACGTCTTCTTCCGCGACCTGGGCAACCTGGCCCGCCACCTGCTGCGGCTGTGGTTCTACCTGTCGCCCGGGCTCTACTCGGTCAAGGACATCGACGAGTCGAAGTACGGGATCCTGGCCCAGCTCTTCAAGCTCAACCCCTGGACGACCCTGTTCGAGTCGTACCGCGACGTCCTGTACAACGGGGTCACCCCGGCCTGGGGCGCGCTCGCGCTGCTGCTGGTCGCCTCGCTGGCGCTGCTGGCCGGGGCGACGCTCTTCTTCAAGCGGCTCGAGCCCGCCTTCGCGAAGGTCATCTGAGATGACCGACAGCGACCTGTACCGGCCCGCCCCGGCGACGACCAGGGCCGGCGACCCGTTCCGTCCCGCGCCACCAGGGTCCGACTACATGATCGCGGTCGAGGACCTGGGGATCCGCTACGACCTGCGGCTCACGAAGAAGACGACGATCCGGGGCGCGTTCAAGAACCTGACCCGGATCTCTCGCCAGGATCGTTCGTTCTGGGCCCTCCGCCATGTCAGCTTCCGGGTCGCCCAGGGCGAGAGCCTGGCGGTCATCGGGCCCAACGGGGCGGGCAAGAGCACGCTCCTCCAGGTGCTGGCGGGGATCCTCACCCCGAGTGAAGGCGGGATCGACGTGGTCGGCCATGTCTCGAGCCTGCTGACGCTCGGTGCCGGCTTCGACCCGGAGCTGAACGGCCACGACAACATCCTCCTGGCGGGGGCGTTCCTCGGGATCGAGGACAAGGAGATGAAGGAGCGCCTGCCCGGGATCGTCGACTTCGCCGACATCGGCCAGTTCATCGACGCGCCGATCAAGACCTACTCCTCCGGGATGCGGGCGCGGCTCGGCTTCTCGATCGCCACGGCGGTCGACCCGGACGTGCTGATCATCGACGAGGTCCTGGGCACCGGCGATGCGGTCTTCCGGGCGAAGAGCCAGAAGCGCATCCTCGAGCTGGCCCGGGCCGCCAAGGGGATCGTGATGGTCACCCACGACCTCGCCTGGGCGGAGGAGTTCTGCAACCGGGCGATGCTCCTCGAGAAGGGCGCCGTCATCGCCGAGGGCGACCCGGCCGAGGTCGTGGCGCTCCATCGGGAACGCTCGGAGCAGGCGCGGATCGAACGCGAGGCCGAGCTCGCGCGGCAGCTGGCGGCGGTCATCGGGAGCTGACGGGCGGCGCGACGGGCGGTCAGCCGGCGTCGACGCGTGGTTCGACCAGCCGCGCCACGAGCTCGAGGTAGGGCCCGACCGCGGTCTCCCAGTTGTACCGCTCGCGGGTCGCCCGGAGACAGCGCTGGCGCTGCGCCGCGCGCTCGGCCGCAGGACGGTCCAGGATCGAGCGGATGGCCCGGGCCAGATCGGCGGGATCCGCGGGGTCGGCGCTCGCGCCGAGGTCGTCCGCCTCGACGATCCCGCGCATCACCTCGAGATCGCGCCCGATCACGACCGGCGTCCCCGCGGTGAGGCTCTCCCAGAACTTGTTCGGGGTCGAGAGGCGCTGGTTGAGCGAGTTCGCCGGCACCGCCACGATCGAGACGTCGGCCGAGGCGGTCCAGGCCGGGACGTCGTCGGGGTGGACCGGCGGCAGGGTGAAGTGGCGCCCCCGGAAGCGTGGCTCGGCGTCACGAGCCCGGACCCGGTCCGCCCAGGTCCCGAAGCCCATCAGGACGAGGGTGGCCTCCGGGACCCGGAGGACGGCCTCGGCCACCTCGTCGAGGCCCTTCTGGGCCGCGAGCTTCCCGAGGAAGAGCACGATCCGCTGCCCGGGGCCCACCCCGATCGCGTCGCGGAGATGGCTCGGCCGCGCCGCGGGCGGATCCCAGCGCGGCTGGCAGTTGAGCAGGACGGTCGGCCGCGTCTCGACCGGCCAGGTCCGGGCCAGGTGGTCGGCCAGCGGCTCGTTGACGGTGACGATCGCATCGGCGGCCCGGATCCAGCGCCGCTCGCGGAGGCCGTGGATCGTCCGGACGAGGCCCGGCAGATCGGCGTAGACCTGCGTCTCGAGCTGCACGTCGATGACGTCGTAGACGGTCCGACCGGCCCGGCCGGCCCGACGCGCCGCGGCCGCCAGGTCGAGCGCCACGCCGATCGTCCGGTAGCCGCAGGCATGGTAGAGATCGGCCGGCGCCAGCTCGCGCCGGAGGGTGGCGAACCAGCCCCGATCGGCTTCCGGCCACAGGGCCACCTGGCGAGCCTGGCGGATGCCGGCCAGCCGGCCGATGCGACCGGCTGACGGCGCCGCGTAGCGGCGGATCCGGATCGGGCCGTCCCGCGCCTCGTCGGGGATGCCGGGCGTCGCGACGGCGGCGATCTCGACCTCGAAGCCGGCTCCAGCCAGGCTTCGGGCGACGCGCAGGCCCCGGGAGTACGGGTCCGCCGGGCTCGGGACGAGGACGACGGCCCGGGGCCGCGGACCGGAGGTGCTGGCGGGGGCCGGCGAGCCAGCGTCCGTGCGCGCGCTCACCAGGGCCGTCCGGTCAGCCCACCGAACTCGGCGAAGAGCTTCGCGACCTGGGTCTCCCAGTTGTAGGCCCCGCCGGCGGCCGCGAGGGCCCGATCGCGCCAGCCGGACCGGATCTCGGGCGGAGCGTCGAGGACGGCCGCGAGGCCGGCCGCCAGCGCCGATGGGTCGGTCGGGTCGACGAGCACGCCGAAGTCGACCGCCCGGACGACCGCCGCCATCCCCGGCAGGTCCGAGGCGACCACGGGCACCCCGACGGCCATCGCCTCGAACAGCTTGTTGGGCGTCGAGAGGCGGTGGTTGAGGGTCGTGGGCCGGATCGGCATCGCGGCGACATCCGCCGCGGCCACCCAGTCGAGCAGCTCAGCCGGCGGGACCGCGGGCAGGACGCGGACGCGACCGCCGGTCGCCGGATCCGCGGCGATCGTCCTCAGGCGCGCTTCGAGCTCACCGAACCCCAGCAGGACGAGGACCGCCCGGTCGACCCGGTCGATCACGGCGATCAGCTCCTCGATCCCGCGCTCTGGCGTGAAACCGCCGTGGTAGAGCACCACCCGCGTCTCGGGGGCGAGCCCGAGCTGCTCGTGGAAGCGGCGACCCGGAGCGGCCGAGGGCAGGGCGATCCGCGACGGGCAGTTCAGGACGGCCACCGGGAGCTCCACCCCGAGTCGCCGGGCCAGCTCCGCGGCGTACGCGTCGTTGGCGGTGACGACCCGATCCGCCCGCCGGGCCGCGGATCGCTCGTAGCGCCGGATCGCCGCGCGGATCGGCCAGGGCAGGGCCAGGATCGCCGTCGAGGCGAGGTAGATGTCGCCCGCGTCGTAGACCACCGGGACCCCGTCGCGCCGTCCGAGCGCGAGCGCGGTCCCGATCCCGAGATAGTGGGAACCCACGACGAGATCGGCCCGCGGGGCGAGCCGGAGGGCGTCCCGCCGTCCCGTGCGCAGGTCGAGCAGACGCCGCATCGCGCGGGAGCCGACCGACCGCGTCCCGGCGCCGGCGCCCCGCTCCGCGCCGAAGCGCAGGACCCGGTAGCCCTCCGGGCGGCGCTCGTCGGCCGCCAGGTCCGGGCCGGAACGGGCGATCACCGTCGCCTCGTGACCCCGCTCGACGGCGGCCGACGCGAGCCGGTGGGTCGGCGAGTGGAACTGGCCGGTGGTCGGGGTGACGATGAGGAGACGCTGCGGCCGGGCCTGGTCCGCCCGAGCCTGTGCGGTCATCCCGGTGACCCCCGATCGAGCGCCGACACGATCGCGGCCGCCGCACCCGCCGGCGCCAGGCGGAGCGCCGCCGCCCGCTCGCGCGCCGCCATCTCGCTCGAACCGACCGGCGCCAGCCGCTCGAGCGCTGCGGTCGCGCGGGCGGCATCGAGTCCGACCAGGACGACCCGCCCGCCAGGATCGTCCACGGCCTCGACCCATTCGGTGGCGGAGCGCAGGACGAGGCACGGCACGCCGAGCCAGGCGGCCTCGCGCTGGACGCCGCCCGAGTCGGTCAGGACCGCCCCGGCGTGGAGCTGGAGGGCCAGGCTCGTGCGATAGCCGAGCGGCTCGACGACCCGGACGGTCGGCGCCAGCGTCACGCCGGCCCGCTCGAGCGCGACCCGCGTCCCGGGGTGGAGGGCCAGGAGCACCGGCCGGTCCGGGCGGCCGACCGATCCGAGGAGCCTGGCCCAGGCCCGGAGCGCGTCGGGCTCGCGGTTCTCGGCCCGATGGACGGTCGCGAACAGGTAGCGGCCCGGCCGCAGGTCGATGCCCGTGGCCCCGGCGGCCGCAACACGTTCGGCGGCCGCCCTCAGCGCCGCCTCGTCACGGACCTCGGAGGAGACACGCGCCGCGAGGTCGCGCATCAGGTCGCCCACCAGGACGACCCCGCGCTCGATCCCCTCCCGGGCCAGGTTCTCGACGGCGGTCGGCGTCGGCGCGAACGACCAGCTCGCGAGGTGGTCCGTCACGATCCGGTTCAGCTCCTCCGGCATCCGCCGGTCGAAGCTCCGCAGCCCGGCTTCGACGTGGGCGACCGGGATCCCGAGCTTGGCCCCGGCCAGCGCCCCCGCCAGGGTCGAGTTCGTGTCGCCGTAGACGAGGACCGCGTCGGGCCGCTCGGCCAGCAGGATCGGCTCGAGGGCGATGAGCATCCGGCCGGCCTGCTCGGCGTGGCCGCCGCCGCCGATCCGGAGGCTGTGGTCCGGCCGGGCCAGCCCGAGCTCGGCGAAGAACGCCCCGGCGAGCGACTCGTCCCAGTGCTGACCGGTGTCCACGAAGACCTCGGAATGGCGCGCCCGCAAGACCGGCTGAAGGGCCGCGGCCTTGATCAGCTGGGGGCGGGTCCCGACGACGCTGACGAGCCGCATCGGCCGCGACGTGTCCCCGGCGCCGTCAGCGCTCGCCGGCGCCCGCCGCCGGGCGAGCCGCCGGGCGGGCCACCGCGGGAGCGCCCACGCCGTGGTAGGCGATCCGCTCGGGCAGCGCCAGGTCGCGCAGGCTGTTCCGGCCGTCGAACAGGATCTCGGCCTCGGGGAACCAGGCCGGATCGAGCCCGCCGAAGCGCGGGTCGGCGGTCTGGGTCACGATCGCTCGGGAGGGGTCGGTCGCGCCCCAGTGCCAGGGGGTCGCGCCGCACCTGGCGATCTCCTCGTCGCTCATCAGCGGGTCGTACGCGCTGACCCGCGCCCCGTGGAAGGCGAGCCGGTCGATGAGCGGCAGCGCCCGCGAGTAGGCCAGCTCGTGGACCCCGTGCCGGTAGGTCAGGCCCAGGACGAGGACGGGCACCCCGTCGAGCGAGCCGAGCGCCCGCTGGATCGTCTTCACCGCCAGGCCCACCTGGCCGTCGTTCACGCGCCGGGAGAGTTCGACGAGCTCCATCTCCGGTGCCCGCGACAGGAGGAAATGCGGGTAGACCGGGATGCAGTGGCCGCCGACCCCGATCCCCGGCTGGTGGATGTGGCTGTACGGCTGGCTGTTCGCCGCCGCGATCACCTCGAGGATGTCGACCCCGACCCGGTCGGCGTAGCGGGCGAACTCGTTGGCCAGGGCGATGTTCACGTCCCGGTAGGTGGTGTCGGCGAGCTTGCTGAACTCGGCCGCCTCGGCGCTCGACATGAGCACGACCTCCGCGTCGAGGACCGACCCGTAGAACGCGCTCGCCCGCTCGCCCGACGCCGGCCCGAGCCCGCCGACGAGCTTCGGGTACATCGCCAGGTTCTTGAGGGCCGTGCCGGAGTAGAGCCGCTCTGGGGAGAACGCGACCGCGAAGTCGCGCCCGGCGGTCAGCCCGGAGAGGCGCTCGAGGACCGGCGTGAACCGGCCGCGGGTGTCGCCGACCGGGAGGGTCGTCTCGAAGATGACGGTCGAGCCGTCGTGGACGCCGGGTCCGATCGCCGCGACCGCCGCGTCCATGAACCGGTAGTCGGGCTGGTGCTCGTCGTCGAGGATGACCGGGACGATGAGCAGAACCACGTCCGCCTCGCGGGCCGCCGCCGCGCCGTCGAGCGTGGCCCGCAGTCGCCCGGCGGCGTGGGCCTCGGCCACGCCCTCCGCCAGGCCCGGCTCCTCGGTGACGTGGCTCCGACCGGCATTGATCGCGGCCACGACGTCGGCCTGGACGTCGACCGCGATGACCGACCAGCCGTGGCCGGCGAACTGGACGCACAGCGGCAGCCCCATCTTGCCGGCCCCGACGACGGCGACCGTCCCGACCGTCCCCTCCTCGCCGCGCCACGGTCGGACCGGGCGGCGGAGGGCGTGGCCGCAGGGTCGGGTCGGCAGCTCGATCGAGCCGCCGAGCAGGCTCGGACCGGTGGTCGGGCGGGTGGTGACGGTCATGTGCGGAGCAGCCTCATGGAGAAGTCGCTGAGATCGGTCGGCCGGCCGTTCGCGGCGGCCTCCAGGAGGCCCGTCGCGATCGCCACGGCCCACAGGCCATCCTCGGCGTCGACGACCGGCCGGCCGCCGGAGCGGACGACCCCCAGGAAGGCGTCGAGCTCCGCCGCCAGCGGCTCCGCGTTGGCGACCGGCAGGTCGATCGATTCGCCCTCGAAGGTGGGCGCGTAGCCCCGGATGAGGGTCGGCTTGGCCGTGTCGGCCCGGGTGAAGGTGAGCCGCTGGGTGAGGTAGTCGAGCTCGAACATCCCCTCCTCGCCGATCACCGCAAGCTGGCGCCGCTTGGCCGGGGTCAGCCAGTCGACGTCGAGCATCCCGGTCGCTCCGGAGGGAAAGTGGAGCAGGCCGAAGAGGAGGTCCTCGTGGGTGGCGTGGATCCGCTGGGCGTGCTCGGCGTAGACCCGGGCGGGCCGCTCGCCGGCGAGCCAGCTCAGGATGTCGACGTCGTGGGTCCCAAGGTCGACCGTCACCCCGACATCGCGGATGCGGGCCGGGAACGGTCCGGCCCGCCGGCTGACGATGGCGTAGATCGTCGACAGCCAGCCCTCCCCGATGAGCCGACCGAGCTCGAGGACCGCCGGGTTGAACCGCTCGACGTGGCCGACCTGGACCGGGGCGCCGGCGCGGCGCGCCGCGGCGAGGATCCGGAGTCCCTCCTCGACCGTGCCGGCGAGCGGCTTCTCGACGAGGACCGCGGCCCCTCGGTCGATCGCGGCCAGGGCCAGGGTCTCGTGGGCGGTCGTGGGTGCGGCGATGACGAGCGCGTCGAGGTCGAGGGCCGCGATCATCTCGAGCGGCTCGGCGAAGCCGCGCGCCCCGCTGGCTGCGACAGCGGCCTCGAGAGACGCTTCGACCGGGTCGGCGACCGCGACGAGCCGGCAGCCCGGCCGCGTCCCGAGCACGCGCAGGTGGTTCCGCCCCATCGACCCCAGGCCTGCCAGCCCGACCCGGAGCTCGCGACCGGCCCCGACCGGCCGCCAGGTGTCCGCCATCAGGCGATGCTGCCGGCGGTTCCGGCCGGCGCTGCCGCGTACCGGAGGACGGCGGCGCGGACTTCGCGGATGACCGTGGCCCGCTCGTCCTCGGTCAGCCCCGGGAACATCGGCAGGGCGATCGTCCGTGCGGCGGCGGCATCGGTGACGGGGAGATCCGCATGCAGGCCGCGCTCCATGATGTAGGCCTGCCGGTGGACCGGGATCGGGTAGTAGATGTCCGCCCCCACGCCGGCCTCGCGCAGCGCGGCGATGATCGCGTCGCGGGCCGGCCCGACGTCGAGCGTGTACTGGTGGTACACGTGGGTCCGCCCGTCCGGCACGACCGGCGTCTTCACCCCCAGGTCCGCGAACGCGGCATCGTAGGCCGCGGCGATGGCCGCCCGGCGGGCCAGGTTCCGGTCCAGCTTGGCGAGCTGGGCGAGCCCGATCGCGGCGTTCAGGTCGGTCATCCGGTAGTTGAAGCCCAGGATCTCGAACTCGTAGCGCGACCGCATGCCCTGGTTGCGGTAGAGCCGGATCCAGTCCGCCAGCCCGTCATCGTCCGTCGTGACGAGGCCGCCCTCGGCGGTCGTCATGTTCTTCGTCGCGTAGAGGCTGAAGGCGCCGTGGCCGAAGCTCCCCGCCTTGCGGCCCCGGAAGGTGGCCCCGTGGGCCTGGCAGGCGTCCTCGACCACGATCAGTCCGTGCCGGTCGGCGATGGCCGCGATCATGTCCATGTCGGCGACCAGCCCGAACAGGTGGACCGGGCAGATGGCCCGGGTCCGGGGCGTGATCGCGGCCTCGATCCGGGCGGCGTCGATGAGGTACGTGTCCGGCTCGATGTCGACGAAGACCGGAGTTGCGCCGGTCGAGAGGATCGCGTTGGCGGTGGCCGCGAACGTGTGGGCGACCGTGATCACCTCGTCGCCCGGGCCGAGACCGATCCCGGCGAAGATCGCCATGAGGGCGAGCGTGCCGTTGCTCGTCGCGATCGCATGCTTCGTGCCGCAGTACTCCGCCCAGCGAGCCTCGAACTCGGCGACCCGCTTGCCCTGGGCGATCATCCCGGAGCGCAGCACATCGGTGACGGCCGCGATCTCCTCCGGACCGATGTCTGGGCGGGCGATCGGGATCATGCGGAGGCTCCTTGGTGCGGGACGGCCGGCCGCTCGGTGAGCGCCTCGGCGTCGGGGGCGTAGTGGAATCGTCGCCCGCAGGCCGGGCAGACGAGGTCGGGGCGGACGGCGTACGCGGCCGGCTCGGCGGGCGCCTTCCGGCCCTTGCCGTCGAGCAGGCGGGCCCCACAGGAACAGACCCAACCGATCCGGCGAGCCGGGTTGCCCGCCACGAGCGCGTGGTCGGGGACGTCCCGGGTCACGACCGCCCCGGCCCCGACGGTCGCGAACCGGCCCACGGTCGCTCCGGCGACGACGACCGCCCCGGCCCCGATCGAGCAACCGTGGCGGAGCAGGATCGGGCTGACCGTCCAGTCGTCCGCCCTGGCCAGCTCGCCCTCGGCGGTGATCGCGCGGGGATAGCGATCGTTGGTGAGGATCGCGTTCGGCCCGATGAAGACGCCGTCCTCGACGGTCACCCCGTGGTAGACGAGCGCGGCGTTCTGGATCTTGACCCGGTCACCGAGCACCACGCCCTCGTCCAGAAAGACGTCGCGCCCGACGACGCACTCGGAGCCGATCCGGGCGCCGGTCCGGACCTGGGCCCGGTGCCAGATGCTGGTCTCGGCCCCGACTTCGACGTCGTCCTCGAGGTCCGCGGAGGCATGGACGCGCGCCGTGGGGTGGATCAAGGGGTTCAGCGGCTCCGTGCGGGCCTGGGGCGCGACGGAACCTGTCGCGGCGTGCCGGCCGTGGGATGCCGAGTATAGCCGAGGCGTTACGGCTCCTCCGTTCGCGGACCGGTCGGCCAGCCGTTCGCGGCGCGCCCGAAGGCGGTTCAGCCGCGCCCGGACGGGCGGCGCACGAAGGCGATGACGAGCCCGAGGACGGCCCCGAGGGCGAGCGCCGACCGCCAGTCGAGCAGCGCGCGGACGTTCCCCTCGACCCGATTCGCGATGATGATGAAGGCGCCCGAGCGATCGCCCATCCGGACCCGATTCGCGAGCATCGCCCGGACGAAGCCCTGCTCCACGGTGACGTCGTTCGCGACGACCGCCCGGGCGACGCCCTGGGTGAGGTGGAACTCCCGGGACGCCACGGCCCCGACCGCTCCCTGCTCGACGGAGACGCGCTCCGCCCGTACGGCGCCGACGGCGCCCTGGTGGACGAAGAGCTCGGCGGCGGAGGCGCTCCCGACCGCGCCCCACCGGACCTCCGCGTCCGGCGGTCGGGGCGGGGAGGGTGGCGTCGCGGCAGCGGGCGGCTCGACCGCGACCGAGGGCTCGGCCGTGATCGCCGCGGGCGAGTCCGCCCCCGCCGGGCGGTCCGCCGTCGAGGGAGCCGGGGCCCGCGCCCTGGGCTTCCTGGGCCGTGCCGGAGGGTCCATCACGGGCACGCCGGGCGGTGTGACGGGGACCGCGTCCGATCCCACGGTAGCGGTCTCGAGCGGGGCCGACGAAGCGGCCGGTTCGTCGATCATGGTCTGCCTTCCAGTCTCGATCGGGACGTCCCGGTCGAGCCTACTCCGTCGCGCCGCCGGACGCCGACGACGAAGTCGCCGCGCGGCGGCTATCCTGCGCCGGATGAGCAGGCGAAGACGGTCGTTCGGGCGTCCCCGGTGGGCATCGACGGGCAGGATCCGTGCCGCGTGGGTCGCGGTCGCGGTCCGGGTGCTCGCTGCCGGCCTGCTCGTCGGCGCGATCGTCGTCGCATGCGCGCCCAGCGCGGCGCGGGTGGCATCCACGACGGCGCCGTCGCCGGGCGCCTCTCCGGACCTCGCCAGTCCGAGCGGATCGCCCGCGCCGGCCCCGAGCCCGACGCCCACGCCGGTGGCGACCCCGACGCCGATCCCCAGCCCGGTCCTCGTCCCGGCGCCACTGACCGGCCGTCTCGTGACGCCGGCGGAGGCTGCCCGGCACCCGATCGCGGTGATGATCGACGACCTCGCCCCGGCCCGACCGCAGAGCGGGCTGGCGGACGCCTCGATCGTCTTCCAGGCCCCGGCAGAGGGTGGGATCCCGCGCTACATGGCGATCTTCGCCGAGCGCCAGCCCGGCCCGCTCGGGCCGGTCCGGAGCGCCCGGTACTACTACATCGCGTGGGCCGCCCAGTGGCACGCGGGGTACGCCCATTCGGGCGGCTCGCCGCAGGCGCTCGAGACGCTCGCCGCGCAGGGCGACGGCCGCCTCGTGTACGACCTGGACGAGTTCCGCTGGGGCGCCTTTTTCCACCGGATCCCGGCCCGACCGGGGCCTCACGACCTGTACACGGACGGGAGCCACCTCAGGAAGCTGGCCGACCTGGTGGGCGCCGCCGCCCCGCCGGCGCCCGGCTGGGGATTCGGCCCGGCGCTGGCCGACGCCGAGCGACCCGTCGGTGGCTCGATCGCCCTGGCCTACCCCGCGAACCAGATCCGTTACGACTACGACCGACGCACGAACACGTATCTCCGGAGCGTGAGCGTGGAGGGCGCCGAACGCGACGCCGCGAACGGGGCCCGGATCGCACCGACGAACGTCGTGGTCATCTTCATGAAGTTCGGCCCGCTCGATGACGGTCATCCCCTGAAGCTCCGGCTCGAAGCCGAGGTGATCGGAACAGGGCCGGCCTACGTCGCGACGAACGGGTCGACTGTCGCAGCGACCTGGCGCAAGACCGCCCTCGACGCCCCGCTCGAGCTGCTCGACCGGGCCGGCGCGCCGATCACCCTGACGGTCGGTCAGACCTTCGTCCAGGTCCTGCCGACCGGGACGCCGGTCACGCTCGTGGCCGGGCGGGCGCCCTCGACGATCGCACCCTGGAGGCGACCCCGGTAGGCGACCGGCTCAGGCGGACGGCGGTCGCCGGGCGCGGTCGCGGAACTCCTCCCAACGGAGCTGGAGGACGACGATCAGCGCCTCGACGATGATCCGCCGGCTCATCTTCGACCGCCCGACGCGGCGGTCGCGGAAGACGATCGGGACCTCCCGGATCCGCGCCCCGAGCCGGCTCGCCCGGAACGTCATCTCGATCTGGAAGACGTAGCCGCCGGCGTGCACGCCGGTGAACGGGATCGTCGCCAGGCTGGGGGCCCGCCAGGCCTTGAAGCCGCCGGTCAGGTCGTTCGGTCGGAGCCCCAGGACGACCCGCGCGAACAGGCTTCCGCCGCGCGAGATGGCCCGCCGGGCGAGACCCCAGTCGCGCACGCCGCCGCCGGTCGCATAGCGCGAGCCGATGACCAGGTCGGCTGCGCCGTCGACGATCGGTCGGATCAGGTCGGGCAGGACCGCCGGGTCGTGCGACCAGTCGGCGTCCATCTGGACCACGACGGTCGCGCCCTCCCGGATCGCGATCCCGAACCCATCGAGGTAAGCCCGCCCGAGCCCCTGCTTGGCGGTGCGGTGCCGGACCCGGACCCTCGGGTCGGTCGTCGCGAGGCCATCGGCGAGCTCGCCGGTCCCATCGGGCGAGGCGTCGTCGACGACGAGGAGCGTGGCGCCAGGGAGGGCCGCCAGGATCGCCCCGGCGATGCCCGGCAGGTTCTCCGCCTCGTCGTAGGTGGGCAGGACGATCCACGTCCCGGTCCCGACGGCCGGCTGGCCCACCGTCGGATCGGAGGGTGCACTCACCGCGCCAGTGTAGGAGGCGACGCCGGGCTGCGGACCGGCCCGGACCGCTGGACGCGAGCCCGGAGGACGACGCGGATCGACCGCCGGGCGGACCAGCTGGCGGGTCAATACGCCGCTGCCCGGAGGCCCGCGAGCAGCGCGTCGGCGACCATCCCGGTCCCGCCGAGGACGACGATCCGGGCGGGCTTGAGCCGGGCGAGCTCGGTCGCGGTCACGGTCGGGATCACGCCCTGGGCGACGAGCAGGAGCGGCGCGCCCCCCGCGGCCGCGGCCCCCGCGAGCGCGTCGGGGAAGTTGTAGCCGTTGGCGATGTAGACGAGCGGGACGCCGGGG
>JBGPFS010000052.1:0-13086 GCA_041483455.1 Candidatus Limnocylindria bacterium | reverse complement strand
GGCGGCGACGGCTTCCGGGTCGCCTACGTCTCGGATCAGACCGCCCAGCAGATCATCGACGAGCGGATGCTGCCGTGGGCCGCGCGCCCACGACCCGATTACGACACGGCGCTGGTCCAGGGCCTGGCCTTCATCAACCCGATGGTCACGCCCGAGGCCGCCTCGCGGCTTCAGCTCGCACGCCAGGTCAACGCGGTCGTCGGGATCGTTCTCGCCCCGGTCCTGTTCGTCCTGCTGCTCGGCTGGCCGCTCCTTCAGTGGCTCCGCTTCGGGCGCGATCCCGTCTACCTCGACGACGCGTCGATCCTGCTGCCGGCCCCGCCGGACGGGCTCACGGCGGCCACGGGCGCGCTCCTGTACGACGGCCAGTTCTCCCGTCGGGTGCTGACGGCGGCGATGCTCGACCTGGCGAGCCGGGGCGAGCTGCGCTTCGAGCAGCAGAAGGGGCTGCTCTCCAAGAAGGTGCTGGTATTCCCGGACGGCCTGCCTGCCGCCACGCCCGAGGACGAGGCGCGCCGACGCCTGAACTCCCGGCGGCCCCTCTCGGACGCCGAGACCTACGCGCTCGGGAAGCTCCGAGCCCAGGGCGGTTCGGCTGACGAGGCCCTGTCCGACGCGGAGCTCCTGGCCTTCGGCAAGGAGGCCTCGCACTTCCAGGAGGAGATCGAGGCGCACGCGGTCGCCCAGGCGTGGTTCACGGCTCCGCCCCAGAAGGTGATGAACCGATGGCTGATCCAGGGCGTGATCGTCGCGGTCGTGGCGGCGATCGCCTTCTTCGCCGGCCTCAACGTCCCGATGTCCGGTCTCGTCCTGCTCGGGGTCCTGCTCGGGATCGCGGGCCTCGCCACCTGCGGCATCGCGCTGGCGATGCCGGCCCGAACGAAGGACGGGGCGCGGGTCCGGGCGATGCTGTCGGCCTACCGGCGCACCCTCCAGAAGACGATGGCCCAGGCCCGTTCGATGGAGCAGGTCGTCGCGGAGGCGAAGGTGCCCTGGCTCGAGACGCCCGACCAGGCGCTGGTCTGGGGCGTGGCGCTCGGGCTCCAGGAGGATGCCGAGGAGGTCCTTCGACGGGGTGCCGACGACACCGCCCACGGCGTGGTCGGGCCTCATCCGATCTGGTTCCCGGCCTGGTACGTCGCCTCGGGCGCGGGTGGCACGGGTGCTGCCGGCTCGCTCTTCTCCGGCTCGCCCGTCCCCGACTTCGGCGGGATGTTCTCGGCCCTCGGGACGATCGGGAACACCCCATCGTCGAGCGGCGGCGGCGGCGGATTCGGCGGCGGTGGTGGCTTCGGCGGGGGCGCCAGCGGCGGATTCTAGGGTTCCGAGGGGTTCCGGGGGTCCGGGGTCCGGGACGCAACCGCGACCCCTCCATCTGGGGCGCCGGCGAAGGCGACATCCGACCGCCTCGCGTACACTCCCCGGCGATGGGTGCCGTCGAGACCATGGAGGTCTTCTTCGAGCTGCTGAACGCGGGGGACCGCGAGGGTGCGGTCGCACTCATGGACGAGCGGACGGAGATGCGCGTCCACGTCGGCGACAGCGTCCAGCTACTCCGCGGGATCGAGCGCGTCGGCGGCTGGTTCCTGCGCTCCGACCGGGGCCTCAAGATGATCCCGGGCGAGGTCCGCGATACCGGCACCACCTACGAGGCGGACATCCTCGTCGTGCGCCCGGGGGCGCTCTCCCAGCACCTCGACGCCACGTTCCGGGTCGAGGCCGGCAAGATCACCTCGATCAACCTCGCCCCACGCTGAACCATCCATCCGCGGCACCGGCGGAGGGTCCCTTCCGCGCGCCCATGCCCAACGCCGCGGGCCCACACCCCACGCCCAGGGCCGCGCCCTGACGCCGAGGGCCCGGCCTGCGGGCCGGCGATGCGCGGCTATGGGCTGGCGCTCGCTCCCACGATCGGGCTCGGGCTCGCGTTCACGATCACGCTCGGGGGCGGGATCGGGATCGTGATCTGGTCGCCGATCGCGATCTTGTTCGGGTCCTTGATCTGCGGGTTCGCGGCCAGCAGTTCCGCCTGGGTCAGGCCGAAGCTCTGGGCGATCTTCAGGATGTTGTCGCCCTGGACGACGACGTAGATCTGGGCGGTCGGCTGCGGTGTCGGCGTGGGGGCACCGGACGATGCGGGCGGCCGGCTCGGGGTGGCGATGGGACCGGCGCCGGACTCGCCTCCGCCCAGCGCCTTGAGGATGAACGGCAGGGCGAACAGCACCAGCGCGGCGACCGCCAGCGCGGCGACCCCGATCCCGAGCCGACCGGCACTCGGCAGGCGCATCCGGCGACGGATCGCCGGGTAGGCCTCGTGGCGAGACGGCCGCTCCCAGGCCGGGTGGGCGACGTCACGCGGGATCCCGCTCCCGGGCCGCCGGGCCGCTGGGCGCTCGACCGCTCGGGATCGGGGCGGACCGGTCCGTCCGGCATCCGGGCCGAGCTCGGCCTCGGCAGGAACGACCGCCGGCCCCTCCGGCAGGTCGCGCAGCCAGCGCGATCCGGCGAGGCCCGCCAGCTCCGGGTCCACGGGCGGGCTGTCGCCCCGCTCTCGACCGCCGAGGAACCCCGGCGTCGACGCTTCGCCGCCGCCCCGAGTCGGTCCCGGGCCGCGACCCCCCGGAGGCACGCCGCCGACCCAGGGCGGCGGCGCGGCCCAATCCCGTCGACGCGTTCGTGCGGGCGGCACGCCTTGATCGTCGATCCGTGGGTCGGGCCTCGAGTCGTCGCGCTCCGTCGGGATCCACTCGACCGCCGGCTCGCCGACCTCGACCTCACGCTCGGTCCCGGGGCCCTCGGGCGCTGACACGGGGGGCGCGGTCACGTCGGGCGCGGGCACAGCGGGGACCCCCGCTGCCGCCGCGGACGCGGCTGCGGCCCCGAACCCCGCTGCCGCCGCGGACGCGGCCTCATCTGGCCGCGGGCTCCGTGCCCGCGCCGCCTCGCGGCGCGCCCAGTCCTGGAACGTCGGGCAGGTGGCGAACGCCGCGGACAGGCAATAGGCCTCCTGGTGGGCAGACGCGCGGGGTGCCGGGCGCACCTCGGCGTAGCAGCGATGCCGATGGTCGGGCCGATCCGAGCGTTCGTCGCGCTCATCCTCGTACGCCACGAACGGGCAGGCGATCGGCCCGTTCCCGCCGGCGGCTCGCGATCCGGATCCCTCGCGCTCGCTCATCGCGCCGATGATACCGCCCCACTCGGGCCCGCTCGGGCCGGCTCGGTGCCGGCGGGGCCGCTCGGTGCCGGCGAGCCCGTCCTTCACCAGGCCCGCCGCCGAGCGGGTCACGGTCTACCATCGCCGCGATGGACGTTCGCAGGCTCCCGCACCGACGCGGACGCGTTCGCGGGCCGCGTGGAACGGCGGCAGTCATGACCGTGGCGCTGGCCGCGACGACCGCCACCGTCGCCGTCCTCGAGCAGGTCGTGGCCATCCCGTACGCCGCACCGGTCTACCTGCTGGCCGTGCTCGCCGTCGGGATGCTGGTCGGGACGATCCCGGCCATCGCGACGGCGGTCGTCTCGTCCGTCCTCTACGACTTCTTGTTCATCGCCCCGCACTTCACGCTCACCGTCGCCGATCCGAGCGAGTGGCTGAACCTCTTGCTGTTCCTCGCGGTGGCCGTCGCGATCGGACGGCTGGCGGGACTCGAGGCCGCCCGGACGGAGGAAGCGGCGGACCGCGCTGGCGAAGCCCAGGCGCTGTTCAGGATCAGCCGGTCCCTCGCCACCAGCCGGGACCTGGCCGGGGCGGCGGACTCGGTGCTCGCGGAGCTGCGGGCATCCGGCACGATGGACCGGATCTGGCTTGGGCTGGGTCCCACGACCAGCGACGAGCGGATCGTCGCGGACACCGCGGGCGAGGCGCCTCTCCCGGTACCGATGTTCCAGGTCGTGCTCCAGCGCTCCCCCGGCGACGAGCCCAGCCGCTGGGTCCGGACCCACGTCGGAGCGGCCCCACGACATGGACCGGGGCGGGGCGGTCAGGCCGGCGCGACCGTCCACCGGGTGCGGGTCGAGGTCGGCGGCGAGACGCTCGGCTCGCTCTGGGCGCTGCGCTCGGAGGGGGAGCGGGCGCCCGAGCGCTCGGAGACGCGGCTCCTGTCGGCCGCAGCCGACCAGCTCGGTCAGGCCGTTCGACGCGACGGACTCGTGGCGGAAGCCCTCGAGGCGGAGGTCGCCCGACGGAGCGACGCGCTCAAGACCGCCCTGCTCGACTCGGTCTCGCACGACCTGCGCACGCCCCTGGCCACGATCCGCGCTGCGGCCGGCAGCCTGCTCGATGCCGGCGTGGCCTGGAGCCCGACCGAGCGGACCGATGCCCTGCGCTCGATCGACGCCGAGGCCGCGCGGATGAGCCACCTCGTCCGGGACCTGCTCGACCTCAGCCGGATCGAAGGCGGAGCCCTCCGGCCCGAGCTGGAGCCGCACGACCTCGACGAGATGATCGCCCGCGTCGTTCGACGGACCCCGACGAGCAAGCCGATCGAGCTGGACCTTCCCGGAGACCTGCCGCCGCTCCTCGTCGACGACACGTACTTCGACGAGATCCTCACCAACGTCGTCGAGAATGCGGTCCGCTACGGCGGCGAGTCGATCCGGATCCGGGCGGCCATCGTCGGAGATGGGTCGGGCGTCGAGATCGTCGTCGAGGACGATGGCCGGGGCGTCCCCGAAGCCGACCTCGGCCACCTGTTCGAGAAGTTCTACCGGGTCCGGCGTCCCGGGGAAGGCGCCCGTCACGGGATGGGCATCGGGCTCACGGTCGCCCAGGGCCTGGCCCGGGCGATGGGCGGCCGGATCGCAGCGGGCCGGAGCCAGCTCGGCGGACTCGGGATGCGGATCCACCTGCCGGCGACGAGCCTGCCGCCGGAGCCCGACGAGACGCCCGCGGCGGATGCCCAGGCCGGGGCGGACGCGCCGCTCCCGGCGGATGCTCCACCAGCGGCGGATGCCCCGCTCCCGGCCGAGTCGGGTCGATGACGGTACCCCGGGCCGTGGGGGGCGCAGCCGCCGAGCCCGGCCCATCGCTCCTGCTCGTCGAGGACGATGCGGAGGCCCGCCGACTCCTGGCGGCCTACCTCGACCGGCGAGGCTACCGGGTCGACGAGGCGGGCACGGCCGCCGAGGCGCTTCGACGCTGGGACGCCAACCGGGCCGACCTCATCCTGCTCGACCTCGGCCTGCCCGACCGCGACGGGATCGAGGTGATCCGGCACGTCCGGCGCGAGGCGACCACCCCGATCATCATCCTGTCGGCGCGGGGCGAAGAGCGGGACAAGATCGCCGGGCTCGAGGCCGGCGCGGACGACTACCTGGCCAAGCCGTTCGCGACCGCCGAGCTGAACGCGCGGATCCGGGCGGTCCTGCGTCGGACGGCCGGACCGGATGCCGATCCGGAGGGCCGGCTGCGCCTTGGACCGATCGAGCTCGACGTGGTGCGCCGCGACGTTCGCGTGGCCGGGGAGCTGGTGAGACTGACTCCGCGGGAATACGAGCTGCTCAAGGTCCTGATGGCGAACCCGGGCCGGGTCGTGACGAAGGGCCGGCTCCTGCGGGCCGTCTGGGGCCTCGCCTACGCTGAAGAGAGTCACTACGTTCACGTCTACGTGAACCGGCTGCGCCGGAAGCTCACGGCGGCCGCGCCGAGCGGCGCGATCGACGAGCTCATCTCGACCGAACCCGGGGTCGGCTATCGGGTGGCCGACACCGCCGGGCCGCCCCAGACGGGCGATCGTTGAGGCCGTGTTGAGCGCCTGACCGGCACCGTCGGTCCCGGCCTCTTGGGCAGCCCGCCTAGCCTGAAGGCATGGAACCGCGCACGCGTCGCATGCCCCGAGTCCGACCGCGGAACGCCTCCGCCGAGCGGGAGATCGGCGAGGTCCGGGGCGCCGTCATGCTCGCCGCAGCCCGGCGCCCGAGTCGCGTCCTCGTCTGCAACCTGAGCGACGGCGCGGCAGCGATGGCGGCGGTCCACGACTTCGCGGAGGAGCTCGACGTCGAGCTCGAGGCGATCGCCCGGTCGAGCGGCCGCGGCTCGGACGTCCTGGCGCGCGGACGGTGACGCAACCGGAGGCCGAGGAAGCATCCACCGCGGCTCCGACCACCCGGCAGGGTCGGAAGCCGGGCGATCGACGGCTCCGGGTCGAGCGGCCGGAGGCGCAGTACTTCCGGTACGGCGGCCCGGGCACCGTGGTCGCGAAGATCGCCGCGAGCCAGCCGACGAGCCGGGTCGGGCGGCTCGGGTTCGGGACCCGCCGGCTCCTGTTCGGACGGATCCTGTCGACCCACGAGGAGCTGGCGCAGCGGCTCCCGAAGTGGAAGGCCCTGGCGGTCTTCTCGAGCGACGTGATGTCCTCGGTCGCCTACGCGACCGAGGCGAGCATGTTCACCCTCCTGGCGGTCGGCACGGTGGCGTTCGGCTACCTGCTGCCGATCTCGCTGTTGATCGTGGGCCTGCTCTTCCTGGTCACGTTCTCCTACCGCCAGACGATCCGGGCCTACCCGAGCGGCGGCGGGAGCTACATCGTCGCCCACGCCAACCTCGGGACCCTGCCGGGCCTGGTCGCCGCGGCCGCCCTGCTGACCGACTACGTCCTGACCGTCGCCGTGAGCGTCTCGAGCGGCGTGTTCAACCTCGCGTCCGCCTTCCCGATCCTCCAGGACGTGACCGTCCCGCTCATCGTCGGGTTCATCCTGCTGGTCATGGCCGTCAACCTGCGCGGGATCAGCGAGAGCGGCTCGATCTTCGCCCTCCCGACCTACGTGTTCCTGGGGAGCGTCATCCTCCTGGTCGGCGTCGGCCTCGCCCGGACGGCCCTCGGGGGCGCCCCGCAGGTGACCGGCGTCGTCCCGATCCAGGTCCCGGTCGAGTCCATGAGCCTGCTCCTGCTGATGCGCGCCTTCGCCGACGGCTGCAGCGCGATGACCGGGACCGAGGCGATCTCGAACGGGACGCCCGCCTTCAAGCCGCCCGAGTGGAAGAACGCCCAGATCACGATGGTGACGATGGCCGTCATCCTGGCCGTGGTCTTCCTGGGGATCTCGTTCCTGGCGAGCGTCAGCGGCGCCGTCCCGACGGAGCACGAGTCGGTCCTCTCGCAGGTCGGGCGAGCCGTCTTCGGCCGGGGGCCGATCTGGTACCTGCTCCTGATGGCCACGATGGCCATCCTCGTCCTGGCCGCCCAGACGAGCTTCGCCGACTTCCCGCGCCTGGCCTCCATCCTGGCCCGCGACGGGTTCATGCCCCGCCAGTTCGCCTTCCGCGGCGAGCGCCTGGCCTTCAACTCCGGGATCGTCGCTCTCGCTGTCGTCGCGAGCGTCGTGGTGGTCGCCTTCCGGGGGCGGGTCGAGGCGCTCATCCCGCTGTACGCCATCGGCGTCTTCACCGCGTTCACCCTGTCGCAGGCCGGGATGGTCCGCCACTGGCTCGCCGAGCGCGGGCCGGGCTGGCGGCGGAGCGCGACCATCAACGGGCTCGGTGCGGCGGCGACGCTGGTGGTCACGATCGTGTTCGCCATCGCGAAGTTCGCCCTGGGGGCCTGGATCATCATCGTGATCGTGCCGCTCCTCGTGGCGGCGATGCTGTTCATCCGGCGCGAGTACGCGGGCGCAGAGTCCGAGCTCCACGTCCGGCCCGAGACCGTGATCGGGCCGCCAAGCCGGCGGCAGCGCGTCGTCGTCCCGATGCAGGACATGCGCCGGGACGTGATCCAGGCCATCAAGTTCGGGCTGACGATGTCCGACGAGGTCGTCGCGGTCCACGTCACCGACGACCTGGACGCGGCCCTGCGACTGCGCGAGCGGTTCGAGCGACAGGTCCCCGGGGTCGAGCTGGTGGTGGTCGAGTCGCCCTACCGCGAGCTCGTCCAGCCGCTCATCCGCTACCTGGAGGTGACCGCCGCGAAGGACCCGGAGACGATCACGGTCGTCCTCGTCCCCGAGCGGATCACCCGCCACTGGTGGGAGCGCTTCCTCTACAACCAGAACGCGCACCGGCTCCGCGATGCCCTGACCGGGCATCCCGGGATCCTCGTGGCGGACATCCCGTTCCGAACCTTCTCGTAGACCGGGCCTGAACCAGCGGGGCCCGGCTCACCCACCGGCCCCGGCCACGGCCCTGGTGTCCGTCTCCTGACTTTCAGGTGGGTGTGCGGCTGCCCCGCGGAGGCGCAGGATCGTTCGGTGACCATCGCGATGGATCCCGCTGACCTCTACCGGGTGCTCCAGGTCGATCCGGCTGCGGATCATGAGGTCGTTCGGGCCGCCTATCGAGCGCTGGCCGCGAAGTATCACCCCGATGTCGGCGGACCGGCCGACCGGATGGCGGCGCTGAACGGCGCCTGGAGGGTGCTCTGCGAACCGGTCACCCGAGCGGCCTACGATCGGCAGCGGCGGCTCAGGGACGGCGGCGGCCGCTGGGATGCCTACGGCGACGCCGCGGCAACGACCTCGGCCCGGTCCACTGGAACGCTGCTCGAGTTCGGCCGATACGCGGGATGGTCCATTCCCGAGGTCGCCCGACACGACCCCGACTTCCTGGAATGGTTGGCCCGGACACCGAATGGACGCCGACACCGAGAGGAGATCGACGAGGCCCTGGGCCGCTCGACGGCGACCGCCACGGCCTCCGCGCCACCACGCCAGCGGAGTCGCCTCCGTCGGCGCTAGCTAGCCGCGACCGGGCTGCCCACGAAGCGTCGGACCTCGGACGTACCCCCTCCCCCGGGGAGGGGTGGGCCTGACAGCAGTGGGCGAAGGCGACAGTGAGGCGCGGTACGCTCTCGCCGTGGACGACGTCAAAGCCTCCGCGCCCGTCGCCGACTTGACGACGACGGGACGGAAGAGCGGCCTGCCCCGAACGATCGAAATGTGGTTCGCGGCACGGGAAGGGGTCGTCTACCTCCTCGCCGGGGATGGCGAGGAGGCCCAGTGGGTGAGGAACATCGTCGCCGATCCGTCGGTCAGGTTTCGCGTCGGCGACCGGGAGTTCGTGGGGCGAGGTCGCATCGTCGTCGATCGCGCCGAAGGCGAGCTCGCACGCGACGCACTCGTCGCCAAGTATCAGCCCGGCTACCCCGACGATCTGACGACCTGGCGGAACGAGGCGCTGCCGATCGCGATCGATCTCGATCTCGGCTGAGAGCCGGAGCGCCGCGGGCGTCGGCGTACGTCGGGAGTGTCTCGGCTCGACGGACCGCTCGCCCCGGATCGCCGTCCGGACGAGCAGAGCACGACCAGGGCTGGCCGATCGCGATCAGCGACGCGTCCCGCGTCCGGGGAGGAACACCCGACGAGCCAGGGTGATCGTCGCGAGCCAGCCCACCACCCCGATGGCGAGCGCCGCTGGACTCCCGAGTGACGGGGAAGCGGACAGACCCACGACCAGCCAGAGGGGGAACGCCAGAACGGCGATCCGCTGCCAGATCAGCGCAACGGTGAGGAACCGGACAAGGGCCCTGAGGAGGTAGAAGGTCCCGAACAGGCGACCGAGCGGAGAGGTATCCAGCGGGACGAGCGGGACCGGTGCGCCTGGATCGCCGGCGCCATGCTTAGCCCGCCCGCGCGGTCGGGACACCGTCCACTCCATTTCCAGCTTCAGGGCCGTTGGGCGAAGGATGCCATGGGCAGGCGTGGGCCGTCGAGGGGTACCGGGTTTCAGCATCCCACGGCCGCAGAGACCCCGGTTGCTGCGCCGTCATCGAGCCGGGTCTCTCGGGCGCTCTGGATAGGTGCGCTGTGCGCGCGGGGGAGTTACCTCGTGAGCGCGCAATGACCATCAAAACGCAGCAGCCCCGGCCGGTCGGCCGGGGCTCCTGCGTTTCCTGTCGCCTCGAGGGTCGAGACGAACGGCGGCTCTTCGGTGAGCGAGAGAGGAGTGGTGATCTTCGTTGGCACCCACACTCGCTCGGACACTGATTCGGTCAGTTCCCGTTGACGGCCTTGACGAGGTCGGGCACGAGGTTCGCTGCGTTCGGCGTCCCGAGACCCGTGACCGGGTCCCAGCCCGGCGTCGCCGGGTAGCCGGGGATCGAAGGATCGAGCTGGTTGTTGCCAGTCGTGACGTCGAAGAAGTCCTTGGCGTAGCGGGTCGAGTCGGCGCCGATCTTGTACAGCGCGGGGTTGATCGGCCCGAGGCCGCCGCCATTGATCTGGTCGGCGATGGCCACCAGGCCTGCAAAGGCCGGGGAGCTCAGGGACGTCCCACCGACCACATACCAGCCGGTCGAACACGGCGCGGATCCGCAGATGATGCCGCTCTGGCCTCTGGGCGGCAGGCTGATGTAGATGAGGGCGCCGGTGGTCGCGCTCGCCTCGAAGCCGACGTCCGGAACGCCTCGCATCGAGCCGATCGGGGTCGAGCCCGCCGGCAGGTTGTCTTGATAGGACGGTCTCGAGAAGACGTGGCTGAAGCCGCCGCCCGAGGCGATCCAGCCAACCTCAGCCACGCCCGGATTGGCGATGCACCTGCTCGGAGGGTCGGTGCTGTCGACGACCCGGCTGGTCGTGTTGTTCGGATCCGTGCAGAGGTAGGTTCCCCCGACGCCGGTCACGAGCGGGTCTGAGGCCGGCCACTCGACCGACGGGAACGGGATCGCTGCCGGGTTCTTGGTCGGCTGCTTGTAGGAGTTGGCCGTTCCGCCGTCGCCCGACGAGCCGAGCACCGTGACGCCAGACGCCGCCGCGGACACGAACGCGTGGCGGAGGGTGAGCAGCGACTGGAAGCTCCCGAAGGCATCTTCAGCCGAGGCGAAGCTCTGGGTGATGACCTGGGCAAGGCCGTGGTCGACGACGTACTGCTCGGCGTTCATCATGGCCGGGAAGCCCTGCACGCCGAGCGTCTCGGCGGTGGGGGTCGTGACGAGCAGGATGTTCGCGTGGGGCGCGATGGAGTGCACCATCTCGACGTCGAGGGAGACCTCGAGGGCCCAGGCGCTCTTGTCCTCAAGGCCGGTCCCGTTGGACGGCGGCGGCGCCATCGTGGCCGGCGATCCCTGGACCGCGAGGCGGCTGAAGGTCGGCATCCCGGCGGCGCAGGTGACGCCCTCCTCGCCGCACATCGATGGCAGGCCGAACGCCTGGTCGAAGACGTGCAGGTCGTGGGCGATCGTGTCGCTGCCATAGGAGTCGACGATCGCCACGGTCATGCCGGCGCCGTTGCTGTCCTGCTCGTACAGGGGACCCAGGTTGTATGACGCCTGAAACGCCTGGGGAGTGAAACAACGGCGGTGGACGGAGAAGCACTGCGCTTCCGTCGGCGGCGTGGTGCCCGACGAGATGAAAGCGTACTCGGAGATGGCCGGGTGCAAGGCGACTCCCGCCGCCAGTGGCGCTGCGGCCCCGGCTCCCGAGCTGAACACCAGGGCAGCCGTGCTCATGACGGCGAACAGGCGCCCGCGAGGGCGCAGACTGAGGTGCATGAGATCCTCCATCAATGGCGCGGGTTGATACGTAGGGGAGGACTGTCTTCACCGGGCCGGCGGTCGTGTCGCCAAACCCTTGGCTTACCCCGCGGCGCCCGCGGGCTGGCCGGGAGCCTCTACGAACCCGAGCTGCTGGAGCATGCTCAGCTGGTCGTTCACTCCCCAGTACTCGACGATCTTGCCGTTCGCAAATCGAAGGGTGTAGATCGCGGCCCACGTCGCCGACTTGCCCGACGGCGGCATGCCCGCAAACTCGCCCTTCATCGTCCCGTGGCTGGTGGTGCGAAGGGCGACGTTCTCACCCTCGGCGATCGCGTCGTCGATCGTGACGTGCAGGTCAGGGAACGCGCCTCGCAACATCGCGTGGAACGTCTTCGTGCCCTCACGGGTGGGCGGAACGCCGGGCGGCAGCGCGTGGTTGACGAAGTCTGGTGCCAGGATCTCGTCGATGACGGCGAGGTTGCCCTGATTTGCGATCTCGTCGAAGAACCGACGGGCGTTAGCCTTGTTCGCTTCGGTTGTCATGACTGGCCCTCCTTGGGCAGTTCTCCCGTGTCGGGACGTCGGTCTTCGCAGGTGAGTCATCCACAGTCACCCGCTGCGAAGTCTTTGCCGGCAGCGTCCCCTCTGGATCGGGCTGGGCGAGACAGCCCAAGGCACACCGAGTCGCCTCAGTCGTCTGACGTGAAGGAACCTCCATTGGGCGCGTGCGCGCCCGATACCGGAGGGGTCGGACTCGCCATTGGCCCTGCGCGACGGTCGAGGCGACCGTATGGGGACGCCGCGCTGGAGGGAGCCAGAAGGCTCCGGTGCCTCTCGTCCGGTCGGCGGAGTATGCGCGCCATATCCGGGAATGGATAGGTGGGTAGATTCCACCCCACGTCCAGTTGCCTCGGTCGGCCGGCTGCGCTGCCGTCGGTCAAGCGAGCGGGAGATCAGGCGGCCGGGCTCGAACGCCGTCACCTCGTACTCGGTCTCGGAGCGCCGGCCGTACTCCTGGCGGACCATGATCGCCCGACTGCCCAGACCGATCGGTCCCCGGGGTCAGCCGTCGGATCTCGACGATCTCCCACTCCCAGCGGGGGTGGTTCTCGTAGCAGTGGGTGCCGATGACTCGAAGACCTCCTCGGGAGTCCGACCCACCCGACGCGTGGCGGCGTATGTGGCCATCGCGGTGCTCCTCCAACGGGCCAGGGTCAGGCTCAGGCCCGGACGAGGTGGAAGGCCGGACGACGGGTCGGCGGGTCGGTCATGGTCGCGCCGGGCACCGACGCGAACGCCGGGAAGAGCCGGTCTCGCTCGAACGCATCCATGGCGGCGTCCGACTCCCAGACATCGACGATGAGTACGGAACCATCGGCCTGCTCGGCGGCGGCGTGGACGATCATTCCGTTCGGACGGTCGGCGCTGAGGTTCACTGTCCGCTCGACAACGTCATACGCCTCGCGGGACGTGGCGGTGCTCACCTGGAGAATGGCCATCGGGACGCTCCTTGATCTGACTGGGGTTATACACTAGCGACTACCACTAGTGAGAGACTCGGTGTACGATGACCAGCGCCATGGCGGATGTCAAGCCCCCTGATCACGCGAAGCCCACCCGACGCGAACGGGCGCGGGCAACCCGCCTGCGGATCACGCGGGCGGCCTACGCCCGGTTCTGCGAG
>JBGPFS010000051.1:0-13253 GCA_041483455.1 Candidatus Limnocylindria bacterium | reverse complement strand
TAGCGAGCCCCGAAGGCCGGGAGCGGCATCAGGACGGCATCCGGCAGCCGCACGCCGGCGAACTCGTCGGGGTTCCGGACGTCGACGACCAGCGGGAGCGGCCCGGGCGCGGTCGCGGCGTCGCGCAAGCGGCGATCGGCCTCGTGGATGTCGATCGAGGGGATGGCGGACGGGTGCAGGAAGGCCACGGGGGCTTCTCCGAGCCTACTGCGGGCCGCCGGCCGGCCGAAGCTCGCCGAGCGGACGGCGGCCGCCGAAGCCTTCGTCGAAGGGATGCCAGTGGGCGACATCGGTTTCGCCGAGCCGCCAGCACAGCCAGACCTGCCGTCCGTCGATGAGCGCCGGGAAGTCGATCAGGCCCGTCTCGATGTCGCGCAGGACGATCCCCAGGGCGTCGACCTGGACGACGGCCGCCTGCATCTGATCGACGATCCCGCGGATCCGCAGCCGGACCCGGGCGCGCTCGGCCCCGGTCGCCTCGTCGAGCTCGGCCTTCAGGTCGCGCAACTCGGCTCGTTCGGAGCGGAGGCGCTCGAGGAGCGGCTCGAGCTGGCCGAGCTGCTCGTTGGCACGGTCGATCGTGAAGACGGTCGTCACCGCCCGATCGTACCCGAGGGCCGCCGAAGGTGTCCGTGGGGGTCAGGGAGCTGCCCGGGACCTCCCCGTGCGCGGCGGGATCGCGTTCCGCCGGGCCCGGCTCCGCTACGATCCGACGATGCGCATCGCTGACCGGATGGCCGCCATCGGGACCGGGACCGCCCGAGACGCCCGGCCGCGGGTCTTCGTCGCCCGGCGGATCCCCGACTCCGGGCTGCGGCTCGTCGAGGCGGCCTGTGACGCCGCCGTCTGGCCGGACGAGATCCCGCCGACGCGGGCCCAGCTCCTCGAAGCGGTCGAGGGCTGCGCCGGGATCCTGACCCTGCTCACCGAGCGCGTCGACGACGAGCTCCTCGAGCGGGCCGGCCCCGGGCTGCGGGTCGTCTCGAACTATGCGGTCGGCTTCGACAATGTCGACCTGCCGGCCTGCACGCGACGCGGGATCCCGGTCGGGAACACCCCGGGCGTCCTGACCGAGACGACCGCCGACCTTGCGTTCGCGCTCCTCCTTGCCGCCGCCCGGCGACTGCCGGAGGGCGATCGCTACGTCCGGGCAGGGCGCTGGAAGACGTGGGGTCCGCTGCTGCTCCTCGGGCCGGACGTCCACGGGGCAACCCTGGGCATCGTCGGGTTCGGGCGGATCGGGCAGGCCGTGGCGCGCCGGGCCCGCGGGTTCGGGATGAGTGTCCTCTACCACGACCCGAGGCCGGTGCCCGAGGCCGTCGCGGCCGAGCTCGGGGCCTCGAGCGTCCCGTTCGAGGAGCTGCTCGCACGCTCCGACTTCGTGAGCCTCCACGTGAACCTGACAGCCGAGACCCGGGGACTGATCGACGGGACGGCCCTGCGGCGGATGAAGCCGACGGCGACCCTCGTGAACACGTCCCGCGGTCCGGTGGTCGACCAGGTCGCGCTCCACGCCGCCCTGCGTGACGGCACGATCCGGGCCGCCGCGCTCGACGTCACCGACCCCGAACCGATCGCCCCCGACGATCCGCTCCTCGCGCTCGACAACTGCCTGGTCGTGCCGCACATCGCGTCCGCGTCGCTGGCCACCCGGGCGAAGATGGCCGAGATGGCCGCGGCGAACCTGCTGGCCGGCGTGCGCGAAGAGCGGCTGCCGACGCCGGTCAACCCGGAGGTCTACGAGCGCGGCTGAGCCGGACCGGGAGGCGGTCCCGGCCGATGCTAGACTCGCCGGCGGGGCGTTAGCTCAGCGGTAGAGCAGCCGCCTTTTAAGCGGTCGGTCGTGGGTTCGAATCCCACACGCCTCACGAACCCCTTCCCGCCCCGGACCCACCGCTCCGCCCCGCGGGACGTCACTTCCGGCGACCCTCCGCCCCCCGGCCGACGACGTACGGGGCCAGGATCCCGACGACGAGGATCGGGACGAGGATCCGGGCCAGGCTCGCGGTCTCCGCCGCCAGGAGACCGAGGAGCACGAGACCGAGCCAGTAGCCGCCCATGGCCCGCGGCTGCCAGCCGGCCAGGCCGAGGCGTCGGACGGGCAGGATCATCACCAGCGCGAGGACGATCGAGAGGGCGAGGAGCGCGGGTCCGGGCACCACGCGATGATACGGCGGGGCCACCGCCCGACCCGGCCCGCTACGATGACCGCCCACCCTCCGCGCCGCGGGTCCTCACGTTGTCGCAGCCCATCCCGTCCGCCCCTGCCCGGCCCGCCCGCCCTGACCCGCTCCTCGCCCGCCTGCGGACGCAGATCGCGCGCTGGCGGCCGATCGGGCCGCTGCTCATCGCGGAGTTCATCGTCTGGGTGGGCTTCGGGGCGCTCCTCCCGATCCAGCCGCTCTACTACAGCCGGCACGGGGTCGATCTCGGGACGCTCGGGCTGATCGTCGCGGCCTGGCCCGCCGCACGGCTCGTCGGTGAGCCCATCTTCGGCTGGGTCGCCGACCGGACGGCCCGCAAGCCGATGATGGTGATCGCCCTGGTCGTCACGGCGATCGCCGCCCCGCTGCCGCTCCTGGTCAGCGGCCCGCTCGCGTTCATCGGCCTGCGGGCGATCTCGGGGCTGGCCACGGCCGTCTACGACCCGGCCGCCCGGGGCTTCATCGTCGATGCCACGCCGCCGGAGCGCCGCGGCGAGGCCTTCGGGCTCTACGGCGCGGCCCAGATGGGCGGGTTGCTGCTCGGCCCGGCGATCGGCGGGTTCGGGACGTACCTCGTCGGGAGCGACGCGTTCGTGTTCATCTTCTGCGGCATCGCGACGGCCGCCGCGGCGATCGCCCTCGGTGCGCTCGTCCGCGAAGGCGTCGCGCCTCGGGCCGGGGACCGGATCCGGGGCGACAGCCCGGGCTTCCCCGGTGAGGGCGTCGCCGAGCTGACCTCGGCGCCGCCGGGCGCGCTCGACGAGGCGACCGAGCGGACCGGCCCGCCGACGATGCGGAACCGGATCCTGCTCGCCGCGCTGGTCGTCAACATCGGCAGCTTCTACTCCGCCGGCACGTACGAGGTCACCTGGAGCCTCTTCCTCCAGTCGCGCGGCGCCGGTCTCGACCTCATCGGCGCGACGTTCGCCTTGTTCGGACTGCCGATCCTCCTCTTCTCGCCGTTCGCCGGACGCTGGGTCGACCGGCGCGGCAGCCTCCCGTTCATCGTCGTCGGCTCGCTGATGACCGCGCTCGCCGGCGTCCTGTACACGATCGTCCCGAACATCATCCTGACGATCCCGATCACCCTCTTCGAGGCGACCGGCCTGGCGCTCCTGAGCCCGGCGCTGTTCGCCGTGGTCGCCGCCGGCAGTCCGCCCGGCCGGAGCTCGACCGCCCAGGGGATCTACGGCGCCGCCGGGACGGTCGGCTTCATCGTCTCGTCGGTCGCCGCCGGGGCGCTGGCCGTCAAGGACCTGCGCTTCCCGTTCTGGTCCTTCTCGGCGGTCATGCTCGCCGCCCTGGTCCTGGGCCTCGCGATCGGCGGCGGCCGGATCCGGGGGATCGTTCCAGCCCGCGCAGCCCACGACCGCTTCGACACGGGCCCCGACCGCGTTTGACGGCTCGAGCCATCGGGCCTAGACTGCGCAGTCGCGGGGTGGAGCAGCGGCAGCTCGTCGGGCTCATAACCCGAAGGTCAGGGGTTCGAATCCCTTCCCCGCAACCAATCGCATCCACCTTTGAACCCCGGGCCCCGACCACCCGGGGTTCTTCCTTGTCTCGAACGCCGGAGTCGACGAGGCCGCGGCTACTCCCAGCGGAACGTCCGCGCGGCCAGGAGCGAAGTGGCCGCCGCCCAGCCGGCGAGGATCGCGAGCGGGCCCAGCGCCCCACCCGTCGCGCTTCCGGATGCCCCGAGGCCGATTCGCAGCGCCTCCGACAGGGCGCTCGCCGGGAGGATCCCCGCCAGGTCGCCCAGGACTCCGGGCAGCCGGTCGACCGGCAGGATGACTCCGCCCAGGAGCAGGAGCACGAGGAAGAGCCCGTTGACGATGGCGAGCGCCGCCTCGGCCCGCAGCCTTCCGGCCAGGAGCAGCCCGAGGCCGGCGAACGCGAACGTGCCGAGCCCGAACGCGACCACGGTCGTCAGCGGATTCCAGCCCGACCCGGGCGCCCAGCCGAAGGCCACGACCGCCACGCCCGCCAGGAGGACGACCTGGACGACCTCGACGATGAGGATCGCGCCGATCTTCGCCCCGATGAGGCCGGCCCGCGGGAGCGGCGATCCGCCGAGCCGCTTGAGCACGCCGTAGCTCCGCTCGAACGCGGTCGCGATCCCCAGGTTGACGAAGCTCGTCGAGATGACGGCCAGGCCCAGGATGCCGGGCACGAGGAAGTCGATCGGCCGACCGGTCGTCGGCGCCAAACCGGGCACGAGCGTGAAGAAGACGAGCAGCAGGAGCGGCAGGACGAGGGTCACGAACAGGTTCTCGCCCCGCCGCGCGGTCAGCCGGAGCTCCATCCCGAGCTGGGCGAGCGTGGCGCGCGCGGGCGATGCCCGGTTGCCGCCGGCCAGCGGCGCGAACTCCCCGCCGGTGCCGCTCATGCGGCGCTCGCCCCGGTGGCGTCCGGGCCCGGGGTGCCGGCCGTTCCGTCGGCGGCCCCAGCCTCTCGGGCGCCGGCCGCCGCGTCGTCGGTCAGCTCCAGGTAGCGCTCCTCGAGCGACGTCCCGGTCGTCAGGAGCTCCGCGATCAGGAGTTCGAGCTCGGCGCAGCGGGCGGCCAGCACGCCGACCGTCGCCGCGGTCGGTTCGAGGCCCTCGAGCCGGTATCGGCCCGCGGCTCCGTCCGGCACGAGGCGGACGGCGTCGGGATCCGGCAGCCCCGCCGCGAGGACCCCCTCCAGGTGCGCCCGATCGGCATCGTCGAGCGGCCCGGCGAGCCGGAAGCGGAGCCGCGGCCGGGCGCCCGCGGCCAGCTCGGCGGCCGTGCCGTCGGCGACGATCCGGCCCCGATCGAGGATCGCGATCCGGTCGGCCAGCCGCTCGACGTCGGCCAGCTCGTGGGTCGTCAGCAGGACCGTGACCCCCGCCTCCCGCAGCCCGGAGATCAGCTCGCGCGTGGCCGCCTTGGCGGCCGGATCCAGCCCGGCGGTCGGCTCGTCGAGGAGGACGAGTTCGGGCCGGCCGATCAGCGCGAGCGCCAGCCCGAGTCGCTGCTTCTGGCCCCCGGACAGGACCTTGTAGCGGGTCGCCGCCACATCCCCGAGGCCCACCCGCTCGAGCAGCCGGATCGGGTCGAGCGGCTCACGGTGGAAGTGGGCATACAGCCGCAGGATCTCGAGCGGCTTCGCCTGGGGGTAGATCCCGCCGCCCTGGAGCATCAGGCCGACCCGGGCCCGGAGGGCCGCTCGATCCCGGGCTGGGTCCAGGCCGAGGACGCGCACCGTGCCCTCGTCGGCGTGGCGGTAGCCCTCGACGATCTCGACGGTCGTGGTCTTGCCCGCCCCGTTCGGCCCGAGGAGAGCGGTGATCGCACCGGCCGGGACGGTCAGGTCCACCCCGTCGACGACGGCCCGGCCGTCGTAGCGCTTCCGGAGCCCGCGGACGGAGATCGCGGCGTCCGTCACCGCAGGATGGCCGCCAGCTGCCGGTCGAGGTCGGCCTGGGTCAGCTCGCCGATCTGGCGCGAGACGATCGTCCCGGACCGGTCGATGAAGTAGGTCTGCGGCGGCGCTACGACCCGCCAGGTCGACGCGGCGGCACCGCTCGGGTCGAGCACGCTCGGCCAGGTGGCGCCGGCCCTCTCCGCGAACGCCCGGGCGGGGTCCGCGCTGTCCTGGAAGACGACCCCGACGAGGGCCAGGCCCGCTCCTGCGTTCGCCGCCGCCGCGGTCTTGAAGAGCGGGAACTCGTCGCGGCAGGGGACGCACCAGGAAGCCCAGAAGTTGACCACCACCGGCTTCCCGCGGAGGCTCGCCAGGTCGAACGGCGCTCCAGCCAGGGTCGTCCCAGCCAGCGCCGGCGCGGGATCGCCGGCCCCGACCGAACCGCCACCCGATCCAGGCGGGCCGCCCGGCGAGCAGCCCACGAGGACGAGCCCGGTGGCGACGAGCAGGATCGTCGCGAGGAATGCCGCCCGCGGGCCGGCGAGGGGACGACGTCGGCGGCCCGGTCGCGGGCGAGAGGAGTCGATCGGGAGCGTGGTGCGCCTCGAGCTACTGGACCGTGAGCGTCCCGGTCATGTTCGTGTGGACCGAACAGGCGAACGGATAGACCCCGGCCTTGAGCGCCGGGACGTGGTAGATCCGCGTCTCGGCGCCGTTGAAGATGTCGCCCTTGAATACCTCGATCCCGCTGGCGTCCTTGATCGCGACGTTGTGGGGCACGCCGGCATCCTTGTTCGCGAAGGCGATCGTGAACGGCTTGTCTGCGGGGGCCGTGACCGCGGTCGTCGTGAACTGGACCCCGGCGGCCTCGATCGTCACGTCCGCTGCGGGGAGACTGGGGGCGGCCGAGCCGCCGCTCGGCCCCCCGGCCGCGGAGGAGGCGCCGGGACTCCCGGCAGCGCCGTCGCTGGCCGTCGTGTCGCCCGGCGGCAGGATCCCGAGGTTGAGCGCGACACCGACGACGAGCAGGATCGCGAACGCCGCGAGGGTCCGGGTCGGGTAGTGGGGAGCCGGCGCGTTCTCGAGGTGCCCGGACCGGTCGGCGGCCTCGGTGAGCTGGTACTCGGCCCGGGCGTCGCCGAGCCAGCCCACCAGCGAGACGACCACCATGATCAGGCCGACAGCCAGGAGCGCCCCGCCGAACACGAGCCCGAACAGCAGGACCGCCATCGAGAAGCTGGCCAGGAGCGGCCGGAACGACGGGCCGGGCATGTGGACGCCCGGGGGCGGGCCGGCATGGACGACCGCCGGCAGGCCGACCGCGGTCGCCTCCTGGCGGTCGTAGTCGCGCATCGCCTCGCGGAGCCAGTACAGGAGCGTCAGGACGACCGCTCCAAGGCCGAGCCAGAGCATCGTCCCGCCGAACACGAGGCCGAACAGCAGGACCGCGATCCCGACCGCGGCGAAGATCGGGGCGAAGGATGGCCCCGGCATGTGGATGCCCTCGGGGGTCCGTGGCGCCAGCGGCGCGCTCCCGCGCCGAGCCGGCCCCATCCCGGTCAGCCGTCGGAAGAGCCACACGAAGTAGAGCCCGACGAGGCCGAGCAGGCCGAGCGGGAGGAGCGCGATGACCTTCGCCCAGTCCGGGGTGATGAACGTCTTGCTGAACTCGAGGATCGAGTTCCAGATCTGCTCCATGGGCTGGCTTCGGTCCCTCGCTCGGCGTCCCGCTCAGCCGCGCGGCGCGCCGGCGGCGAGGACGTAGAAGCCGAGGCCCATCGCGATCCCGAGCATGAACAGCATCGTCGCACCGCCCATGTCGTGGCTCAGGAACAGGTAGACCGCCGAGATGAACATGAACAGGAGGCCGACGAAGATCGCGTTCCGCGGATGCCTGAGCATGTGCATCGGATCGCCTCCGCTCAGCCGAAGTTCGGAACGAGGTAGATCGTCGAGAACAGGACGATCCAGACGACGTCGACGAAGTGCCAGTAGAGCGAGGTCGCCTCGACCATGTCGTGGTGGCGACTCGAGAACTGGCCGGCCATCCCCCGGTAAGTCACCACCGAAAGCATGATCACGCCGGCCAGGACGTGGGCGCCATGGAAGCCGGTCAGCGTGTAGAAGGTGGTCCCGAACGTGCCCGCGTCGAGCCGGATGCCCTGGCTGTACAGGACGATGTAGTCCCAGCCCTGGAGCGTCAGGAAGAGGATCCCCAGGACGAGCGTGACGCCGATGTTCCGGACCAGGCCGCGATGGTCGCCTCGCCGGATCGACCACACGCCGAGCTGGCAGGTCAGCGAGCTGATGATGAGGATGGCCGTCGCGATCGTCACGAGCGGGATCGGCTCCTCGGCGGTGGGCAGGACGTGGAGCTTGTTCGCGAATTCGAGCGGCGGCCAGATCGGGGCATTGGCCCGGACGTTGAAGTAGGCGGCGAACAGGCCCGCGAAGAACATCACCTCCGAGGTGATGAACAGGATCATCCCCAGGATGACGTTGCTGATCCCGCCCGACTGGTCGTGGGTGAGCCCGGCGACCGGGCTGTGCTCGACCGGCACGACGGCCATCGACTCGGAGCTCATCGGTCGGGGGTCTCCGAGGCCTGGCGGAGGTCGAACACCGGGCGCTCCGAGCGGATCGGAGGCAGCCGATCGAAGTTGTAGGCGGGTGGTGGCGACGAGGTCGCCCACTCGAGCGTGTTGCCCTCCCACGGGTCGTCACCGGCCGGCTCACCGCTCCGGGCGGTGATGAAGATGTTCCACAGGAACGGCAGGACCGACGCCGCGATCATGAAGCCGCCGATCGTGGCCAGCAGGTTGAGGTCGCCCCAGCCGGTCTCCGGAGCATAGTTCGCGATCCGGCGCGGCATCCCCGACAGGCCCAGGACGTGCATCGGGAAGAAGGTCAGGTTCATCCCGATGAACATGCCCACGAAATGGAGCTTGCCGAGCGTCTCGTTCAGGCGCCGGCCGAACATCTTGGGCCACCAGTAGTAGAGCCCGGCGAAGACCCCGAACACGGAGCCGCCGAACAGGACGTAGTGGATGTGGGCCACCACCCAGTAGGTGTCGTGGAGGGCGAAATCGACCGGCACGGCGGCGCTGAAGGCCCCGTTGATGCCGCCGATGAGGAAGAGCGACAGGAAGCCGAGGGCGAACAGGAGCGGGGTCGCGAAGATCAGCTGGCCGCGGAACATCGTGGCGATCCAGTTGAACATCTTGACCCCGGTCGGGACCGCGATGAGGAAGGTCATGAAGCTGAAGAAGGGCAGGTAGACGGCCCCGGTCGTGAACATGTGGTGGGCCCACACGGAGAAGCCGAGGGCGCCGATCGCGGCGGTCGCGAAGACGAAGGCCTTGTAGCCGAAGAGCGGCTTGCGACTGAAGACCGGCAGGATCTCGCTGATGATCCCCATCGCCGGCAGGACCATGATGTACACGGCCGGGTGGGAGTAGAACCAGAAGGTGTTCTGCCAGAGGATGGCATTCCCGCCCGTGGCCGGGTCGAAGAAGTGGCCGCCGTAGTTCCGGTCGATGAACAGCATGATCAGGGCCGACGCCAGGACCGGCGTGGCGAACAGGGTGAGGACGCTCGTCACGAGCATCGTCCAGACCATGATCGGGAGCCGGAACATCGTCATGCCGGGCGCCCGCATCTTGAAGATCGTGACCAGGAAGTTGATCGACCCCAGGATCGAGCTGGTCCCGATCAGGACGACCGCCACGATCCACAGGTCGGTGCCCACCCCCGAGTACTTGTCCTGGGCCAGCGGGCTGTAGCTCGTCCAGCCGGCGGCGGCTGCCCCGCCACCGGTCAGGAATCCGGACAGCATGATGACCGCGGCCAGGGGCAGGAGCCAGAACGACAGGGCGTTGATCCGCGGGAACGCCATGTCCGGCGCGCCGATCATGAGCGGCACGATGTAGTTCCCGAACCCGGCCAGGATCGGGATGATGAACAGGAAGAGCATCAACGAGGCGTGGATCGTGAACAGCTGGTTGTAGGTCGATTCCGACAGGAACTGCAGCCCGGGCTGGGCCAGCTCGAGCCGGACCAGCAGCGCGAGGATCCCGCCGACCAGGAAGAGCACGAACGAGTTGACGATGTACATGATCCCGATCTTCTTGTGATCGGTGGTCGTCAGCCATTCGTAGAGCCCGGTCCGGTAACCGGTGGCGGCGGGCCGAAGGGCGGTGGTCGCCATGGGTTCTCCCTACCTGACCGTGAGGGTGCCGGTCATGTTCGGATGGACGGTGCAGTTGTAGGTGTAGGTCCCCGCCTTGAGCGCCGGGACCGGGTAGACCCGGCTGTCGACGCCCTGGAAGATCTCACCCCGGAAGACCGAGGCGCCGGTGGCGTCCTTGATCTCCACGTTGTGGGTCACCGCCGGGTCGTCGTTCTTGAAGGTGATCGTGAAGGCGGCATCGGCCGGTGCCTCGAGGCTCGCCTTGTCGTAGGCGGTGTTCTTGGCCTCCAGGTCCAGGTTCGGGCCGCCCGCCGCGCCCGAGGGCTGCGGGGCGGGCGTCTTCGCGGCATTGTCGACCTGGGTCTTCAGCCAGCTGGCGTACTCATCGGGGGTCACGGCCTTGACCGCGAAGACCATCGAACCGTGGTAGACGCCGCACAGCTCGGCGCACTGGCCCCGGAAGGTCTGGCCGGCGTCCTTGGCATCGACACTGAAGTCGAAGTTGTTCTCCCGGCCCGGGACGACGTCGCGCTTGAACAGGAACTGCGGGACATAGAAGGCGTGGATCACGTCCTTCGAGCGGAGCGTCAGGTGGACCGTCTTGCCGGCCGGGATCGTCATCTCCGGCGCGAGCTGCTCGAACAGGACGGTCTGGCCGTCGGGGGAGAGGTACTCGAAGGTCCATTGGAACTGAGCGGCGACGGCCCGGATCCGGATGTCCGGGCTCGGTGAGATCGCGTTGACCCTGTCCAGGGTCGAGTACGAGAAGACGAACATCACGAGCACGATGATCGCCGGGATGGCCGTCCAGATGACCTCGAGCTTGTTGTTGCCGTGGATCTGGGCCGGCAGCCCGGTATCGGTCGGCTTGCGTCGGTAGCGCAGGACCGTGAAGACGATGAGCGCCTCGACGAACACGAAGACCACGACCGCGATCGTGAAGACGAACACGTACAGCGATCGGATGTCGCCGCCCTGGGGCGTGACCGCGTTGGGCGGCTCGAGCTGGGTGCATCCGGCGAGCAGGACCGTCGCAGCCGCGAGCGCCGCGACGAGCGCGGGGCGCGGCGATCGGGGCCTGGGGATCGTCATCGGGCGATGTCCTCGACTCGTGATCTCGTCCTGTCGGCTGGCTCGGGACGCGGCCTTTCGGCGGGTCACCCGGCGACCCAGGCCCGAACGGATACGGGCGCGCGCCATGATACCCGGCCTTGGCCGCGTGCGCGTGGTCGGCGACGAGTCCGGGATCGGCCGGGAGCGGGCGCGCCGTCCGATGCAGAATGGCCGATATGCGACGACCGCCGTCCTTCCACGGTCCACTCCGCTGGCGCCTGCCCGGGCTGTTCGTCGGCTCCGTCGGCGGCGGCCTGGTCGGTCTCGCCCTGCCCGGGACCGTCCTCGCCCACGGAGCGGCGGCGCCGGAGCCGAGCTTCCCGGCCGTCCTGCTGGCCTGGTCGTTCGACCCGACGATCGCCATCCCGCTCCTCGGGGCTGCCTTCGTCTACTTGCGTCTCGTCCGCGGCGTCGACGGGGCGCATCCCGCGAACCGGGTCCCGCGCGGCGTCGTCGCCTGCTTCCTCGGCGGGCTGCTCGCGATCGAGCTGGCCCTCCAGTCGCCGATCGAGGCCTACGACGGCACCCTCTTCTCGATCCACATGGTCCAGCATCTCCTGCTGACCCTCGTCGCCGCGCCGCTGCTGGCCCTCGGCGCCCCGATCACGCTGATCCTGCGCGCCGTCTCGGCAGGAACACGGCGAGGGGTCGTCCTGCCGATCCTCCACTCGCGGCTTCTGCGGGCCATCAGCCATCCGATCGTCGCCTGGCTCGTCTTCGCCTTCGTGATGTGGTGGTCCCACTTCTCGCCGCTCTTCGATCTCTCGCTCGAGGAGCCGCTGGTCCACCAGCTCGAGCACGGGCTGTTCCTGCTGGCGGCGCTCCTGTTCTGGTGGCCGGCCGTCAACCGCGACCCGAACCCGTGGCGGATGGGCGAGCCGGCGCGGATCCTGTACACGTTCCTCCAGATGCCCCAGAACACGTTCCTGGGGCTGGCGATCTACAGCGCCTCGGCGCCGCTCTACTCGCACTACGTGACCCTGGTCCGGAGCTGGGGCCCCACGCCGCTCCAGGATCAGCAGCTGGCCGGCGCGATCATGTGGGTGGCCGGCGACCTCGTCTTCCTGGCCTCACTCCTCCTGATCATCGCGGGCTGGATGCGGCGCGAGGAGCGCGACCAGGCGGCCGACGACGCGCGGGTCGACCGCCAGCGGGCGAGCCTGCTCGAGCGCGAGGCGCGCCTGGCCGAGTGGGTCGCCGACGAGCGCGGCGGCGGGTAGGCGGGCGACCTCGCGTCAATCCGGGATCGGGCTGGCCAGCAGCTCCCGGTAACGCTCCGGATCGAGGTTGCCGCCGCTGACCACGGCCACGATCGAACCGCTCAGGCCGACCAGGCCCGCTTCCGTCGCGCGAAACCGGAGGGCAGCGATCGAGAGCGCCCCGGACGGCTCGACGACGAGTCGCGACTCCTCCGCGGCGAGCCGGACAGCGGCCCCGATCTCGGCCTCCGAGACGGTCACGCAGGCGTCGAGGTACGCCTGCAGGTGGGCGAAGTTGCGCCGGCCGAGCGATTGGGTCCGGGTCCCGTCGGCGATCGTCCGGCCGACAAGCTCCGCCCCCCACTCGACGATCCGACCGGCGGCGAGCGAATCGCGGGCGTCGGCAGCGAGCTCGGGTTCCACGCCGATGACGCGGGCCGTCGGCCGGAGGGCCTTCACGGCGGTCGCGACGCCGCTGGCGAGCCCGCCGCCGCCGATCGGCACGAGCACGGCCGCGAGATCGGCCAGGTCCTCGGCGATCTCCAGGCCGCAGGTCCCCTGGCCGGCGATGATCCGGTCGTCGTCGTAGGGCGGGATGATCGTCAGGTCGCGCTCGGCCGCGAGCCGCTCGGCCACGCTCCTCCGCTCGGCGCTCGAAGGGCCGACCAGCACGACCTCCGCCCCGTCGGCCTCGACCCGGCGACGCTTCAGCGCCGGCGCATCGCTCGGCATCACGATCACCGCCGGGGCGCCGAGGAGCCGAGCGGCGCGGGCGACGCCCTGGGCGTGGTTGCCGCTCGAGTAGGTGATGACGCCCCGGGCGCGGGCCTCGGGGGTCAGGCTGGCGACCGCGACGTACGCGCCACGGATCTTGAACGCGCCGATGGGCTGGAGCGACTCGGCCTTGAGGAACCGACGCTCCTCGGGCCGACCGAACGCGACGAGCGGCGTCCGCAGCGCGATGCCATCGAGCAGCGCCGCCGCCGCTCGGATCGCCTCGAGGCTGACGAGCCGCTCCGGCGACGCTGGCCCGTCGGTCACCGACCGCTGCCGGCGAGCTTCTGGCAGCCGATGCAGTAGGCGGCCCAGGGCAGGGCCTCGAGTCGCTCGTCGGCGATCGGTCCGCCGCACCTCAGACACCGGCCGAACAGCCCGGTGGCG
>JBGPFS010000050.1:0-13509 GCA_041483455.1 Candidatus Limnocylindria bacterium | reverse complement strand
CGCGGCCTTCCCGGCCGATGCGGGAACGTCCACGGGACGGTCCTCGGCGATCGCCCGTACGAACCCCCGGGTCTGGGCGGCATAGCCCGCCTCGAAGCGCGGTGTCGACGGGTCCGCGCTATCCGTCGAGATGCCGCCCGCGGCACCGCCACCACTCCACGAACCCCGGGCGAGCGGGAGGTCGCCCACCCAGACGGAGCCGGCGGTGGCGAGCACCTCGGTGCGCACGTCCTCGCCGTACGTCGTGCTCCGGGCCAGCTCCACCGTGCCGGTCGCCCCGCCGGCGAACCGGAGGTTGACCACCGCGCTGTCGACGTCGCCGACCTCGGCGAGCGCCGGGTGGGCGACGCTCGAACCGAAGGCGTGCACCTCGGCCACCTCGTCGTCGATGAGCCAGCGGGCGAGGTCGAACTCGTGGATGCCCATGTCGACCATGATCCCGCCGCTGACCGCCGGGTCGGCGAAGGCCGGGGGCGGCGGGTCGGAATCGAACTGGAGGGACTTGAACAGGATCGGCCGCCCCAGGGAGCCCAACGCGAGTCGAGCCTTGGCGCGAGCGTAGTCCGGGTCCCAGCGCCGCATGAAGCCGACCTGGAGGCGAACGCCGGCGGCCTCGGCGACGGCCATGGCGGCGTCGGTGTCGGCCATGGTCAGCGCGATCGGCTTCTCGCACAGGATGTCCCGGCCGGCGGCCGCAGCTGCCCGGATGGCCTCGAGGTGCCGGCTCGACGACGTTGCGATCAAGACGGCGTCCAGGCCAGGTGCCTCCAACAGCGCCTGGATCGAACCGAAGACCGGCGGGTCTCCGAGCTCGGTCGCCAGTCGACGTGCGGCGTCGAGGTTCACGTCGGCGATGCCGGCGAGGCGCACCTCCGGCATGCTGCGCGCGATGAGGCGGGCGTGGGTCGACCCCATCCGTCCTGCCCCGACGATCCCGATCCCGATCCGGGCGCTCATCGGATCGGGCCGGTGGCTTCGGGTCGCACAGTCCCTGGTGACATCCTGCCGAACCTCACCGACCGATCTTGCGGTCGCCGCATTCGGATACCCTCGGCCGCACGGGTGTCCAGATCGGCGACGCGTGGACAAGCCGAGCCGGGACGGGCCGGCGCCAGAACGATACCGGAGACGAGGAGGTGCGACGTGGGGTACGAGGTCGAGACGATCAGCCTGGACGGGCGGACGACCGCCCTCGGCTCGGCCGGACCGTTCACGCTCGTCGTCGATCGGCCGGTCGACGCCGGTGGTGGCGGCCTCGGCTTCAACGGCGGCCAGCTCCTCAACCTCGCGGTCGCTGCCTGCATCTCGAACGACCTGTTCCGGGAGGCGGCCCGTGACGGGATCCCGGTTCGTCGTGTTCGCGTCAGCGCTCGCAGCGACTACGCCGGAGACCCGGCGGTCTCAGGGCCGATCCTGTTCGACGTCGAGGTCGACGGAGATGCGTCCACGGAGCGGCTGGCAGAGCTGCTCCGGGCGGTCGATCGGATCGCCGAGATCCCGAACTCCCTCCGCCGTGGGACGGAAGTCCGGCTGGTGAACGTCCGCATCAACGGCTCGAGCGAGGCGCCGGTCGTTCGGGGCCGACCCGTCACACTGTAGGCATGACCGACGGATCGCCCGAGGCCCGGGGCGTTGCCGAGGAGGCTGGCTTCGCGACGCTCGGGCTGGGCGAGCCACTCCTGACGACGCTCGCGGGCCTCGGTTACGAGGAACCCACGCCGATCCAGCGCGAGGCGATCCCGCTGCTCCTGGCCGGGCGCGACCTCCTCGCGGAGGCGCCGACCGGCACGGGCAAGACCGCGGCCTTCGCGCTGCCGGTGCTGGCAGGCCTGCCGGTCGGTCGGGCCGGGTCGGGCCGGGCATCCGCGCTCGTCGTGGTGCCGACGCGCGAGCTCGCGATGCAGGTGGCCGAGGCGTTCCACAGCTACGGCAAGGCGCTCGACGTGCGGGTGGTCCCGGTCTACGGCGGCCAGCCGATCCACCAGCAGTTGCGCGGCCTGGCCCGCGGCGTGGACGTCGTCGTGGCCACGCCCGGTCGCGCGGTCGACCACCTGACGCGCGGCAGCCTCAACCTGGACGAGGTCCGGGTCGTCGTGCTCGACGAGGCCGACGAGATGCTGGACATGGGCTTCGCCGAGGACCTGGACGCGATCCTCGCCGCGACGCCGGTGGCTCGGCAGACCGCGCTCTTCTCGGCGACCATCTCGCCGACGATCGCGAAGATCGCGAAGCGCCACCTGCGCGAGCCGGCGCGGGTCCGCGTCCACGCGGAGCGCGGGGCACGCGACGGGGTCGCCCGCGTTCGCCAGACGGCCTACGTCGTGCGCCGGCCGGACAAGCTGGCCGCCCTGTGCCGGATCCTGGACGTCGAGGACCCGACCTCGGTCCTCGTCTTCGCCCGGACGCGGGGCGAGGTGGACGATCTCGCCGAGGCGCTCAGCGGTCGCGGTCATGACGCCGGCGCCCTCCACGGCGGGCTCGCCCAGGAAGCCCGTGACCGGATCATGGGCCGCTTCCGCGACGGCTCGCTGGACGTGCTCGTCGCCACGGACGTGGCGGCCCGCGGCCTCGACATCGAGCACGTGAGCCACGTCGTCAACTACGACGTGCCGTCCGACCCCGGCCAGTACGTCCACCGGATCGGGCGGACCGGTCGGGCGGGCCGCGACGGCGTGGCCATCACCCTCGTGGAGCCGCGGGAGCACCGACTCCTGCGCAACATCGAGACGGCGACGCGGACGAAGCTGTTGATCGAGCGATTGCCGACCGTCGCCGACCTGCGCGAACGCCGGGTCGAGATCCTGCGCGGCAACCTGCGCGAGGCGCTGCTGGCCGGTGGCAACGATCGACTCCGGGGAGTGGTCGAGCCGCTGACCGAGGAGTTCGACCTCGTGGACATCGCCCTGGCCGCGGTCTCGCTGATCGAGGGCGCCGGGATCCGCGAGGAGGACGAGGTCGAGCTGGCACCCGCTTCCCTGCACGAACCGAGCCAGCCCGTCCGATCCGGTCCGGGGAGAGGCGGCGGCCCCGGCGCCGGGATCCGTGGCGGACCGGCGGGACGCGGCCCCGCGCCGCACGGTCCACGGCCACCGGGAGCGCCGCACCCTTCGGTCCCCGACGGTGGCTGGGCGCAGCTCTGGGTCGGCGGCGGCCGGCGCGCCGGTCTTCGACCGGGCGACCTGGTAGGCGCCATCGCCAACGAGGCCGGCGTGCCCGGCTCCGTGGTTGGGGCGATCCAGATCTTCGACGACTTCGCGCTCGTCGACGTCCAGGCCACCGTCGCCGACGGCGTCGCGGACGCGCTGCGTGGCGCCCGGATCCGCGGCCAGCAGGTGGCGGTCCGTCGGGAACGACCGCGCTGAGGCCGATCTCCGCCGGACCGGGAGCAGATGGCCCCTCCCACCGGCCGGCCTACCGGCCGGCTCGTCAGCCCTCAGCGGGTGGGGCTGATGTCCAGGCTTGGCGGCGCCGGCGATCCATCGGCACCGCTGCCGCCGGTTTCGGCCGGGACCGTGGGTGCGGGGGAGGCCGTTGCAGCCGGGCTGCCGAACAGCGCAGCCGTGTCCGCGGCAGGATGACAGATCCAGCAGTTGTTCCGGCCAGCCATGTCGGTCGGCAGCGGCGCCTTCGAGCCGTGGCAAGTGACGCAAGCCGTGCCGGCGACGATATGGTGCGGCCGGGGCAGGGCCGACGCCCCGGGCCCGGGCGGCTTGTGACAGGCAAGGCACTCGTCCTTGTGGATACCCGAGTGGCCGGGGGCCGTCTTCACGAGACTGTCGTTGGCATGGCAGGCGGTGCAATCGGTCCAGCCCTCGATCGGGTGAGCCATGACCGGGATGTTCTTGGTCGTCACCTGACCGTCGACCAGGTGACAGGCCGAGCAGTCGGCATCCGCCGGGATCGGGATGAGCATCCGCCCGCTGGCGCTGGGTGACGGTGACGCTGGGGGCGTCGGCGTCGCGCCCGCGACCGCGATCACCGAGGTCCGGTCGTTCTGGGTCATGGCGATGGCCACGACGATGGAGGCGCCGAGGAGGAGGACGATCAAGAGGATCCCGGTGGCCAGCCAGTAGCCGCGCCCGGTGAGCCAGTGGGTCGTCATCGCCCACCTCCCCGGACAGGCCCTGCCTGTTCCCGGGGCTCGTTGCCCGGCTCGGGCGTTCCGGTGGCTTCGGTGGCTTCGGTGGCTTCGGTGTCCGCGATGGCGCTCAGCGGCCCGTCATCGAGTCCCGACTTGAACGTGATCACCGGCACGAAGAGGCGCTGGACGCGTCGGAGGAGCTCGACCACCGGGAAGCCCACGTGGACGTCCGACTCGCCGAGGTCGAGGTAGCGCTCGGCCAGGGTGTAGGCGAAGGCGACGAACGCGGCGGCCCCGACGACGATGGCGAGCTCGACGAGACTCGGCGTATAGGCGGCGTACGGACTCGACACGACCCCGGCCGAGGTCGTGATCGGAGCGATCTCGCCGCCGGTGACGAGGAGCAGCCGGTCGGCGAACACGCCGCCGAGCGCACAGACGGCGGCGACGAAGAGCCCGCGATCCGTTCGCCAGCGGGGGGCGACGACCAGCACGAGCGGAAGGGCCAGGCCGAGCCCGACCCGCACTCCCCAGAACGGCACGGCGAGCGGTCCGGCCAGGACCGCCTCAGTCGCCGCGCGCAGGCCCCGCTCGTCGCCGACGAGACCGGCGATCATCTGGCGCCCGACCAGGACCGACACGGCGACCAGCCCGATCCCGAGCAGCAGGCGCAGGCTCGGGATGGCCAGGCGCCTCGCACGCTCGAAGCCTGCGAGGCGGAGATGACCGACGAGCGAGAACACGATCGACAGGAGGGAGGTGCCGGCGAGGAACGCCGAGGCGACCATCAGGACCGGGGTGAACGGGCCGTGCCAGAAGGGCCGCGCACCCAGGACGCCGAAGACGGCCCCCAGCGTGGACGGCGCGGCGATCGCTGCGCAGGTGGCGAACGTGCAGGCCCACTGGTGGATGACCGGGTGGTCCCAGAACATCGACCAGACCTCGACCAGCAGGATGCACAGGTAGGCGCCGTAGACGACCCCCATCCACCACATGGCCGAGCTCGGCGCGGGGGACAGCACGGCGCCGAGCACCATCCGGACCGGGTAGTGCAGGTCGAGGGCGATGATCCCGAACGCGGACACCAGGCACAGCACGGCCAGGACGGCGTGGCGCTTCTCCAGCGGGCGGAACCGGTCGATGCCGAAGACCGTGCCCAGCGAGCTGGCCAGGCACAGCCCGCTCGTCATGATCGCGAAGAAGACGTAACCGACGATGAGCAGGCCCCATTCGAACGAGGGGCTCGTGCCGAAGACCTCCCAGCCGGGCGGCAGGGCGATCAGCGCCGCCACGGCCGCCAGGCCGAGCAGGACCAGCAGGATCGCGAACCAGGCCCGGAGGACCCTGGGCATGGCCCGGACCTCGGCCACCCCACGCTGGGCCGCGATGCGCAGGTCGAGCGGGAACGTCCGACCGTTGACGGTGAAGGTGTGGCCCGCCAGCGCCGTCATCGTCAGGCCTCCTTCGTCGCCGGCCCGAGGTACAGCACGCGCGGACGGGTGCCGTACTCGGGATGGAGCATCTCGGGCTGCTGCTCGCGGACGATCCGGGCGATCTCGCTGTTCGCGTCGTTCCGGTCCCCGAACCGGCGGGCACCGACCGGGCAGACCTCGACGCAGGCGGGCTGCAGGCCGCGGGCCAGGCGGTGGTAGCACCAGGTGCACTTGTCGGCCACACCGGGCGTCCCCTGGGGCGCCTCGGCGGCGGCCGGCACGATGTAGCGGGCGCCGTACGGGCAGGCCGTGATGCAGTAGCCGCAGCCGATGCAGCGGCGAGCGTCGACGAGGATCACCCCGTCCGGCGTGCGGTAGGTCGCCCCGACCGGACAGACGCTCGTGCAGGGCGGGTTCTCGCACTGCATGCACAGGCGGGGCTCGAAGAAGGCGGACACGACCGGCGGGCCGGCCGCACCGGGCGCGATCGAGTCCAGCGAGAAACCGTGGATCCCGGCCTCGGGCGAGTCGACGTGGAGCTGGCCGTCGGCCGTGACCACGTGACGCTCGACCCAGGTCCGGTTGGTCGTCGGCCCTTCGGGGACGTGGTTCTCGGCCTTGCAGGCGGCCACGCAGAGCCCGCAGCCGATGCACTTGCTCGTGTCGACGACGAACGTCCAGGCCGCCTTCGCCGGATCGTAGGCGTGCGTGATCGGGGGCGGGGCTGCCGCGGCGGCGTCCTCGAAGATCGGGAAGAGCCGCCCGAGCACGGTCGCACCGGCCAGTCCCGCCGCCACCGAAAGGCCCATGCCGAGGAACCGGCGCCGAGTGACCGACACCGCCGCGATCGATGGCGCGAGCTCAGCCAGGGGCACGAGTGCGTCGGGCGTCGCCTCGGGCGTCGCCGCGGGTGCCGCCTCGGGTGCCGCCTCGGGTGCCGCCGCGACCGTCGTCACCTCGACCGGCACGGGGGCCGGCGGCGGCGGGGCGGGATCGAGCTCGTCGTCCATCGGGGTCCTACTGGTCCTCGGCCGGACCGCGACCGACGAGATGGCAGGCGAGGCAGACCTTGTCCTCGCCCGACACCGTCGGATGGCGCTGGTCGCGGGCCTTGAAGCCATCGGGTCCGTGGCAGGTCACGCACGGCGGCAGGTGATCGAGCGGGTGCTGGACGACCGGCGGCCGGCGGGAGATCCCGGTGTGCGGGTCGTGGCACTCCAGGCAGGCCGAGACGTAATGGTTGGCCGGGACGATCTGGCGGAAGCCAGCCGGGCGACCGACCGCGGCGGCGTGACACTTCGTGCAGACCTCTGCCGTCGGCACGGCGACCTTGACCTTCGCCTCGGGCGTGCCTGGGCTGGCGAGTGCGTGCGCCCCGAGTGGACCGTGGCAGCTCTCACAGCCGATGCCCGCGTGCGTGGCGCTCGTCAACCTGCGGTACTCGACGGCGTGACAGGTGACGCACAGGCTCACGTCGCTGTAGGCCGGGGTGAGCGCTCGCGCGACGCTCTCGTTGGCATCTGGGTGGAAACCGTATTCGCCGTAGAGCGAGGCGGCGGTGGCCCCCCCGACATAGAAGGCGATCGAGAGGACCACCCCGAGAGCGCCGATGGCGAGGAGGCCCCGAATGGGGCCGTGGCCGCTCGTCGGTCGGACGATGAGCAGGAACTGGCGCTCGGCCGCGATGAGGCGCGCGAGCGCGGGCGACCTGCTCATAGGTCGGCCGCGCTGAGGATGCCGCGCCGGATCGCATACTTGAGGAGCTCGACCCGGTCGTGCAGCCCGAGCTTCTCCATGATGTCCGAGCGGTAGTTGTGGATGGTCTGCTCTGAGAGATGGAGCGCCTGGGCGATCTGGCGGTTCGTGTGGCCCATCGCGGCGAGCGACAGGACCTGGCGCTCGCGCTCGGAGATCGTGCCGTAGGGGTCGGCGACGTCGCTCTCGGGCATGTGCAGGACGTACGTGTTGACCATGCGGGTCACGATCGCCGGGCTCACGTACGTGTGACCGGCAGCCACGCCGCGCACGGCGGCGACGACGTCGTCGCCACTTGCCTCGCGGGTCAGGAAGCCATCGGCGCCGGCCTTCAGCGCGAGCCCCAACTGCTCGGCGCCGGAACGGCCTTCGCGCGCGATGACCTTGATCCCCGGACAGGCTGCCTTGATCGCCACGATGGACTCGAACGTCGAGCAACCGGCCGCGTCGAAGGGCTGACATTCACTGATGACGACGTCGGCCCCGCTCGCGCTGACTTCCGCGATGAGCGCGTCCGGACTGGTGACCTCACCGGCCACGCGGATGTCCGGCTCGGCGTCGAGGGCCGTCCGGAAGCCCATGCTGAGCATCGGGAACCCGAAGATGGCGAGCAACACGTCGGTCTTGTCCGACGCTCGCGACTCGTTCGCGCGCACGTCCGATCCCCTTGCCTCAGCACGCATCCCTGCTCCGTCAGGTCAGCTCTGACCTTCCTTGGGGGCGCGATGACGGATGAGGTACGCACAACCGAAGGGCATCGCCAGCATCAGGATCGTGGTGACGACGACGCCCGCCATGGCCGCTCCCGGGCCGACGAAGAAGAGCAGTCCGTGCAGGACGACGAACGCGATCAACGAACCGCACCAGAGCATGAGTGAGGTGAGCCCGATCCAGGCCGCGACCCCGGCCCACCGACCGCCCTTGCCACCGGCCAGGAGCCAGATGACGACGGCGACCGCCGCCTCGGCCAGGGCGATGAACGGGAGGCTGACCATGAAGTTCTCGGCAACGTTCGCGACTTGCATGTTGGTTTCCCTCCCCCGCTGTCGGCCTGGACACATCCGTCCGTCTGGACAATGGGGTCTCCGTGCCGGCCGGGGAAACGGCATGCATGCCACGACCTTCACCGACGGTCGTGTCTATCCAGGGCAACGCCCGATGGGGTCCATGGCAACGCGCGTCGAAGCTCCGGGCCTTGCGCAGGGCTCGCGACACCTGACGGTCGCCAGACTCGAGGTTCCAGGCTCGACCGGAAGGTCTAGAGCGGGGCTCGCTCGACGCTCTCCGTCAAGTCCGATCCGACGGTGCGGGTGCCGTCCCATCCCGGGCGGGCCTCGAGCCGGTCATGAACGGCTCCGGTACCAGAGGAGCCCGCCGAGGTACGCCACGGCGAACACGGCGCCAAGCCAGGCGAACGGCGTCGAGTCGGCACCGCCGAACTGAGTCGCGAGGAAGGCGCCCACGAGGACGACCGCCATGAGCTGGGCGGCGAGCGAAAGTGCCCGCAGGTTGATCGACTCCCAGCGCTCGTCTCGGGGCAGGCCCGATAGGAGGCTCGCCATGTCCGATCGCGACTGGAGCGCGCGCAGCGCGATGGCGTAGCCGGCCACGATCACGAATGCCACGGCTGCTTGCGCGAGGCTCGCCTGGCGGCCCAGCTCTGCCGCGGCGATGAGCAGGCCGAGAACGAAGCCGACCGCCGGCACGACCCACCTAGACATGCCCGTCGTCATGGAAGATCTCCTCGATGGGTCGGCCGAAGAATCGACCGATGACGAAGGCCAGCGGCAGCGAAGGCAGATAGCGGCCGGTCTCGATCGCGTTGATCGTCTGGCGCGAGACGCGCAGCTCCTGGGCGAGCTGGCCCTGGCTCAGGCCGCGGGACTCACGTAGCCGGCGCACTCCGTTGGTCATACTGTAAAGGTATCTTGTCACACCGCCGGGTGTCAAGGACCTTTGTCAGGTGGGCGGTGGAGGTTCCCGGACTGCCGCGATCCGGGGGCAGCGCTACCCCAGGAACAGAGTGCCGAGACTCCGCGCCGCTGTCACCCGGTGCCTTCGGATGCCGAGGCGAGGCTGTCCTGGATCCGGTGCAGGTGCGCGATGTACCCGCGGAGATCGGCCTCTGAGAGGGCGCTCAGCCAGGCCTTCTCGTTGCGATGGACGAGCGTTCTGAGCTCCTGGAGAACGGCGAGCCCTGGTTGCGTGATCTGGACGACCAGGCTCCGGCGGTCGACCGGATTCGGAGAACGGCGGACGAACCCGCGCTGCTCGAGCGAGTCGAGGAGGCCAGTCACCGTGGCGCGGGTGACGATGAGCCGTTCACCGAGCTCCGAAGGAGACATCGGCCCGTGATCGCGCAGGATCCCGAGCATGAGACCGCCCGCGGCGCTGACGTTGAGCGGACGGAGGAGTCGTCCGATCAGATCGAAGACCATGTCGGCCGTGCGGATGGTGTTCATCACGGCCTCGGTCGCAAGGAGGTTCGCGTCCGGCGTCTGGTCGTAGAAATCGGCCGGCATCTGGATCTTCGGCATCGATCCATGATACGGGTATTGACAATATGGCAGCTAACCATATAGTTAGGCGCCTAACGACCGGCCACGAAGGCTCGGTCCAAGGTGAAAGGATCGGCGTCCTGCAATGACCAAGGTGATCGTCCAGCACCACGTGGCCGACTACGACCGCTGGTACCCGGTGTTCACGGAGCACGAGGAGATCCGTCGACGGCACGGAGCGACGGGCCACTCGATCAATCGCGCCGTGGCCGATCCGAACTCGGTCGTGATCGTGAATGAGTTCGCAACGCTCGAGGGCGCCCGGGCGTTCTCCCAGGACCCGTCGCTCCCCGGAGCGATGGAGCAGGGCGGTGTCGAAGGGCCGCCGCAGGTCTGGATCGTCGGCGAGTCCGAGGCCAAGCGGTACTGAGACCGGCCGGCTGAGCGGTCGCGGCGCGGGCGCTTCCGCGGCCGCTCACCCGGTCAAGACCGACCCCAGTCCGGACGGATGCCCTGACCGTGCGCCGACCCGGCTCAGCGTCGTCCAGCCCCTCAGCCGACGAGCAGCTTCCCCGCGACCACCGTGCCGACGACGATGATCAGCGTCCTGAGCGCGAACGGCGAGAGCCGCCGACCGACGTGCGCCCCGAGCTGGCCGCCGATGATCGAGCCGATCGCGATGAGGATGGCGGGCGGCCAGGCGATCGGGGTGACGAGGATGAACAGGATCGCAGCGACGCCGTTGACGACCGAGGCGAGCACGATCTTGAGGCCGTTGAGTCGCTGGAGCTCGTCGGCGACGAGGATCGCGAGCAGGGCGATCAGGATGACGCCCTGCGCGGCCCCGAAGTAACCACCGTAGATCCCGGTCAGGTAGACCCCGGCGAAGAGCACCGGCCCGCCCTCGCCGTGGCCGCGGCCGGCGACGGTCCGGCGGGCGATGATGGCGCGTGACAGCCGCGGCTGGAGGGCCACGAGAACGCAGGCGAAGAGGATCAGGACCGGCACGATCCGCTCGAAGGCGCTCGCGGGCAGGACGAGAAGCACGACTCCACCGGTCAGCCCGCCGAGCAGGGAGGCGATGACGAGCGGGAAGGCTCGCCTCCGCTGGCCGACCAGCTCACGTCGGTAGCCGATCGCGCCGCTCAGCGCACCCGGCACGAGTCCGACCGTGTTCGACACGTTCGCGACGAGCGGTGGATAGCCGAACAGCAGGAGCGTCGGGAAGGTGATGAGCGAGCCGGCGCCGACGATCGCGTTCATCGTCCCGGCCACGATCCCCGCACCGAGGATGGCCACGGCCTCAAGCGGGCTCACGGTCGGACTCCGGCTATCGGCAGCATCTCGCCTCGAGATCGAGCCCGCGAGCGTCCCTCCGACCTGCGCCCGGCGGACTGGAGACCGAGCTCACGCGCGCTGATCCGTGCTCGGCTTCTCCCACAGGTTGACGCCGCTGTCGACGGCATAGCGGTCGATCTCGGCCAGCTCCTCCGCCGAGAACGCCAGGTTGGCGAGCGCCGCGACGTTCTCCCTGACCTGCGCCGGCGAGCTGGCGCCGATGAGCGTGGTCGTGACCCGCGGGTCGCGCAGCACCCACGCGTAGGCCATCTGCGCGAGGCTCTGGCCGCGCCGAAGCGCGATCTCGTTGAGGGCCCGCACCCGCGCGAGGTTCTCGTCGTTCAACATCTCCCGTTGGAACGACTCGCCACCGGGGCGGTTGACCCGTGCGTCGGCGGGGATGCCGCCGAGATACTTGTCGGTGAGCAGCCCCTGGGCGAGCGCCGTGAACGCGATCATCCCGGCCCCGACCTCCTCGAGCACATCGAGGAGCTCCGGTTCGACCCATCGGTTCAGGAGGTTGTACGACGGCTGGTGGATGAGCAGCGGGACGCCCTCGGCGCGCAGGATCGCGGCGGCCTCGCGGGTCTTCCGGGCCGAATAGGACGAGATGCCGACATAGACGGCTTTGCCCTGCCGGACCGCGCTGGCGAGCGCCCCCATCGTCTCCTCGAGCGGCGCATCGAGGTCGAAGCGATGCGAGTAGAAGATGTCGAAGTACTCGACCCCGACGCGGCGCAGGCTCTGGTCGAGGCTCGCCAGCACGTGCTTGCGGGAACCCCCGCCCTGGCCGTAGGGCCCCGGCCACATGTCCCAGCCGGCCTTGCTGGAGACGATCAGCTCGTCGCGGTGCGCCGCCAGGTCCTCGCGCAGGATGCGCCCGAAGTTGAGCTCGGCGCTGCCGTACGGCGGGCCGTAGTTGTTCGCGAGGTCGAAGTGCGTGATGCCGAGATCGAAGGCGGTCCAGACGATCTCGCGCTGCGTGGTCAACGGGGTGGGATCGCCGAAGTTGTGCCACAACCCCAGGGAGAGCAGCGGCAGGCGCAGGCCGCTCCGCCCGCAGGAGCGATAAGCCATCGCGTCATAGCGTCCGGGTGCGGGCAGGTGGCTCAAGGTCGATCCTCCGGTGTGGCGGGCACCTGAACGAAGCCGTCGATCGATGTGGCACACGGGGAAGGGACCGCCCCTGGGCGCCCGAGGACTTCGAGGTTCACCGCGGATTGTCCTCCCGGGCGGGCGACCGCGCCTCACATCGAAGCTCGGGTCCCGAGTGCCACGATCGCCGGATCGCCTCCGAGCGGGTCGGCCGCTACCGGGCCCTGGCGGGAGTCGGAGGCGGCGACGGGAAGACGATGGCCAGCAGGGCCGTCCCGAAGAGGTCCGGGCCCACCCGGTCCTGGTTCGTCACGACGGCGACGCTGAACCCCGAGTCCGGCAGGTAGCGGATCGATGCCCCGGCACCGATGAGGCGCCCGTCGTGGCCCACGGTCCGCCGACCGCCCAGCCAGACCTCCTCCGCCCCCAGGCCGTACCGGATCACCGACCCGGCGCTGAGGCTGTGCGTGACATCGAGCATCGCGCCGAGCGAGTCCGGTCGCAGGACCGCTTCGCCATACAGGTGGCGCGCCCAGACGGCGAGGTCGGGCGAGCTCGCCGCGATCGCGCCGGCGCTCCCCGCGGCCGTCACGACGGATGTGAACGGCGAGATCGGCGTGCCGTCGGATTGGCTCACGGTCCGGATGCCCGAACCCGAGCCGAGGACCTGGTATGAGGTCGCCACCGTTCCTCGTCGAGCTTCGGCACCCTGGACGAAGATCCGGCTCAGGTGCAGTGGATCGAAGAACCGGCGCCGCAGCTCAGTCACGAACGAGCCACCCGTGACCTGCTCCACGACCTGGCCGAGGAGCACGTAGTTCGAGTTCGAGTAATGCCAGCACTTGCCGGCTGCACAGTACGGGGACCGCATGTAGCCCAGGGCTCGGGCCGGCGTCCAAACACGCCGCTTGTCGGAGAGGATCGCCGCGTCGATCGTCGGGTTCGAGAAGAAGTCGTACAGGCCGCTCGTGTGGTCGAGCAACTCGCGGATCGTCACGGCGCCTGGCAGGCGGGCCGTCGGCAGCCACCGGACCACCGGATCGTCGAGCGACAGCCGATCCTCCTCCGTGAGCTGGAGGATAAGGGCGGCGAGGAAGGGCTTCGAGACGCTGCCGACCGCGAACGCCGTGCCCTCGACGACCGGCACCTGTCCCTTGACGTCGGCCCAGCCGTCCACGCCGGTCCAGCTCCGCCCATCCGGCCAGATGATCGTGACCGACACGCCCGGCACGTGGTACTCAACGCGGAGGGCGTTCAGGCGAGCCTGGAGCGCGGAGGCCGGGATCGGGGCGGGGCCGGGAGTCGGCGT
>JBGPFS010000049.1:0-13591 GCA_041483455.1 Candidatus Limnocylindria bacterium | reverse complement strand
CTCCTCGGGGCGGTCGCGGCGCGCGTCGCCGGCGTCCTGCGGCCGAACGACACGGCGGCCCGGCTGGGCGGCGACGAGTTCGCGATCCTGCTCGAGGATCTGCGCTCGGAGGACGAAGCCGGGCTCGTCGCCCAGCGCCTGATCGATGCGCTGCGCGCGCCGGTCCGGGTCGGGGAGACCGCCGCGCTGGTGGCGACCTCGATCGGGATCGCCGTGAGCGAGCCCGGCGGCGAGACCGTCGACCAGCTCCTCCGGAACGCCGACTTCGCCATGTACCGCGCGAAGAAGCTCGGCAAGGGGCGCTACGAGATCTTCCGGGCGAGCCTGCGCGAGGAAGTGGACGAGCGGCTCATCCTCGAGTCCCTCCTCAAGGGTGCGATCGGGCGCGACGAGCTGCGGATCCAGTACCAGCCGATCGTCGAGCTGGCGGACGGGGCCACGGTCGGGGTCGAGGCGCTCCTGCGCTGGGAGGTCCCGGGCCGGGGGCTGCTGATGCCGGCCGACTTCATCGCCCTGGCCGAGGAGTCCGGGCTCATCGTCGAGGTCGGGCGGTGGGTCCTCGAGGGGGCGTGTCGGCAGGTCCGGGCCTGGCAGGACGAGCTCGACGTCCCACATCTGACGGTCAGCGTCAACCTGTCGGCTCGTCAGTTCCAGCACCCGGACCTGGTAGCCGAGGTCGGCGGCGCACTCGCGGCGAGCGGCCTGGCCCCGGCCTGCCTGGTGCTGGAGATCACCGAGAGCGTCCTCATGGCCACGACCGCTTCGACGATCGGCAAGCTGGCCGACCTCCGGCGGATGGGCGTGCGGCTGGCGATCGACGACTTCGGGACCGGCTACTCGTCGCTCGGCTACCTCGAGCGGTTCCCGGTCGACATCCTCAAGATCGACAAGACCTTCGTCGACGGGATCGGCGAGCGGGGGTCGCGACCGGTCCTCGCCCGGGCGATCCTCCAGCTCGGTCGGGCGCTCGACCTCGCGGTCGTCGCCGAGGGCATCGAGCGCGACGAACAGGTGACCGTCCTGCGCCGGTTGGGCTGCGCCCGCGGCCAGGGCTACCTCTTCGCCCGGCCGCTCCCGCCGGAGGCCCTGGGAACCAGGCTCAGACGCGAGCGCGGAGTCGTCTCGCCCGACGCCGGGGACCCCGGCCGGGTCCCGATCCGACTGGCGGATGCTCGTTCGGGCGTGGCGGCGCCGAGCCCGGACCGCCGACCGGGGATGGCCGCCGGCTGACCGCGGACCCGCCCCGGCAGCTCGCCGAGGCGCTGGCCGAGCGACCGGCGACGGTCCCAGGGGTTGCTGCCGCGACCTGACGCGCGCTTCGGCGGCCCGCTGCGGCACCCCCCTGGGATCAGGGCTCGACCTTGCCCTCGCGCAGCACGGCCCGCAGGATGAACGCCACATTGGCCGGCCGCTCGGCCAGGCGACGCATGAAGTACGGGTACCACTCGCGGCCGTACGGCACGTAGATCCGGACGCGGTAGCCGGCCTCCGAGAGGCGCGCCTGGAGGTCCCGCCGGATGCCGTACAGCATCTGGAACTCGAACCGCTCGCGCCCGAGTCCCTCGCGCTCGACCAGGGCGATCGCCTGCTCGACGATCCGCTCATCGTGGGTGGCGAGGGCCGGCCGCTCGCCCTCCCGAAGGAGCCGCTCCATCAGCCGGACATAGGCCGCATCGACCGCGGCCTTGGCCTGATGGGCGACCGCCGCCGGCTCCTTGTAGGCGCCCTTGCACAGGCGGATCGGAGCGCGCTCGGCGACGAGCGCGGCCACGTCGTCTGGGCTCCGCCGGAGCGCGGCCTGGATGACCACGCCCGAGGCCGGGTCCACCGACCGGAGATCGCGCCAGACGCCGAGCGTCGCGTCGGTCCTGGTGTGGTCCTCCATGTCGATCCGGACGAACGTGCCGCTGGCGGCCGCCCGCTCGAAGATCCGCTCGACGTTCCGCCGGCAGAGCCGCTCGTCGACGTCCAGGCCCATCTGGGTGAGCTTGACGCTCACGTTCCGCTCGAGGCCTCCGGCCGCCAGCGCGTCGATCGTCTCGAGGTAGCGGCCCACGGCGGCGTCGGCCGCCTCCGCCGACGTCACCGACTCCCCGAGGACGTCGACGGTCGTGACGAGCCCGCGCTCACCGAGCCGCGGTAGCGCCGCGAGCGCCTCCGCGAGGGTCTGGCCGGCCACGAACCGGTCGACCATGGACCGGGTGACGGAGGTCCGGGTCGCGAGCCGGCCGAGACGGGGCTGGCGCGAGAGCCACAGGAGGCTGGACCGCATCGCCCGCTCCGGGAGCTCGCCGACGGCGGTCATCGGGCCGCGGAGCGGGCGGAGTCACAGGCGGCGGAACGGGTCCGGGGGTCGTCGACCATCGCGCCCGATGGTACACACGCGGCGGCCGGCCAGAGACGTGCCGAAGCGCCCGTCGGACGGGTCAGACGGACCCGCCGGCACCACCGGGCGTGGCCCGATCGTCGGGAGTCTCGTCCTTCACGTGGCGCTTCAGGAAGGCGAGGATCCGCCCGAAGGCGTCGCGGCGGTTCTCGGGTCGGCGCCAGCCGTGGGCCTCCTCGTCGTACCAGTGGACTTCGTGGTGCTTGGATTCGATCGTCAGCGCCTCCAGCATCTTCTCGCTCATCAGGGGCACGACGCGCTGGTCTCGGCGGCCGTGGAGGATGAGGAGCGGGGCCTCGATCCGCTCGGCCCGGTAGAGCGGCGAACCGCGTCGGTAGGCGGCCGCGGCCCCCGGATCGTCGGGTGAGCCCATCATGCGCTGGAGGTCGAGCCGCCCGACTCGATCACCGTGGCGGTAGCTCTCGGCGATCTCGGAGTCGCCGAAGAGGTCCACGCCGGCTCGCCACAGGCCAGGCTCCTCGGCGAGGGCGCACAGGGTGAGGTAGCCGCCGTACGACCCGCCGTAGGTCGCCAGGCGACCGTCGCACCACGTCTGCCCGGCCATCCAGCGGCCGGCGTCGATGGCGTCCTGGGCATCGGCGTGACCCCACTCGCCCACGTTGGCCAGCCGAAAGGCCCGGCCGTAGCCGGTCGAACCCCGGAAGTCGACGTCGAGGACGGCGAAACCCTCGTGCGCGAGGAGCTGCCTGAACGGCATCCAGGAGCGGAGGCTCTGCGAGGTCGGCCCGCCATGGAGGAAGACGATCCCGGGCACCTTGATTCCGCCGCGTCGGCCGGTCGCGGTCGGCGGACGCCAGAGCGTCGCCTCGATCCGGAGTCCGTCGCGGGCGTCGAACGCGACGCGCTCGGGCTCGATCCACGGGGTAGCCCGCAGGACGGCTGGAAGCGCATCGGTCAGGCGACGCGCTCGGGCGCCCTCGGGAGCGGCGCCAGGGACGGGCAGGAGCCAGAGCTCCTGCGGCCGCCGCTCGGACTCCCCGATCGCGAGGAGGTGGCTGCCGTCGGCCACGAAGTCGACGGCGCGCCAGACCCCGGGCCACGGGTTCACGACCCGGCCGTCGGTCGCCGCGTTGACCGGAGGGGGGTTCTTCGGTGGGCGGCCGCGGCGTCGCTTCGCGGGCACACCGGCGGCCAGCTCCGCGACCCGCAGATCGACGCAGCCGTCGTGGACGTCGACGTGGGCGAACCGGGCGCCGTCGCGCGCGGGCAGTGCGGCGAACCCGAAGCTGCCCATCGGGTCGCCGTGCTCGCGGGGGCCGCCCGTCAGGAGCGTCCGCTCACGCAAGTCGGGACTCAGGCGGACCACCTGGAACCAGCCATCCGCGTCGGAGAGCAGCAGGAGGCCGCCATCCGACGTCCAGCGTGCGCCCACCTCCCAGGCGTCGTCGCCGGTGACCACCCGCTCCTCGCCGCTCGCGACGTCGACGACCGAGACGGCCGACCACCAGCGACGATCCTCGCGCTGTGCCTCCAGCGCCAGGCGGGAGCCGTCGGGCGACCAGGCGAACTCGTCGACGTCGAGCCCGGTGGGCGTGATGGGGACCGGAATGAGCGGCCTCGGCTCTTTCGCCGGGCGGCCCCGGCGTGGGACCGGGGCGTCGACGGACCAGACCTGGGACCAGCCCCGGCGGCGCGAGACGAAGGCGATCCGGTGCCCGTCTGGCGTCCAGCGCGGCGCCGTGTTTCCGGCCGGGTGGTCGGTCAGGAGGACGTCCCGACCGCCGTCGGCGTCGACGACCCGGATGGCGGTCCCCCGGACGTAGGCGAGCCGCCGCCCGTCCGGCGACCACTGGGGGTCCGAGACGTCGACCTCGGAGGCGGTGAGCTGGGTCGCTGGGCCGCCCCGGAGCGGCACCAGGAACAGCTGTCGGGCGCCGGCCGCTACGGTGCTGAACGCCACCCAGCGGTCGCGCGGATCCAGGCGGTATTCGCGAGCCGGCTCGACGGCCACGATCCGCTCGATCGTCAGAACGCCGGCGGCCCCCTTCGCCGGCACCGGGCCGGCCGGACCGGTCGCGGCGGCCGATGGCCGCTCGAGGGCGCGCGGCCTGTCGGTCATCCGCCGGCGGGATCGGAGTCGGAGGCGGCGCTCGCCTCGAGCTGGTCGCCGAGCTCGACCGTCCGCCGATAGGCCGCCCAGACAGCCTCCGAGAGCACCGTCCGGAGGCGGCCGGACTCGAGCTCGTGGAGCGCGGCGGCGCTCGTCCCGCCCGGCGAGGTGACCATGTTCCTGAGGACGGCCGGATGATCGCCCGACTGCTTGGCGAAGTGGGTACTCCCCTCGAGCGTCTCGATCACCAGATCGTGGGCCACATGGCGCGGGAAGCCGAGATGGACAGCCGCGTCGATGAGCGCCTCCATCACCAGGAAGACGTAGGTCGGCCCGGTGCCACTGACCGCGGTCGCCATCGCCACGAACTTCTCGTCGTCGACCTCGAGCTCGACCCCGAGGGCGCGGAGGAGCGTCCGGGCCTGGGCGCGCTGGTCGTCGCTCGTCTCGGGCGTCGCGTACCAGACGGTCATCCCGCGACCGAGCCGGGCGGGGGTGTTGGGCATGCTCCGGACGATCCGGCGGTGGTCGAGCACGGCTGCGAGAGCCCTCGTCGTGGCCCCTGCGATCACCGACAGGACGAGCTGCTCCGGGCGGAGCTGCCCGCGCAGCTCCCGCCCGACGCGAAGGAGCATCTGGGGCTTGATCGCCAGGAGCACGACGTCGGCGTCGGCGATCGCCTCACGATTGCCGGCGACCGTCCGGATCCCGTACTCCTGAGCCAGCTGCTCGCGGCGCTCGGCGCGCGGGTGGCTGGCGATCACCCGGTCGGCCTCGACCAGGCGACCCCGGAGCAGGCCGGCGATCATCGCCTCGGCCATCACGCCCGAGCCGATGGTCGCGATCGTGCGGTTCGCGAGGGGCGACATCGGGCGGAGTATAGCGGCGGCCCGACCGCGCACCAGCCGGCGGGTGGACCGGCCGGCGGTGCCTCGGTGGATCCGGCGGCGTCAGGCGGTCGCCTGGCCGAGGATGAAGAACCGGCGGGTGGCGCCGGCGGCGGCGGTCTCGAAGCCGGCCCTCAGGAGCGCGCTGACGAGGTCGGCCGGGATGTCCGCCGCGGGGCCCGGCCGGTCCGCGCCCACGGCCTTGCGGAGCCCGTCGGCGCTTCGCGCCTCCGGTCGCGCGTCGACGAAGGCGAACGTGCCGCCCGGCCGAAGCCACCGCCGCACGAGACCGAGGAACGCGTCCCGGCTGGCCGCTGGCACGGTCCCGAGCCAGGGGCCCGCGAAGACGATGTCGACCGTGCGGTCGGGTTCGGCCCACGGGTCCCGAACGTGGAGGTGCGCCCGGAGGGCATGGGCCACGAGCCGCCCACGCGCCCGCTCGAGCAAGGCTGGGTCGGTGTCGTAGAGCGATAGCGTCCCTTTCGACGCCAGGAGGGGCGACCACCAGCCGGCCCCGGCGACCAGCTCGACGATCTCCCCTGCGAGGGGCAGCCCGTCGAGCCAGAGGGTCGCGGCGTCGAGTTCGGCGGCCCAGGCGACATCGTCGATCACGCCGCGCGAGTAGGGCCCCGCGCGCAGGTACCAGTCGTCGGGATCGGCGAGGAGGGCCGGGCCCTGGGCAGCCCCCGGTTCGGCGGCGGGGCTCGCGGCCGCGAGGGTGCCCGTCGCCACGCGCGCCTCCGGTCGGACGGCTGCCGCCCGACTTCGCTCTGCGAGCGCCGAGCGGAGGCGGAACCGCAGGAAGTCGTTGGCGCCCGCCCGGCCCACGCAATCCGCGCACAGCTGGGCGAAGCCCTCGATGTCGTCGGGACCGCGAACCGTCCACGGCGTGCCGCACCACAGGCAGTCGAACGTCGCGCGAAACGGCATCCGATCAGTCGCCCTCGACCGGTGACCAGCTGCCGAGCGGTGCGGCATCGACGAAGCCCCCCGGGTCGAGGAGCTCGGCCAGCAGCTCGATCCCGTCGATCAGGCGCGGACCGGGCCGGCTGAAGTAGGCGGCCGCATCGACCGCGAAGACCTGCCCCCGCTGGACTGCACCGATCTGCCGCCAGAAGGCCGGTCGTGGCGCGGCCCGCCAGGCCCGCAGGCCGTCGGCGAGATGACAGCCGCGCGGCATCAGGATGAGCGTCTCCGGGTCGACCTCGCGAACGGCCTCCCAGCTCGTTTCGCGCGAGCCTTCGCCCTCGACGCCCAGGAGGTCCCAGCCTCCGGCGCGACGGATCTGCTCGGGGATCCAGTCTCCGACCGCGTACACCGGGTCCAGCCGGTCGAGCGCGACGACGCGGACCGCCGGATGGCCTCGCTCGCGCCGCTCGAGGACCCGCGCCTCGACTCGCCCGAGCCGCTCGCGCAGGTCGCCGACCAGCTCGACCGCCTTGTCCTCGGCCTCGGCCATCGCCCCGACCGTCGAGATGGCGTTGAGGATCCCCTCGAGGCTCGTCGGCTCGAGGGCCACGATCGAGGTCTCGCCATCGAGCATCCGGACCGCGGCGGCCACCTCCAGGGGGTCGAGCGCGCCGGGTCCGCCGACCGAGCCGCGGCCGCCGGTCAGGACGAGATCGGGAGCCGCCGCGAGGAGGGCCGCCATGTCGCCCAGCATGGGCGTCCCGGCGACGTCCGGGGGCCAGTCGCACGCGGCGCTCACCCCCACGAGCTCGTCGCCAAGCCCGAGCGCGTGGACGATCTCGGTCGCGGCGGGCAGGAGCGAGACGATCCGCATCCCCGGAGTCTAGGCCGGGGCGCGGAACGACCCGCCGGGCCGGGGCGCGGCGGGTCGCCGGGCTGCGCAGGCGATGCGCGTCAGCGCGGTTTGAGTGCGTCGACCTCGGCGCGTGCCGCGGGCTTGTCGCCGAACCAGAGCGCGTTGACCCGGGTGTAGGCGGCCCACTCCGCCGGAAGCGACTCCTCCGGGAAGATCGCGTTCACCGGGCACTCGGGCTCGCAGGCGCCGCAGTCGATGCACTCGTCCGGGTCGATGTACAGGATCCGGTCGACGCCCTCTTCGTAGTGGATGCAGTCGACGGGACAGACCGAGACGCACGACTGGTCGATGACGTCGACACACGGCTCGGCGATGACGTAGGTCATTCGTGATCTCTCCTGCGATGGTGCGGACCCGACCCGCGCTGCTCGTACGGTACCACCGGCGGCGGCCGGTCTCAGGACGGTGGGGCGGTGGAGTCGCCGGACGATGGGGCGGCGGCGGCCGGTCTCAGGACGATGGGGCGGTGGCATCGCCGGGCTGGACGAAGCGGACCGGGATCTGCATCCCCTTCTCCCAGTGGCCCGGGATGTGGCAGCCCACGACGAGCGGGATGGGCGACGCCCCCGGCCCGGGCGCGTCCGGGACCATCCAGGTCACGTCGACCCGCTCGCCCGAGCGAGCGACGATCCGCAGGCCCTCCAGCCCGGGCGGGACGCTGACCGCCGGCGTCGGCCCGGGGGGCGCACCCGCGACGGCCGCCTCGGCCGCCGCCCAGGCATCCTGGACCGCCGCGGCACCGATGATCGCATCGTGCACCTCGAGCCCGCCGTTGATGACGTGGAGGAGCACGGTCTCGCCGGGAACCAGGTCGAGGACGGCCGGCAGGAAGCTGTAGTCCTTCATGATCAGGTTGACCTCGCGCGGCGAGGCGGCCGTCCCGGCCACGATCGGCGGCTTCGGGGACGGCACGCTGCCGCCGCAGGCGGCGACGAGCGCGGCGACCACCAGCCCGAGCGCACAGGCGACGATCGCCCGCCCGGTCCGGCGGGCGGCCGGAGGTACGGCAAGGCCATCGGCGAGGCGATCGGCGAGGCGATCGGCGAGGAGCGCCGCAGGGATGATGCAGGGGCGCGGATGCACGCCGCGAGTCTAGGGCCTTCTCCGCTTGACACCCGACCTCGCGAGCGGTCACAGTGCGGCCGTCCCGGACACCCGATCGGGCGCGTCGCGCCGCGCCGACCGTGCGTTCGACGCCGGAGGAGAAGCGTGGCCATCCCGACGACGCCCGAGCCCGCGGCCGACACAGCGCCGACCCAGGCGACCGGTGGGCGCGCCGACCGGCTCGCCGGGCGCGACGTGGCCGTCCGGCTCGAGGCGGTCCGGAAGCGGTTCGGGGACATCGAGGCGGTCGCCGGGATCGATCTCGACGTTCGGGATGGCGAGTTCTTCTCGATGCTCGGACCGTCCGGCTCAGGCAAGACCACGACGCTTCGGATGATCGCCGGGTTCGAGCTGCCGACCGCGGGCCGCATCCTCCTCCACGGCGAGGATGTCAGCCGTCGGGCGCCCTTCGAGCGGGACGTGAATACCGTCTTCCAGGACTACGCCCTGTTCCCCCACATGTCGGTCGGTGACAACGTCGCCTACGCCCTCGTCATCCGGAAGGTAGCCCGCCGCGAGCGCCAGGACCGCGTCGCCGAGGCACTCCGGATGGTCCGGCTCGTCGGCTACGACGATCGCCGGCCATCCCAGCTGTCGGGCGGCCAGCGCCAGCGCGTCGCCCTCGCCCGGGCGTTGGTCAACCGGCCGCGAGTGCTCCTCCTCGACGAGCCGCTCGGCGCGCTCGATCTCAAGCTCCGCGAGGAGATGCAGATCGAGCTCAAGTCGATCCAGCACCAGGTCGGGATCACGTTCATCTACGTGACCCACGACCAGGAGGAGGCGCTCACGATGAGCGACCGGATCGCCGTCTTCAACAAGGGCCTGATCGAGCAGGTCGGCACGCCGGCCGACGTCTACGAGCGGCCGGCGACGAGGTTCGTGGCCGGCTTCGTGGGGACCTCGAACCTGTTGACGGGACCGGCAGCGGAGCGAATCATCGGGTCGGCCGGGACGTTCACGGTTCGGCCCGAGAAGATCCGCCTGACGGCACCGGAGGCGCCGACGGACGGCAACGAGACGTCGGCCACGGGTCGGATCCGGGACGTCGTCTACCTGGGTTCCGAGACGCGCTACGTCGTCGCGCTCGACGAGGGAGGCGAGCTCGTCGTCACCGAGCAGAACCTGGCGACCTCCTCGATGGAGGCGCTGGCGGCCCAGGGCCGCACGGTCCGGCTCGTCTGGAAGCGGCAGCACAATTTCCCGATCCGCGGGTGATCGGAACGGAGGAGGAGCAATGAGGCATCGATCGTATCTCGCCGCGCTGGCGACCCTCGGCCTGATCGCCGGAGCGTGCACGGGGAGCGCCGGCACGGCCGCCCCGTCGAGCGCGCCGGCGACCAGCGCCGCCCCGAGCGCTGAGGCCAGCGCGAGCGCCGCGCCCACGTCGAACCTGCCGACCTCCATCGGCAAGGGTGAGGGCTCGCTGAACCTGATCATCTGGCCGGGCTACGCCGAAGACGGCTCGAACGTGCCGGCGAAAGGCAACGTGCCGGCCTACGACTGGGTCCACCCGTTCGAGGCGGCCAACCCAGACTGCAAGGTCAACCTCAAGCCGGCCAACACCTCGGATGAGATGGTCACCCTGATGCGCCAGGGCGGTGGCACGGTCTACGACGGCGTCTCCGCGTCGGGCGACGCGACGAACCGGCTCATCGCGGCCGGCGACGTCGCCGAGATCAACCCGGACCTCATCCCCGACTGGAAGGACATCGCGCCGTTCCTGCAGTCGCCGGCTCACAACACGGTCAACGGCAAGCACTACGGCGTCTCACATGGCTGGGGCGGAAACAGCCTGATGTACCGGACGGACATCGTCAGCCCGGCCCCGACGAGCTGGAACGTCGTCTTCGATGCCAACGCCTCAAAGCCGTACCAGGGCAAGATCACGGCCTACGACAGCCCGATCTACATCGCCGATGCGGCGCTCTACCTCAAGGCCCACCAGCCCGACCTCGGGATCACGGATCCGTACGAGCTGACCCAGCCCCAGTTCGATGCCGCCGTCAGCCTGCTCAAGGCCCAGCGGCCGTGGGTCGGCAAGTACTGGTCGCTCTACACCGATGAGATCGACAACTTCACGAACGGGACGACGGTCGTGGGCACGACCTGGCCGTACCAGGTCAACACCCTCAAGGGATCCAACGTCAAGGTCGACGCCGTCGTGCCGAGCGAGGGGATGACCGGCTGGGCGGACACCTGGATGATGTCGGCCCAAGCCCAGCACCCGAACTGCATGTACAAGTGGATGGGCTGGATGGTCACCCCGGCCGTGCAGGCCCAGGTCGCCGAGTACTTCGGCGAGGCCCCCGCCAACCCGAAGGCCTGCGACATCCTGGACAAGGGCTACGGCGCATATGCCGTCAAGGACTTCTGCACCGTCTACCACGTCACCGACCAGTCGTTCTACGACGCGATCAGCTTCTGGAAGACACCCCTCGCGGACTGCGGCGACTCCCGCGCCAAGACCTGCATCGACTACTCGGCCTGGTCGCAGGCCTGGACCCAGATCAAGGGCTGAACTCGCGCGGAGGTGCGCGACCGGTGGGGCGTCGCTGAGGCGCCCCACCGCAGCCTGAACCGATGACGACCACCGCGATCGCTCCGCCCGGCTTCCGCCGCCGACTCCTCGCCGCCCTGTTCCGGCATCGGCGCGTCCAGCTGCTCGGGCTGCTGACCCCGCCGCTCGGCTGGTTCGGGGTCGTCTATCTCGGCTCGCTCGCCGTCCTGCTCGTCAGCGCGTTCTGGTTCCTCGACCCGGCCACCTCGAAGGTCGTCCGGGAGTTCAGCCTGTCGAATTTCCAGCGCCTGGTCGGCGATCCGGTCAACCGGGTAATCGTCCTGCGGACGGTGACGATCGCCGGGCTGGTCACCATCGCCGACATCGCCCTCGCCTTCCCGATCGCCTACTACATGGCCCGGGTGGCTTCCGCCCGACTGCGCCCGATCCTGTTCATGCTCGTCCTGCTCCCGCTCTGGTCGAGCTATCTCGTCCGGGTCTATGCCTGGCGGGTGATCCTCTCCCAGGGCGGACCGCTGGACGCGCTGCTCGGGGTGGTGGGTCTCAAGAGCCCGGGCTTCTCTGACGTCTCGATGTGGATCGTCTTCACCTACCTTTGGCTGCCCTACATGATCCTGCCGATCTTCGCCGGGTTCGAGCGGATCCCGAGCTCACTGCTGGAGGCCTCGTCCGACCTCGGCGCCCGGGGCGGGACGACGTTCCGCCGGGTCATCCTGCCACTGGTCCTGCCCGCGCTCGCCGCCGGCTCGATCTTCACGTTCGCCCTCACCCTGGGCGACTACATCACGCCGCAGCTCGTCTCCAACAGCCAGTTCCTGGGCAACGTCATCTACGAGAGCCAGGGCGTGGCCAACAACGTGCCCTTCGCGGCCACCTTCGCCATCGTCCCGATCGGGATCATGGGGATCTACCTGCTGATCGCCCGCCGCCTCGGCGCCTTCGAGGCCCTGTGACGCGATGACGGGACGCCTCGCCCTCCGGGCCGCCGCCGCCGCGATCCTCGCCTTCCTGTACCTGCCGCTGCTGGTGATCGCGATCTACGCGTTCAACGGCGATCGGGCTCAGTCGTGGCCGATCCAGCACTTCAGCACCCAATGGTTCGGGGCGGCGATCGACAACGCCTCGGTCCGCGAGGCCCTGATCCTGTCGCTCGAGGTGGGTCTCCTGGCGACGGCCATCGCGCTGCTCCTCGGGACGCTGGCCTCGTTCGCCGTCCACCGGTTCTCGTTCTTCGGCCGCGACGCCGTCTCGTTCATGCTCGTCCTCCCGATCGCCCTGCCGGGCATCGTCACCGGGATGGCCCTGAACGCGACGATCAACACGGCCGGGATCGGCTTCACGATGTTCACGATCGTGGTCGGCCACGCGACGTTCTGCATCGTCGTGGTCTACAACAACGTCGTCGCCCGGCTGCGCCGGACGTCCCGCTCGATCGAGGAGGCGTCGATGGACCTCGGCGCGGACACCTGGCAGACCTTCCGCCACGTGACCTTCCCGATGATCCGAACGGCCATCCTCGCCGGCGGCCTGCTCGCGTTCGCCCTCTCCTTCGACGAGATCATCGTGACGACGTTCACCGCCGGGACGCAGGAAACGATCCCGATCTGGATCTTCAACCACCTGCACCAGGCGAACCAGCGGCCGATCGTGAATGTCGTGGCGCTCTTCCTCGTGCTCCTCTCGGCGGTGCCGGTCTACGTGGCCCAGCGCCTCGCCTCGGACTCGACGGGCGTCGCCGGCGGACGCTGAGGGCGAGCCCCGGCCGGCAGGCCAGCCGGGAAGACGGCCACCTCGGTCGAGGCGGCTGCGGCGGCTACCACCAGCGGATACCGTCGTGGCCGAACGCCGCACCGATCGGGGCTGATGGGCCCAGGCCGGTCAGCCGCTGTGGGGCGTTCGCACTCGCCGCCCCGACATTGGCCGCGAGCACGAGCACGAGAAGCGCGATGAGCGGGCGAAGGGAGCGCACGGAGAACCTCCTGCGTGCCCCATGAGCCGCGATCCGTCCCGGGACGAGCCGCCGGGCGGCGAGCCGGCTGCGCTGAATCTGGCTGCAAGCTCTTAGCTGCGACTTACCGCCGGCCGGTCACATCCCGTGGGTGACGTGCTTCGGGTCGAGGTACTTCTGCGGGTCGTCCCGGAACTCGAGCAGGCAGCCCTTGCCGCAGAACCAGTAGGTCTTGCCCTCGTGCTCAAGGTGGAGCTCCGAGGTCTCGGTGTCGACCTTCATCCCGCAGACCGGATCGGTCTCGGTCTTCGCCATGGCGCGTTCGCTCCTCGCTCGGTCGGCGCCCGGGGAGGCAGGCGCCCGAACGGACCGGTCCGGGCGGCGTCCGGGGTCCTGGGCCGGAGGATACGACGGCGACCGACCGATGTCGCGCCGGCCGATCGAGGACCGCCGGGCACCCACGCCGACCTCGCGGTGAGCGTAGCATCGGGGGATGGACACGCAGCTCGTCGAGACCGCCCGCGGGACGCTCGAGGCCGAACGAGCCCGGCTGCTCGGGGAGCTCGAGGTCGGCATCGAGTCGCCGGGCCAGATGACCTATGGATCCCAGGCTGCCGCGGCGAGCCAGGTCTTCGCCCAACAGCGCGATCTGGCTCTCCGCGAGAAGGCCGAGAAGGAGCTCGAACTCGTCGACGGAGCGCTCGGGCGCCTCGCCACCGGGCTGTTCGGCCGGTGTCTGAGGTGCGGCGGACCGATCGCCGACGAGCGACTCGAGGCCCTGCCCTGGGCCGCCTACTGCATCGGCTGCCAGAAGCTCGCCGGCAGCGGTCGGTGACCGACGGGCCAGCGTCG
>JBGPFS010000048.1:0-13605 GCA_041483455.1 Candidatus Limnocylindria bacterium | reverse complement strand
GGGATCTGGTTGGCGCACACGGCCTTCGCCCTGCCGTTCGGCATCTTCCTGCTGCGGAACTTCTTCATCACGTTGCCCAAGGACCTCATCGAGGCCGCCCGGATCGACGGCGCCTCGGACTTCGGGATCTTCCGAACGATCGTCGTGCCGCTCTCCATTCCAGCGATCGCGGCCTACGGGACCTTGCAGTTCCTGTGGGTCTGGAACGACCTCCTGATGTCGCTCGTGTTCGTGTCCAACAACGCGAACTATCCGATGACGATCCAGATGACGACCCTGCTCGGCACCTACGGAACGGAGTGGAACCTGCTCGCCGCCGGCGCCTTCCTGCTGATGGCGGTGCCGCTGGCCGTCTTCTTCAGCCTGCAGCGTTACTTCGTCCAGGGGCTGCTCGCGGGCTCGGTGAAGTAACCCGGGATCGAGGGCGGCCCGGCGGCAGAGAGGCTCCAGCGGCCGCGACGCTCTAACGCCTGGCCAACGCGGGATGCCTGCGCTGACGCCGTCGAGCGCGCGGGTCCCGAAGGCACTCGCGCACGAGGGAACGACGGTAGGCTTGCTGCGTCGCAGTCCCGATCGGAGGCATTCCCGAGATGGGAACGGTTCGCGCGCTCGTCACTCGGCTCCGTGGCTCCCTCCATGCGGCGATCGGCGACGTCGCCTTCGGGATGGAGGACGGTGCCGTCTCGATCGCCGGGCTTGTCTTCGGCGTCGCGGCGAGCACGAACGACCGCTCGATCGTCCTGCTCGCCGGGGCGGCGGGCGCGATCGCCGGCGCCGTCTCGATGATGGCCGGCACGTACCTCGACCTGCAGTCCGAGCGTCACCGCGCCGATGCGCTGGTCGAGGTCGCTCGGGGCAGGATCGCCGTCGACCCCAGGGCGTACAGCGACCGGGTGACGCGCCGGCTGCTCGCAACCGGGTTCAGCGCCGAGGAAGTCGCGCTCGTCGCGCGGGCCTTCGCGAGAAACCCGGAGGCGCTCCTCGACCACGTCGTCGCGTTCGAGATCGGCGTCGTCCGCCAGCCCACGGCCTCGCTCTGGACCCACGCACTCTGGATGTTCGTCGCCGACCTCCTCGCGGCGGGTGTCCCGGTCGTCCCGTTCGCGCTCTTCGACATCGGGACGGCGCGGATCGTGTCGCTCGTGGTGACCGGCGCCCTGATGGCGGCCCTCGGCGTCGCGCGCGGCATGATCGGCCACGTGAACGTCTGGTGGACGGCCGTCCAGACCATGGCGATCGCGGGCGCGGCGGCGCTGGCCGGCGTCGTGATCGGTCGGCTGGTCAGCGGGTAGCTCCCGATCCGAATCGGCGATACTCCATTCCAGATGCCCTGAGCATCCGCGCGACGAGCGAGGAGAGGTTCCACGTAACGCACGGATCGGGGTCTCGTTCTCATCCGCAGGTACGATGGCCCGAGTGACGTCCCCCGGGACTCGCCCGCCCCATTGAAAGGCCGCACGCCCATGCAGCCCGGCGACATCGCGAACCCGCGACCGCGCCGAATCAGCCGCCCAACGCACGCCTGGGGCAGCATCCATGGCGCCGACCAGGGCCAGCCGTGAGCGCAGCGTCCGGGAGGAAGGGCCGGGACCGCGTCAGGAACATCGCGCTGGTCGCGGCGATGATCCTCGCGACGGCGATCTGGATGAGCGCCGCCCACATCATGTTGGGGACGATCAGGCCGCAGGACGTCCTCGTCGAAGCGATCAGCGACATCGTCCCGGTCATCGTCCTCGTGCTGGTTGGAACGACGATCGGAAACCGACGGGCCAAGCACCTGGAGCGCGCGCTGGCGGCGCTGCAAGCGAGTGAGGGGCGTGCCCGCGATCTGATCGCGGAGTCAGGTGACGGCATCCTCGTCTCGGACGCGTCGGGCCGCTACGTCGAGGTCAACCCGGCGCTCTGTCGCATGCTCGGGTACTCGCGGGACGAGCTGCTCGGGATGCAGGCTGGCGATCTCACGGCCGACGATGACCCGGTGGGCAACACGGGCATGGACGCGCGACTCGGCGATGCGGCTGCCGAGGAAGGCATCCTGGTCGAACGCCGCTACCGGAAGCGTGACGGCACGAGCCTGCCGGTCGAGGTCCGGTTCAAGGTGCTGCCCGACGGACGGCAGCAGCGGAACGTGCGCGACATCAGCGAGCGCATGCGCACGGAGAGCGAGCGCTCGCGGCTCGTAGATGGACTCCGCATGAGCGAGCGCAACCTCGCCGAGGCGCAGCGGATCGCCCACATCGGCAGCTGGGCATGGGACCTGGCGACCGACACGGCGGTGCGATCCGAGGAGACCTATCGGATCGTCGGGGTCGAGCCGGGCGCGTTCCCCGGGACGAACGAGGCGTTCCTCGCGTTCGTACATCCTGACGATCGAGCCCGGGTGCAGGCGTCCGAGCGGGCGGCGATCAGCGGCGGTGCTCGGTATGACCTCGACTACCGGCTCGTCCGACCCGACGGCGTTGTCCGGATCGTCCAGGAGCAGGCTGATCTCGTCCGCGATCCAGCCGGCACGCCGCTCCGATGGGTCGGCACGCTGCAGGACATCACCGAGCGGGTCGCCGCGGAAGCGGACCGCACCCGGCTCGCCCTGGCCGTCGAGCAGACCGCCGACGCCGTCTGGATGACGGACGTCGACAGCAACGTCACCTACGTTAACCGGTCATTCAGCCGGCTCTTCGGCTACGAGCCGGAGGAGATCGTCGGTCGCTACGCGGGGATCGTGGCCAGCGGCCGCCACGAGCCCGCGTTCTTCGAGGCGATCTGGGCTTCCGTGGCAGCGGGCGAGACCTGGAAGGGCGTGATCGTCAACCGCCGCAAGGACGGGACCCTCGTCGAGCTCGAGGCCGTCATTTCGGGGATCCGCGACGCCGCCGGTCGTCTGATCGGCTACATGCAGACCGACCGCGACGTCACGCGGGAGCGTGCCCTCGAGAGTGCCCTCGCGCGACGCGCTCGTGAGCGCGACATGATCGCGGCGGCGCTTGACCGGATCGACTCAGGCTCCTCGCTTGAGTCAATGGCGGCGGTCGCGTGTGCCGAGATGATCAAGCTGCCGGACGTCGACTCCGCGTTTGTGGTCGCACTCGACGGCGAGGACCATGGACTCGTCCTCGCCGTCGAGGGGCCGGTCGCGGCCGTGTTTGCCTCGAACCGCGTGATCCCCGGTCCCCGGACGCGCTACCTCTTCGAGCACGCATCGACCGGCGTCTGGACGGAAGACTGGCGCGCCCGCGCCGAGGATGGCACGTACGGCGAGCGGGTCGCCGCCACAGGGCTGCGCACCGTCGCGTATGCACCGCTAGGTGGGCCAAGCGGAGTGATCGGCGTCGTCGGCTTCGGGATCCACGACCGGGCGCCGGATTCGTTCGTCGAGCAGCTGCCGGTGCTGACGACCTTCGCCTCGATCCTCGGGCCACTGCTTTCCCCTGGGCTCGAGGCGCGCTACCAGGAGGACTTCGCCCGGGCGAGCGTCCAGGCGATCCTCGACACGGCAGCATTCAACTCGTTCTACCAGCCGATCGTCGAGTTGCACACCGGGGCGGTCGTGGGCTATGAGGCCCTCAGCCGCTTTGCCGACGGCACCCCGCCCGACGTTGTCTTCGCCCTGGCCGCCCGCTCCGGCCTGGGACTCGAGCTCGAGACGGCCACGCTCCGGGCCGCCCTCGAAGCGGCAACGATCCTCCCACCGGGACCGTACCTCAGCGTGAACGTCTCGCCGGCGCTCATCGGCTCGGGCAGGCTCCAGGCGATCCTGGGCGGACAGATGCGAAAGATCGTCCTCGAGATCACCGAGCACGTCCTGATCGAGGACTACCCGGCGCTCCGCCGCGAGCTCGCGGCGCTGGGGCCGACGCTCCGTCTCGCGGTCGACGATGCCGGCGCCGGCTACGCCAGCCTCCGCCACATCCTCGAGCTCGCACCTGACTTCGTGAAGCTCGACGTCGGGCTCATCCGCGGGATCGATGCCAATCCCGCCCGCCAGGCGCTCATCGCCGGGATGGGCTACTTCGCGGTGAAGCGCAAGCTTCGCCTGGTCGCCGAGGGGATCGAGACCGCGGCCGAGCTCGAGATGCTCCGCTCACTCGGGATCGGACATGGTCAGGGCTACCTCTTCGGCCGTCCCCAGGATGGTCGGGGGCCAGGACCGTGGCCGACGAAGATCGCCCTGGGTCAGGGCGGTGGTCCGTAGAGGGCGTGGGGCGCCCAGGGTGGTGCGGTATCGTAGGGATCAGACTCGTCCCGCCCTTCTTGACGCTTCGACGGTGAGCGAGCGATGACGACCCCTGCCGACGCGCCCCGGGATCGGGATCCCCTGCGCGTCGCGTTCCTGGCGCTCGGCGCCGTGTTCTTCGGCATCGCGGTGCTGGACCGTGTCCTGGCGCTGCTCGTCGGCTTCAGCTCGCTCCTGCTCACGATCTTCCTGACTTGGCTGCTCGCGTTCCTGATCGGTCCATTGGTGAGCAGCCTCGATCGTCGGCTGCCGCTCGGCCGCGGGCTCGCAGTGGCGGTGGCCTACGGCATGGTCATCGGCAGCATCGCCCTGTTCGTCGTTGCGATCGCGCAGATCGGTGTGCGGGAGGCGTCGGACCTGGTCGGACGTACCGACGAGATCACGGCCTCGATCGCGACCCTTGTCGGCAATATCCAGCGCGCCATCGGGATCGACCGGTCGACCCTGGACCTGGCAGCGCTCGTGGAGGATCTGCAGCGCCGGACGTTGCCGGCCGTGATCCAAGGGCTCGCCGATCAGACCCAGATGATCGCCGGCAGCGTCCTGGCCGTCTTCGGGACGCTGTTCATCATCGTCGTGCTGTCGCTCTACGCGGTGGCGGATCCAGAGGCGATCACCGGCACGATCCGCCGCATCGTGCCGAATCGCCACGCCGACACCCTGCTGCTGGTCGAGCGCACGGTCGGGCGAGCGTTTCGGGGCTTTCTGCGCACGCAGCTCGTGCTGGTCCTGATCCAGATCGGGATCACGCTCGTCCTCGGCCTGGTGTTCGGTCTGCCCTACCTGTTCCTGCTGACCGTCAGCACGGGCGTGCTCATGTTCATCCCGTTCTTCGGGCCGCCCCTCGCGCTCATCCCGATCGTGTTCGTCGCGCTCGCCTTCCGACCGGACGTGGCCCTCCTCGTCGTCGCGATCCTGGTCATCGGCCAGACGCTCCTGGTCAACGCCATCCAGCCGCGGCTGCTCCGAGAAGGTGTGGGCCTCCACCCCATCCTGGTGATCGTCGCCCTCCTCCTCGGCGCGCAGGTCGCCGGCCTGTGGGGTGCGATCTTCGGCATCCCCGTCGTCGCCGTCGTCAACCTGCTCCTGCGCTATGTCATCGATGCGCGCGCCGTGAATGAGGTCGAAGGGATCGAGCTCGAGGAGATGGTGGCCGCGATCCAGGCCGAGAACCCGGACGTCGAGGTCGAGGAGGCGGTGGCGATCGCCGCCGATCAGGCCGAGGCGATCCTCGACACGGACGCCGCGGCCCAGGAGCCGAATGGCGCGTAGCGGCGATGGGTGCACACGGCGCCCGGCGACTCGCCCGGGCAGGAGAACGCAACGATGAAGGCGCGCCTCATCGAGTTCGGCCTGGTCGAGATCGACGGGCAGCGGTACGACCACGACGTCGTCGTCGAGCGGGGGCGCGTGAGCCGGCGCAGGAAGAAGGCGTCGCGGCCGCTCCGCGACCGCTACGGGCATACGCCGCTGAGCCTCCTGGAGCGGATCCCCTGGGCGGGCCGCCGGCTGATCGTGGGGACCGGTGTCGACGGCGCCCTCCCCATCGACGAGGCGGTCGTCGCGGAGGCGGCCCGTCTCGGGGTGGAGCTGGTCGCCGTGCCGACGGACGAAGCATGCGTCTTGCTCTCGGGTTCCGATCTTCACGACACGGCGGCGATCCTGCACGTCACCTGCTAGCGATGCGCGCCCGTCGCTCCACCGTCATCGACTGGCTGTCGCGGCCCGGGGCCCAGGATCAGCCGGGGCCGGGGATCAGCCGGCGCGCCGGAGGAGCCGGCCGGGCCGCATCCCCGTCTCGCGCCCATCGAGGATCGCCGCGACCCCGTTCACGATGACGTGCTCGATCCCCGTCGGGTAGCGATGCGGGTCGAGGTAGGTCGCCTCGTCGCGAACGGTGGCCCGGTCGAGGACGACGAGGTCCGCGAACGCCTCCGGCCGGATCGTCCCGCGGTCGCTCAGCCCAAGCCGCCCGGCCGGGACCGAGGTGAGCTTGGCGATCGCCGTCTCGAGCGGGAGGACGCCGCGCTCGCGGACGTAGCGTCCCAGGACGCGCGGAGCGCTGCCGTAGGCGCGCGGGTGGGGTATGCCGCTGCCCAGGATCGGGTGCCCGGGCCGGTGGCCGCCGGCGTCCGTGCAGACGGCGATCCAGGGGACCTGCATGATCGCCTCGACGTCCGCCTCGCTCATGCAGTCGATGACGATCGCCACGTCGAGCCGGTCGTCGGCCAGCAGGTCGAAGGCGACGTCCGCCGGATCGCGATCCATCTCGGCGCCGAGCTCGGCCAGGCTGTGGCCCGCCCAGTCGGCGTGGGTGCGCGAGCTCGCGATGCGGATCCCCTGCCAGCCCGGGTCGGCGGCGGTGTTCTCCCAGCCGGGCGCGCCGATCGCGATCTCTCGCTTGATCCGAGCCCGGATCTCGGGGTCCCCGAGCGCGGCGACGATGTCGTCGTGCGGAAGGGCCAGGAGGGCAGGCGGCAGGACGACCTGGAGGGTCGTCGCGGCGGCCGTGTACGGGTACTGATCGGCGGCGACGTCGAGCCCCTCGGCGCGGGCGGCCTCGAGCCGCGCGAGCGCCTCCGGTGCGCGCCCGTGGACGGCGAGCGCCCCGGCCTTCAGGTGTGAGACCTGGAGCCGGGCGCCGGGACCCGCCGCACGGATCGTGCTGAGCGCCTCGTCCAGCGCCTCGAACAGCCCGGCCGATTCGTTGCGCAGGTGGGTGGCGTACAGAGCACCTCGCTTCGCCGTCACCGCGACCAGGCGCTCGAGCTCCTCGGGCGGGGCGTGGATCCCGGGCGGATAGATCAGCCCGGAGCTGAGCCCGATCGCGCCGGCGTCGAGCGCTTCGCCCAGGTGGCCGACCATCGCCTTCAGCTCGGCGTCCGTGGCGCGACGGGCAGCCGTGCCGACGACCGCTCCGCGGATCGTCCCGTGGCCCACCAGGAAGGCGTGATTGGGACCGAGCTTCTCGTCCCCGACGGCGTCGAGGTAGCCGGCGAACGTGCGCCACGTCGGTCCGCGCTCGGTCGGCGCCATGGCCAGCTCGATGAGCGGCCGGCTCGACCCGGTCACCGGCGCCAGCGAGTCGCCGCAGTTGCCCGAGAGTTGGCTCGTGAATCCCTGGTGGAGATGGCTGCCGATGGCCCCGTCGAGGAGGATCGTCGCGTCCGAGTGTCCGTGCGGGTCGATGAAGCCGGGACAGACCACCCGATCCGTGGCGTCGATGACGCGCTGGACGCCCGTCGTATCGACGCGGGACAGGTCGCCGATCGCCCGGATCCGGTCGTCCGCCACTCCGACGTCGGCCCGGACGCCCGGCGTCCCGGTCCCGTCGATCAGGGTCCCACCGCGGATGAGCAGGTCGAACGAGGCCATTCCCGCGATGGTGACACAAGGCGGCTCACTGGACGGTGACGGTCGCCTTCATCGAGGAGTGGATCGCGCAGTGGTAGGTGAACGTGCCCGCCGTCGCGAACGTGTGGCTGAACGTGGCGCCGGTCGCCAGTCGCTCGCTCGTGAACGAGCTGTCGTCGGCCGTGACCGTGTGGCCGGCGCTGTCCTGGTTCGTCCACGTGACGGTGGCGCCCACGGCGACCGTGATCGTCGCCGGCTGGAAGCTGAAGCCGGCGATCGAGACGGCACTGCCGGCCCCCGCCGGCGGCGCGGATGCCGGGGCGACGGACGCCGGGACCGACGGGGCTGCGGCCGACGGGGTTGCGGCCGACGGGGCAGCGGACGCCTGGGCCGACGGGGCGACGACCGGCGGCGTGGCGGGAGCCGGTGACGACGCGCCCGAGCAGGCGGCGGTGGCCAGGCCGACGGCGAACGTCAGGGCGGTGAGGCGGGTGTGGCGCATCGTGGGTTCTCCGAGCTTCGTGATCCCGACGGGTCTGGTCGTACGCGTTGCCGCCGGGCGGGCCGCGCGTCGCGGGTTCGGGAGGTCGACCTGATGGTCAGTAGGATGGGCCACCGCCTTGGCTGGGGCCGCACGCCGCGAGGATGGCGAGCACCAATGAGAGGAGCGCGACCAGCCGCCCGGGCAGCGACCGGCGTGCAGCAGTGGTGAGACGGGCGACGATCATGTCGGTGGGACCTCCTCCCGCCAGTACGCCGCGAGCGGCGTCGTCGGTTCTCGCGACTCGTGGGGTGTGCGCCCGGCGCGCGAGGTGAGAAGGCCGGCGCACTAGACTGGCTCGATGGACCCCACCGGCGCGGCCGCCGACGAGCATGTCCGACCCGCGACGGCCGGCGAGCGCGCGGACGTCCGGGCGATGCACGCGGCGAATCGGTCCGCCTGGGACGAGGCCGCAGAACGATACGAGGGCTGGCTGGCGGAGGCGATCGAGCTGATCGGCGCCGGCGGCGGCAACCTCCTTCCGCCCGAGCTCGAGCTCATCGGCGATCTCCACGGCCGCTGCCCCCGGGCGATCCACCTCCAGTGCGCCGGCGGTCGCGACACCCTGTCGCTCTGGCGGCTCGGGGCCGACGAGGTCGTCGGGATCGACTTCAGCCCGCGGATGATCGACCTGGCGGAACGCCTCAGCGCCGCCGTCGGGGCGCCCGCCCGCTGGATCACCTGTGACGTCCTCGACACGCCGCACGATCTCGACGGCACGGCGGATCTGCTGTATACGGGTCGCGGTGCGCTCATGTGGCTCCAGGATCTCGGTGCCTGGGCCGCCGTCCTGCAGCGGTTGCTGGCCCCCACCGGCAGGCTCGTCCTGTTCGACGGGCACCCGGCCGAATGGCTCTTCGATGTCGATGCGGATGGCGGCTGGATCGCGACCGACTACGACTACTTCGCGGGCCCGGAGGCCTCGAAGGGCTGGGCGCCCGAGTACATCGATCGACTCTCGATCGACGAGCGCGACCAGAGCTGGAAGTTCGCCCGGGCCTGGACGCTCGGCGAGATCATCACGGCCCTGGTCGGGGCCGGGTTGCGTCTGGAACGGGTGACCGAGCACCCGACCGACTGGTGGGGCGGCCACGCCGACGTGCGCGAGGAAGAGCGTGGCCGCATCCCGCTGTCGTTCTCGGTCGTGGCCCGTCGCGGAGCGCCCTAGAGCCGCGGATCGTCGGCCGTCGGCCGGCTCCGTGCCGCGACCGTCGGCTGCTCGCCAGCGGCCCGCCCACCCGCCGATGGATCAGGCCCGGGCCGTATACTCCGAAGGCTCCGTGGCTACCCTCCGACCGTTTCGCGCTCTCCGCCCCATGCCCGATCAGGCCTCGGCCGTCGCCGCCGTCCCGTACGACGTCGTGAGCACCGCGGAGGCCCGGGAGCTGGCGGCCGGCAACCCCTTGAGCTTCCTCCGCGTCTCCCGCGCCGAGCTCGAGCTGCCGGCCGACACGGACCCCCACGCGGACGCCGTCTACGCGGCCGCCGCGGCGAACTTCGCCCGGTTGCGGCTGGAGGCGCCGCTCGTGGAGGAGGCGCTGCCGAGCGTGTACGTCTACCGCCTGCGGATGGGCGGCCACGAGCAGACCGGCGTCGCCGCGTGCTTCTCGGTCGATGAGTACGAGCGCGACGACATCCGCAAGCACGAGCGCACGCGGGAGGACAAGGAAGACGACCGCACTCGCCACATCGTCTCGCTGCGCGCCCAGACCGGTCCCGTCCTCCTGACCTACCCGGCCTCGAGGAACGTGGGCGCCGTCGTCGCGCGGGCCGTCAGCACGCCGCCGCTGTTCGACTTCATCGCCCCCGACGGTGTCCAGCACACGATCTGGCGGACGGTCGACACGGACCGCGACGCGCTCGTCGAGGCGTTCGCCCGGATCCCGCTCCTCTACATCGCCGATGGGCACCACCGGGCGGCGAGTGCCATGCGCGCCCGACAGGCGCTTCGCGAGGGAGTGTCGGGCAGCAGCCGGGTGGAGGCGGATTCGTTCCTGGCGGTGGCGTTTCCGCACGACCAGATGCAGGTCCTCCCGTACCATCGCCTCGTGAAGGACCTCGCCGGCCACACGCCGGCGTCGTTCCTCGAGGCGCTCGCCGCGCGGGTCGAGGTCGGCCCCGGCAATGAGGCCCCCGCCGGAGCGGGCGAAGTCGCGATGTACCTGGCCGGTCGCTGGCACGGGCTGCGCCTAGCACCCGCCCCGGCCGGCGCGCCCGAGGCCGATCGGCTCGACGTCTCCCGCCTGCACGCCCAGGTGCTCGGACCGCTGCTCGGCATCGGGGACCCGAGGACGGACCGGCGGATCGACTTCGTGGGCGGCATCCGTGGCCCGGACGCCCTCGTCGGGCAGGTGGACGACGGCGCGGCCGCCGTCGCATTCGCGATGCACCCGGTCAGCGTCGAGGACCTCATGGGGATCGCCGACGCCGGCAGGATCATGCCGCCCAAGTCGACCTGGTTCGAGCCGAAGCTCCGGGACGGACTGCTCAGCCATCTCATCTAGGGGAGCCGCAGCCAGGAGCAAGGCCGCATGAAGGTCCTCGTCGCCGATCCGTTCGAGCAGTCCGGCCTCGACGGTCTCGAAGCCGCCGGCTGCAGCGTCGTCTTCGACGCCTCCCTCAAGGACGACGCCCTCGTCGCGGCGCTCCGCGAGAGCCGGGCGGAGGTGCTCATCGTGCGGTCCACCAAGGTGACGGCCGCGATGATGGATGCGGGCGCCGTCGCGCTCATCGTCCGGGCGGGCGCCGGCTACAACACGATCGATGTCGGCGCCGCATCGGCGCGCGGGATCTACGTCTCGAACTGCCCGGGCAAGAACTCGATCGCCGTGGCCGAGCTCGCGTTCGGCCTCATCCTCGCGCTCGACCGCCGGATCCCCGACAACGTCGCCGCGCTGCGCGCCGGCCGCTGGGAGAAGAAGGAGTTCTCGAAGGCGAAGGGCCTCCACGGCAGGACGCTCGGGCTGCTCGGCTTCGGCAACGTCGCCCAGGAGCTGGCCCGGCGAGCGCAGGCGTTCGGCCTTGACCTCGTCATCTGGTCGCGGCGGTTCGCGGGCGACCCGAGCGACGCCGGCGCGGATCTCCGGAGCTACGGTCTCGACCTGGCGAGCAGCCAGTCCCAGGTGACCGTCGTCCCGACCCCGCGCGACGTCGCGGCACAGGCCGACATCCTGAGCGTCCACGTCGCGCTCGGCCCCGAGACCCGCGGCCTGGTCGATGCGGAGCTGCTGGCCTGCCTTCGGCCGGGCGCCTTCTTCATCAACACGTCCCGGGCCGAGGTCGTCGACCATGACGCGCTCGCCGATGCCGTCCGCGATCGCGGGATCCGGGTCGGGCTCGACGTCTACCCCGACGAGCCGACGATCGGGACCGCCGAGTTCAGCCTGCCCCTCCTCGGGGCTCCGGGCGTGTACGGGACCCACCACATCGGCGCCTCGACCGAGCAGGCCCAGGAGGCGATCGCGGCCGAGACGGTCCGGATCGTCCGCTCGTTCAAGGAGACGGGGCGCGTCCCGAACGCCGTGAATCTCGCCCGGCGGACGCCGGCGACCCACCTGCTCGTCGTCCGCCACCGGAACCGGCCGGGCGTCCTGGCGCACGTGTTCGAGAACCTGCGCGCCGAGGGCCTCAACGTGCTCGAGACCGAGAACATCATCTTCGAGGACGCGGAGGCCGCCGTCGCGCGGATCAACCTGGACGGCGCACCGTCCGACTCGCAGCTCGCGGGCATCCGCGCGGGCAACGAGGACATCATCAGCCTCCAGCTCGTCGCCATCGTCGCCTGAAGGAGCCCGCGCCATGACTGAACGGATCTTCAACTTCTCCTCCGGCCCCGCGGTCCTCCCGCTGCCCGTGCTCGAGCAGGTCCAGCGCGACCTCGTCGCCCTCCCGGGCGTCGGCATGTCGGTCATGGAGATCAGCCACCGGTCGGCGACGTTCGAGGCGATCATCGGCACGGCCGAGGCGGACGTCCGGAAGCTGGCGAGCGTCCCCGACGGCTACAAGATCCTCTTCCTGCAGGGCGGCGCGACCCTCCAGTTCTCGATGGTCCCGCTGAACCTCCTGACCGAAGGCGCGACGGCCGACTACCTGATGACCGGGAGCTGGGCCGACAAGGCGGCGAAGGAGGCCCGGCGCGTCGGGCCGGTGCACGAGACGGGCTCGACGGCGGCCGACGGCTACCGCCGGATCCCCAGCGATGCCGAGTGCGAGTTCACGCGCGGCGCGGCCTATGTCCACATGACCTCGAACAACACGATCGAGGGCACGCAGTGGCGGCGGCTCCCGGCGGTGGGCGATGCGCCGCTGGTGAGCGATGCGTCGTCGGACATCTTCAGCCGGCCGATCGACATCCCGAAGCACGGCCTCATCTACGCCGGTGCCCAGAAGAACCTCGGGCCGTCCGGCGTCACGCTCGTCATCATCCGCGAGGACCTGCTCGCCCGATCGAGCGCGTCGCTTCACACGATGCTGAACTACGCGGTCCACGCGAAGAACGGGTCGCTCTACAACACGCCGCCGGCCTTCGGGATCTACGTCCTCGGCCTGGTAGTCGAATGGCTGCTCGCTCTGGGCGGCCTGCCGGCGATCGCCGAGACCAACGCGCGCAAGGCCGGCAAGCTGTACGCGGAGCTCGACCGGACAGGGTTCTGGCGGCCGACCGCCGAGATCGAGAGCCGGAGCCTCATGAACGTCACGTTCCGGCTGGCGACCGAGGAGCTCGAGAACGCGTTCGTGAAGGAATCGACGGCCGCCGGGTTCGACGGGCTCAAGGGCCATCGCTCGGTCGGCGGGATGCGGGCCTCGATCTACAACGCATTCCCGGAGCACGGCGTCGACCGGCTCATCGAGTTCATGCGGGACTTCGAACGCCGGAACGGATAGCCGCGCGGCCGTCGAAACGGTCGTCGAGACGGCCGGCAGGGCGGCCCGTGTCGGCCCGGATCGGCTGCCTGCCTTTCAGGCAATCCTCAGACTCGTCGCCGATACTGCGGGTTGGCCGCACCTGCCGGCGGTCGCCAGCGCCCCACCCGGCGGCCAGACGAACCGGAGTCCGCTCTGCCTCATGACCGACGAGAAGGACGAGCCACCCCGTCCCGAGCCCCGGTCGTCCTCCCGACGGCTCGGCCGCGTCGGATCGCGGATCCGGCGCTGGACGCCGTTCGCCGGCGGCGTGCTCGCCGCGTTCGTCGCGGTCGCGCTGTATGGCGCGCTGAACCCCGGCCCGCACCAGCTCACGCAGCGTGACGTGACCGACGGGATCGCCAGTGCCCTGGCCTCCCAGACGCCCGGTCCGGCCTCCTCGGAGCTCGTCTACGAGGCGGTGCGGCCGTCCCTCGTCCTCATCGAGACCGACGGCGCCGACGTCAAGGGGGGCGCGACCCACGGCCTCGGGACGGGGGTCGTCATCGATGACGCGGGCGAGGTGCTCACGGCCCTCCACGTGGTCGCCGACGCGTCGACGATCCGGCTGACCTTC
>JBGPFS010000047.1:0-13659 GCA_041483455.1 Candidatus Limnocylindria bacterium | reverse complement strand
CGGGTTGATGAAGGCCAGGCCCTGGACCAGCGCCGTGTCGTAATCGGGTCGTGGGCGCGCGGCCCACGGCAGCATCCGCTCGTCGATGATCTGCTGGGCGGTCTGATCCGAGACGTAGGCGACCCGGAAGCCGTCGCCGCCCACGATGGCGATCCGGCCGTGGACCCGGTTCGGCTCGATGTCGAAGAGGACCACCTCCCCGTCGTCGAAGCCGGCCCGGCCGACGCGCCACTGGTTCCCGAGGGCGGCCGCCTGGGCCCGGATCGTCGCGTCGTCGACGGGGCCGGGGACGCCCTGACTGTACGCGACCACCTGGGCGCCGGTCCGATCCTCGATCGCCCGGATGATGATCTCCGCCTGGGCGCCGGTGGCATCGGACCAGATCCCGGCCGTGTCGTAGACGCGCTGGCCCGTGACCGGGGCGGGGAAGACCTCGGCCGGCGGTCCGACGTGCAGGACGGCGACGAGCGCCCCGAGGATCCCAAGGAGGACGATCGGCAGGACGAGGCAGCCGACCAGGACGCGGGCGCAGCCGCGGTTGACGGATCGAAGCGTCAGCCTCATCGGGCTGCCTCCTGGCGGGCTGCCTCCTGGCGGGCTGCCTCCTGGCGGGCTGCCTCCTGGCGGGCTGCCGCCTGGCCGTTCCGGATCCGGCGGACCAGCTCCGCCGCCTGCTCGTAGCGGCCGAAGCTCGGCATGACGTAGGTCCCCGCCACGAGCTCGCGGGCGGCACCCAGGAAGGTCAGGGCCATCTCCAGCCCGACCTCCGCACCGCGGTCGCCGGCGGCGGCCATCGCCGCCCGGCTGGCGGCGGGGATCGTGATCCCGGGGACCTCGTTGTGGAGGAACTCCGCGTGACGGGCGCTCTGGAGCGGCAGCACGCCGAGGAGGACCGGGACCGGGAAGCCGCCCGGCCCGAATCGCCGTCGCGCCTCCGCGTCCATCGCCTCGACCTGGTCGAGCCCGTAGAGCGGCTGGGTCATGATCAGGTCCGCTCCGGCCTCCAGCTTGCGTTCGAGCCGATCCCACTCGGTGGCCGCGTCGGCGGCCGTCGGGTCGAGGGCGCAGGCGACCGTGAAGCCGGCCCGCTGCCCGATCGGCTGGCCGGCCTGGTCTTCGCCCCGGTCGAGCCGGGCGAGGATCTCGATCAGGCCGATCGAGTCGACGTCCCAGACCCCGGTGCCGGTCGGGTAGTCGCCGACCCGGGGCGGGTCGCCGGTCAGGGCCAGGATGTTGCGGACCCCGAGCGCGTGGGCGCCGAGGAGCTCGGACTCGAGGGCCATCAGGTTCCGGTCCCGGGTCGTGACATGGACGATGCATTCGAGGTCCACGTCGTGCTGGATGCCGAAGGCGACGGCCAGCGCGCCCATCCGCACCCGCGCCATCGCCGAGTCGCTGATGTTCACCGCGTCGACGCCCGCGTCGCGGAGGAGGCGGGCCGCCTCGAGCGTCCGCTCGATCCGGATCGAGCGCGGCGGATCGATCTCGACCGAGACGAGGAACCGCTCGCCGCGCGCGGCGGCCGCCAGGGCCCGGGCGAACCGCGACGGGGGCGGTGCCGAGCCGTCGTCGGTGGCCCCGGCGATCTCGAGCGGGACGACCCGCGGGCCGACGTCCTCGCCGCGCCGGGCGCCGGCCGAATCCGCGGCGGCGACCGCGGCGGACTCCGCGGCGGACTCCGCGGCGGCGGCCTCGGACGAGGGCGAGCCGGTCGACCCGGCCCCGGACCCGCCCCTGGCCCCGGATCCAGTCCCGGCCCCGGACCCGCCCCCGGCCCCGGGCTCGGGCCCGGCCGCCACTCCGGCCAGGCCGTCGAGCGCACGGCGCATCGCGGCGACGTGGGCCGGCGTGGTGCCGCAGCAGCCGCCGACGATCCGCGCTCCGGCGGCGAGGAACCGGGGGACCATCCGGCCGAGGTACTCGGGCTCGGCCGCGTACACGAAGTGGCCCTCGATCCGTTGGGGGAGGCCGGCGTTCGGCATGACCGACCGCGGGACCGACGGCACGGCGTTCCCGCCCGCCTCGCCCATCGCGACGATCGCGTCGAGGCAGGCGATCGGACCCACCCCGCAGTTCACCCCGATCGCGTCGGCGCCGGCGGCCGTCAGCGCGGCGTAGGCGGCGGCCGGGGTCGTGTCGTCGAGGGCCTGGAGCTCCTCCCCGAAGGTCATCGAGGCGAGGATCGGCAGGTCGGCGAGCGTCCGGGCCGTCTCGATCGCCAGGAGGAGGTGCTCCAGCTCGTAGAACGTCTCGAGCACGAGGACGTCGACCCCTCCCTCGAGCAGGCCCTCGATCTGCTCGCGGTAGGTGGCCCGGATCGTCGCCGGATCGTGGGTGATCTCACCCCGGCTCGGCGCGCCGAGCGGACCGATCGAGCCGCCGACGAGCGCCTCGCGGCCGGCCACGTCGCGTGCCTCGCGGGCGACCTGGGCCGCCTTCCGGTTGAACCGGGCGGCGCTGTCCGCGAACCCGAACCCGGCCAGCCTGATCCGGTTCGCCCCGAAGGTCGCGGTCTCGATCAGGTCCGCCCCGGCCTCGAGGTACTCGCGGTGGATCGCCCCGATCAGGTCGGGCCGGCTGGTCGCGAGCTCGTCGAGGCAGGCCCGCTGCGGGATCCCCCGGCTGAAGAGGAGCGTGCCCATCCCTCCGTCCGCGAGGAGCGGTCGGGCGGCCAGCCGGGCGCGGAACCGATCGCGCTGGTTCATCGGGCTAGGGTAGCCGGTGGACAGGGCCCCGACGAACGCTCGGGAAGGCCTCAGCCAGCGGCACGATGGACGACCCGCCCGTCGACGACCGTCAGCGCCACCTGGGTCCCGATGATCGCGCTCGGGCCGTCGGCCAGCAGGTCCCGGTCGAGGACGATCAGATCCGCGCTCCTGCCCGGCGCGATCGTCCCGCGCCGGTCCTCGGCGAACGCCGCCGTCGCGGAACCGAGGGTGTAGGCGCTCAGTGCCTCGGGCAGGCCGAGCCGCTCCTCGGGGAGCCAGCCGCCGGCGGGCGACCCCTCGACGGTCTGGCGGGTCACCGCGCCGTTGAGGGCGATGAACGGATCGAACGGCACGACCGGCCAGTCCGAGCCGAATGCGATCGTCCCGCCGGCCGCCCGGATCGAGCGCCACGGCCAGGCCCGCGACGCCCGTTCCGGGCCGATGTTGCCGGCCCACAGCGAGATCTGGTTCGGGGACGGATCCGCGTGGTAGGGCTGCATGCTGGCGATCACGCCGAGCCGGCCGAAGCGCGCGATGTCGGCCGCCGAGATCGTCTCGATGTGCTCGACCCGGTGGCGGCGGGGGATGCCGCCTCGCCAGGGCCCGTTGGCGAGCGCGGCCCGCTCGTGAGCATCCAGGGCCATCCGGACGCCCCGGTCGCCGATCGCGTGGAGCTCCACCTGCCAGCCCCGCCGGTCGGCCTCGGCCACGAACGCGTCGAGCTGGTCCGGCTCGTACCCGGGGGTGCCCCGGGAATCGGTCCCCTCGTAGGGCTCGAGCATCGCCGCGGTCCGCGACTCGACGACCCCGTCGACGAACCCCTTGAGGATCCCCGCCCGGAGCCAGCGCCCGCCTTCCAGCGGTCGGATCGCCTCGGCGTAGGTCTCGAGCCGGTCGCGCCATGCCGCCAGGGTCTGGGTGCTCTCCATCGCGAGGGCCAGCCGGAGGCGGATCGTCAGCTGGCCGGCCTCCGCCAGCTCGCGGTAGACGGCGATCTCGTCGACGGTCACCCAGGCGTCCTGGGCGGCCGTCAGCCCGAGGCGGTGGAAGAGGCCGAAGGTCCGGCGGAGTGCCGCCAGATCGGCCTCCCGGCTCGGGACCGGCATGACTCGCTCGACGAGCGCCTGGGCGGCCTCCTTGAGGGCCCCGGTCGGCTCGCCGCTCGAGGGGTCGCGGACGATCTCGCCGTTCGGCGGGTCGGGGGTCTCGCGGTCGATCCCGGCCGCCCTCAGCGCGGCGGAGTTCGCCCAGGCGGTGTGGCCGTCGTAGCCGGTCAGGAACGCCGGTCGGTCGGACACGACGGTGTCGAGCTGCTCGCGGGTGGGCAGCCCGCCCGGGAACGGGACGTAGAGCCAGCCGCGACCGACGACCCACGGCGTGTCCGGGTCGGCCTCGGCGGCCGTGCGGACCGCGGCCTGGATGGCCTCGAGCCGGTCGAGCCCGAACAGGTCGACCTGGTCGAGCGAGCGCGCCCCGCCGAGGAGGTGCGAGTGCGCATCGTCGAAGCCGGCGAGGATCAGCCCGCCCCGGGCCCCGACGAGCTCGGTCGCCGGGCCGCGCCAGGTGCCGAGCGCCTCCTCGTCGCCGCCGACGAAGGCGATTCGGCCGTCGCGGACCGCGACGGCGGTCGGACCGCCCTCGGGCCGGTCGCCGAGCTCGGACCCGAGCGGCGCTTCCGCTCCCGGCCCGAACCCCCGGAAGACGCGCCCGCCGACGATCAGCAGGTCCGCCCCGGCCGTGGAGGGTCCGGGGGAGGCCGGGGTCGCCCGAGGTGGCGCGGCGGGATCGGTCGACGACACGAGGTCTCCCTTCAGCGGAGGAGAAAGCCGGTCCCGAGCGGGTCGCGGGGATCGAGCACGAACTGGTGGCGCCCGGTGAGATGGGCGGAGCCCTCGATCTCGGTGCCGAAGGCGCGCCGTCCGCCGACCGCGGTCTCGTCGACGAGCCAGCCGAGGAACGCCGTGTCGACGATCCCGAGATGGCGCAGGGCGGTCGGTCGGTCGGCCGCCGCCCCGCCGTCCGCACCGCCGCCGTCCGCACCGCCGCCGTCCGCCGCCCCGCTGCTCGACGGCCCGCCGTCGACGGCCCGGCCCGTCGGCGATCCGGCGCCGATCGGCAGCCGGCCCGCCTCCGCGAGCAGCGCCAGGCGGGCGGAGGTTCCGCTCCCGCAGGGCGACCGGTCGACCTCGCCGTCGGCGAAGACGGTCACGTTGCGCTGGGTCAGGCCGATCCCGGCCGCCCGGTCCACGGCGCTCGTCGGTTCGTCCTGCCAGAAGACGATCCCGTAGATGCCGCGCAGCTCCGGTTCGTCGGGGTGTACGACCTCGAGCATCCGCTCGAGGGTCGGCCGCAGCTCGCGCTGGAGCGCGATGAGCGCGGGCAGGCTCGCGGCCGAGACGTCGAGCCCGACCGAGCGCACGTCGAGCGAGCCGTAGAAGGCCCCGCCGAAGGCGACGTCGAGATCGACCGGACCGCGCGCCGTCGAGACGCGGACGTCGCGGGCCAGCGTGAAGGCGGGCACGTTCCGGAAGCGGACCGCCGCGACGTGCGACCCGTCGGGATCGAGCCGCGCGCGGCAGACGAGCCGGCCGGATGGGACGTCGACCGTGACGACCGTCTCCGGCCCGGTCGCGATGAGGAGGCCCGACTCGAGCGCCCAGGTCACCAGGGCGATCGTGCCGTGGCCGCAGGCGGTCGAGTAGCCCTCGTTGTGGAAGAAGACGACCCCCAGGTCGGCGCCGGCGTCGTTCGGCTCGGTGACGAAGGCGCCGTACATGTCGGCGTGGCCCCGGGGCTCGTTGACGAGGAACCGGCGGACGTGATCGAGCCGGTCGCGCGCGTCGCGCCGCCGCTCGAGCACGGTCCGGCCGCGCAGGGCCGGGACGCCGCCGGTCACGATCCGGAAGGGCTCGCCGGCGGCGTGGTAGTCGATCGTCGAGACCGCGAGGGGGCCGTCGGCCGCCGCACCGGCCCGCGGAGTCGCCGCCCGGTTCACGCGGAGACCCCGCTCGGGTCGATCCAGGTGGCGCGGTCGACGGTCACGCAGGGGAGTCTACGGGAGCCGGCGGCGGCATGGGCGACCTGCGGCCTACACTCGGCGGATGAGCAGATCGACCGCCCCCTTCGCCGACCGGATCGAGGCCTTCTTCGCCGAGTTCTTCCCGGCCTTCCCCGTCCACGCGACCGCCGCGGGGATGCACGACTTCGACGCCGTCTGGCCGGACCTGAGCGCTGCCGGGACCGCGGCCCGGTGCGCCTTCGTCGACCGCTGGGAAGCCGAGCTCCGGACGTGGGCCGACGAGGAGCTGACCGCCGACGAGCGGATCGACCGGGACCTCCTCCTGGGCGAGCTGGACGGGATCCGGTTCGAGGAGACCGAGCTCCGGGAGCTCGACTGGAACCCGCTCGAATGGAACTACCTGATCGGGTTCGGGCTCTTCCCGCTCCTCGCTCGCGACTACGCCCCGCTGGCCGACCGGCTCGTCGGCGCGGCGGGTCGGCTCGAGGGGATCCCCGACGTGCTCGCGGCGGCACGCGAACGGCTGGCCGGGGTGCCGGGCGTCAGGCCGGTCGCCCGGCTCCACACCGAGACCGCGCTCGAGCGCTTCCCGGGGATCGACGAGCTCGCTGACGACGCCGTGGTCGCGGCCGAGGCCGGCGCTGCCGCCGACCCGGCAGTGGCCGCGATCCTGCCCCGCGTTCGGGCGGCCGCCCTGACCGCGAAGACGGCCCTGGCGAGCTTCCAGGCCCACCTGCGCGACGTCGTCCTGCCGACCGCGGTGGGGGAGGGTCGGCTGGGCGCCGAGCTCTTCGCGACCAAGCTCCGGCACACGCTCAAGGACGCGACCCTGACCCCGGCCCGGGTCCTCGCGCGGGCCGAGCTCGAGGCCGCGGCCGTGCGGGCGGAGATGGTCCGCCTGGCCGAGGCCATGTGGCCCGCCTGGTGTCCGGGCCGGGAGCGGCCGACCGACCACGACGTCCTGGTCCGCGAGGTCCTCGACGCGATCGCGGTCGAGCACCCGGCTGCCGACGGACTCCTCGACTTCTGCCGTGCCGAGCTCGCCAGGATCGAGGCGTTCTGTCGCGAGCGCGACCTGGTCGGACCGGCCGATGAGCCGCTCGAGATCCGCTGGACGCCCGGCTTCCTGGCCTCGTTCGGCGGCGCGATGCTCGACTCGCCGGGCGTGCTCGACCGGGGCCAGAAGGCCTTCTTCGCGATCACCCCGATCCCGGTCGACTGGACCGCGGAGCAGGCCGAGAGCCACCTCCGCGAGGACAACGACCGCCAGCTCCGGCTCCTGACGATCCACGAGGCCGTCCCCGGCCACTACCTCCAGGGGGTCTGGGCGAACCGCTGCCCGTCGCTCGCCCGGGCCGTCTTCGGGAGCGGGGTCTACGCGGAGGGCTGGGCGGTCTACGTCACCCAGGTGATGATGGACCTGGGCTACGGCGCGGACGACCCGGCGCTCCGGCTCAGCCATTGGAAGTACTACCTGAGAGCGATCCTGAACGCGGTCATCGACGTCCGGATTCATGCCGGCGAGGCCGTCGGCGGCCCACTGGCCGAGGACGAGGCCGTTCGACTGATGATCGAGGGCGGCTTCCAGGAGGAGGCCGAGGCTCGGGCCAAGTGGAACCGGGCGCGGCTCTCCTCGACCCAGCTCTCGACCTACTTCCTGGGTTCGATGGCGATGTGGGAGCTCGAGCGCGACGTCCGCCGGCGCCGGGCCGCGGCGTCCGCGGATCCCCGGGGCGCGCTGGCCGTCGTCGAGCGCGGCCTGCCGGGCGGCTTCGGCGAGACGCCGGGCTTCCGCTACCGCGAGCACCTCGAGGCCGTGATGGCCCCGGCGGCCCTCCCGATCCCGCTCCTCCGGCGGACGATCCTGGGCGACTGACGGACGAAGCCCCCGGGTCGGGGTCCCGGGGGCTTCGTCGAGCGACGGCGGGGTGAGCCCCGCGTCTGTCAGCGGGCGGCTTCCGGCGCGGCGTCGGTGCCCTGGCCCCCGAGCCGGAGGAGGAACCGGACGAAGAGCCCGGCCCCGGTGAGGCCGAACAGGACCAGGCTCCCGTACAGGATCGGGTCGGCCAGGTTGTTCTTGACCATCGGATCGCCCGTCGCCGAGACGAGCGCGCCCGGGATCCAGCCGAGACCGGCGACCGCGTTGAGCGAGTCGACCTGGTCGGCGGCCTCGAGCCCGTAGATCTGCGGGACGATGTACAGGATCGAGGCGATCACGAGCAGGATGCTCACCCAGCGGAAGGCGACCGGATCGTCATCCGCATCCCGGGTGAGCTTCACGACGAGGGCCCAGAAGAGGACGACCGTCGCGAGCGGCGCCGTGAGCGGCAGGCCCAGCCCGATGTACAGGTTCGGCATCAGGAAGATCACGCTCAAGGCGAGCGTGATGACCATCAGCGCGTCCCGGAACAGCACGTACGAGAGCCACCAGACGTCGCCGCCGAAGCGGAGGGTGAGCCCCTGGAGGAACCGGACGATGTACGGCCGGCCGAAGTGGAGGGTCATCGTGAATGCCCACAGGATGGGCAGGATCGCCGCCAGCGACAGGACGAGCCAGACCGACCCGTTCGAGGTCAACGCTGCGGCGAGTTCATCGGCAGTCATCGGTGTCTCCTACTTGCCGGTCGGCTTGCGAACGAAGGTCGGGCGGAGGTTGTAGACCACCGCCACCAGGGCGAGGACGCCCACGATCGCGCCCGACAGGTAGCAGAACGTGAGGGCCCAGGTCGGGTTCAGGGAGCTGACGAAGATCGAGGCGAGGGTGTTGGACGAGTCGGCCCCGATGTTGGTCACCTGGACGCCCAGGAGATAGGGGACGATATAGAGCGTCGCCCCGAGGCCCAGGAGCAGGGTCTGGATCCGGAACCACTTGAGGTCCGCGTCACCCTTCGTGACGAGCTTGATCACCATCACCGCGAAGGCGCAGGCGCCGGCCAGCCCCCCGGTGATCGGCAGGGCGTTCGCGCCCACGACATCCGGGTAGAAGAAGATGATGCTGCCCAGGAAGACCTGGACCAGGAAGATGTCGCGCATCGCGACGTAGATGATCCACCACAGGTCGGCGCCCAGCCGCAGGGTGAACTTGCTGAGCGCGGTGGTCATGTAGGGGCGGGCGAGATGCAGCGCGATGACGAGCAGCCAGATGGCGACCAGCGCCGCTGCGATCGTCCCTTCGACGAAACTCTCGCCCGCGTCGAAGATGCCTGTGACCTGATCCGGAGTCATCGATCTCCTCCTGCGCTGGGGGCCTGGGCGGTGGGATAGGCGGACTGGACCGCGGCGACCGGTGCCGCCGGTCGACCGGCATGACCGTCGGCGGGACCGCGCCCGGCGACGACCGTGACGGCGGAGCAGCGGTAGACGGCATCGCAGCGGAAGCAGCGGGACGCCTCCGCCCGGGCGGTCGCCTCGGCGAAGCCGAGCTGGTTGGCCTTGAATGAGCCAGGCTCGAACATCGGGAGTGGCGCGTGGGCCCGCGGCCTCGGTTCGAGGTCGACCCGCAGATCCGGCTCGGGCGGGGTGAGGTACCGGACGGCGGCCATGACGGCGGCCTCGCCGTCGGGGACCCCGGCCAGGTATTCGTGGATCGCGCCGGCCGCGCGTCGTCCGGACGCGACCGCATCGATGATCGTCTTCGGTCCGGAGACCACGTCGCCGCCGGCGAAGACGCCGGCCCGGCCGGTCGCGAGCGTGCCCGGGTCGGCGACGATGCCGGCCCACGAGCTGACCTCGATGCCCGCTCCTTCGGGCAGGATCGAGGGATCCGGCTCCTCGCCGATCGCGACGAGGATCGTGGTCGTCGGGATGACAGCCTCGCTGCCCGGGACCGGCGCCCAGACGGCCCGACCGCTTTCGGTCGCCCCGGTGGGTGCCTGCTCCACGATCCGGACGCCGCTCACGGCGCCGTCCGCCCCCAGGACCTCGGTGACGGTGACGCCGATCCGGACGACGACGCCTTCGCGCTTCGCCTCCTCGACCTCCTCCGCCTGGGCGGGCATCTCCTTGAAGCCGCGTCGGTAGAGGACCGTGACCGAGCTGGCGCCGCTTCGCCAGGCCGAGCGCGCGGCGTCCATCGCCGTGCTCCCGCCACCGACGACCACGACGTCGCCCGGGAGTCGTGTCCCCTCGCCGAGGTTGACCTCCTTGAGGAACCGGGTCGCCGGGATGACGCCCCGGAGATCGTCGCCGCGGACGCCCAGGCGCCGGCTCTTCGGTGCGCCGGTCGCGAGGAAGACCGCCTTGAAGCCCTGGCCCTCCAGGTCGCTCAGGTTGAAATCGCGGCCCATCGCGTGGTCGAGCTTGAGCTCGACCCCGAGGCCCAGGATCCGGTCGATCTCCTCCTTGAGGACCTCGCGCGGGAGGCGATACTCGGGGATCCCGATCGCCATCATCCCGCCCGAGACCGGCATCGCCTCGAAGACCGTGACGCCGTAGCCGAGTCGGGCCAGGTAGTAGGCCGCCGACATGCCGGCCGGCCCGCCTCCGATGATCGCGACGCGCTCTGGGCGGCGGACCTTCGGCGGATCGACCTTCGGGAGCGTTCCGTGCTCGGCGGCGAACCGCTTGAGCGTCCGGATCGCGATCGGCTCGTCGAGCGTGCCCCGCCGGCAGGCGGCTTCGCACGGGGCCGTGCAGATCCAGCCGCAGACCGACGGGAAGGGGTTGACCTCGGCCGCCACCGCGTAGGCCTCGTCGTAGCGGCCCTGGGCGATGAGGCCCACGTAGCGACCCGCGTCCGTGCGCGCCGGGCAGGCCGCCTGGCAGGGGGCGCCGGGCTCGCCGGCCTCGGCGGGCACCATCGTCCGCCAGACCTGCCAGTTCTCGGGACGCTGGCTGGTCCGGTACGTGAAGACGGAGTCGAACGGCGAGACCTTGCGCGGCTTGAGCGCCTCGCGGGTGACCTGCGAGAGCGGGATCCAGCCCGACTCCTCGACCGGCCGCTCGATCCGACCCTGGCGCGGTGCCAGCGGGGTCGGCCCGTCCATCGTCGCGAGGGTCATCACCACGACGGGGCACTCGCGGATGCAGATCGAACAGCCGATGCACTCGCCGACCTGGACCGGGTACTCCATCATCCAGCGCAACGGGCCGCCGTTCCCGGCCGCCTCGATGCCGGGCCGGTCCGGCCGGGTCATGTCGAGGGCCTGCACCGGACAGACGTCCATGCAGACCCCGCAGTTGATGCAATTCCCCAGATCGACGTCGATCCGGTAGCCCATGGCAGCCTCCGGTACGGCTTGACCTCACAAGGGTCGCCGCGCGGAGGCCGAACGACCACCTTCCGTCGGAGAGGGGTCGCCTACCTGAGCGGGTAGGGGCCAGGGGGCCACTCGGCCCGGGCCGTCCGGGGCTAGGACCTCTCGGAGGTGTCCTCTTCCGGCACGAGGCCGTCGCGCACGGCGCGGGCGGCGAGCTCCGTCCGCGAGGCCACGTGGAGCTTGTCGACGATGTTCTTGAGGTGGTACTTGACCGTGTTCTCGCTGATCCCCAGCTCCGAGGCGATCTCCTTGTTCCGGCGGCCGGCGGTCACCTGCCGGAGCACGTCGACCTCCCGCTCGGTCAGGCGGTCCGGGTTCGTCGGCTCGCGGTTCCCGACCCGGTCTCGCCGGAGGAACTCCTCGATGATCCGCGCGGCGGTCACCGGGCTGATCGCGGCCTCCCCCCGGGCGACGGCCTCGATCATCGCCCGCAGCTGGGGCGCCTCCAGGTTCTTGAGCAGGTAGCCCTGGGCGCCGGCCTTGATCGCCCGGAACAGGTCGTCCTCGTCCTCGCTGACGGTCAGCATCACGATCGCGGTGGCGGGACGGGCGGCCTTGATCCGGGCGGTGGCGTCCAGCCCGGATCCGCCGGGCATCCGGACGTCCATCAGGACGAGGTCGGGCTCGAACCGCTCGGCCAGCGCGACCGCCTCCGGGCCGTCCGAGGCCTGCCCCACGACGTCGTGGCCCCACGCCCGCAGGAGCGAGGCGACCCCGTCCCGGAACAGGGCGTGGTCGTCGGCGACGATGACCCTCATCGCTCGACCGTCGACCCGACCGGCCCGGCGGCGACCGGCAGGCTGAGCCGGACGGTCGTCCCCCGACCGGGCGCGCTGCGCCAGGCGACGGCTCCGCCGACCGCCGCGGCGCGCTCGCGCATCCCGACGAGGCCGTAGTGCGGGAAGTCCCCGGGCGCCGCCGCTCCGACGGAGGGGTCGAACCCCCGGCCGTCGTCCTCGACCTCGATGCTGAGCTCCTCCGCCGTCCGCCGGAGCCGGATCGCGACCCGACGGGCGTCGGCGTGCTTGCGAACGTTCGTCAGGGCTTCCCGGACCACGCCGAAGGCGGCGGCCTCGACGGCCGGGTCGAGCGCGTCCTGCCCGACCGCCGGATCGGCGTCGATCTCGGCCGCGACCTTCGACGCGTCCGCGAACGTGCGGGCGTAGGCCTCGATCGCCCCGACCAGCCCGCCCTCGGGCGCGGCCGTGACGCTCAGGCCCAGGATCGCCTCCCGGACGTCGACGTAGATCGAGCGGGCGGCGGCGGCCAGCTCGCCCATCTGGCCCTGCGCCTCGGGGATCCGGCCGGCCGACAGGAGCTCCTCGACGGCCTGCGACTTCGTGTTCACGTAGCCGAGCACCTGGGCCAGCCCGTCGTGGATCTCGCGGGCGATCCGCTCTCGCTCGCTCCGGACCGCCAGCTCGCGCAGCTCGCGATCGAGCCGGTCGTTCTCGATGGCGATGGCCGCCTGGTTGGCGAGCGACGAGAGCATCTCGATGTCGTCGACGTCGACCGCGCCGCCCGATCGGCCGGCGACCGCGAGGGTGCCGATGGTGCCGCCGCCGCGCAGGAGCGGTGCGGCGAGGACGGCTGGGCGGTCGGAACCGTGGATGAATCGCCGGATCTCGTCGCCGCCCTGGCCGCCGGCCTGGTCGAACGCCTCGGCCGGTCCGTCCGCGGCGCGCAGGACCGGCTCACCGTCCGACCCGATCAGGATGAGCAGGGCGAGGTCCGCGACCAGCAGCCGGCGCGCGCTCCCGACGGTCGCCTGGAGGATCGCGTCGAGGTCGGCCAGGGCCGCGATCGAGACGCTGACCCCGTGGAGGGCGCGGGCGGAGGCGTGCCGGGTCTCGAGCTCGCGGTTCCGGGCCCGAAGCTCCGCGCCGAGGCGGTCGATCCGGCGGAAGGCCTCGCGCGAGAAGACCGCGGCGAGGATCAGGACCACCCCGCTCACCAGGAGCGTGTCGGCCGGGAACGGCAGGTACTGGTCGAACAGCGAGTCACTGAGCAGCTCCATCCCGCCGACGACCAGCACCGGCACGAGGAGGGTGAGCCAGCGCAGGCGCATGGACATCGGCGGCCTCAGCGCCGCGCCGGGGCGTCGGGGCCCGGCCCGGCGAGCGCGGCCAGGAGACGATCCACCCGGTAGCCGGCCGCCTCGGCCGCCCGGACCAGGAGTGAGCCGTCGGTCGAGCGACTCGCCGGCAGCGACCCGACGACCTCGACGAGGAGCTCGAACGCCTCGCGCTCGAACCAGGTCGTCCCGTCGGCCTCGTTGACGCGCAGGGCCGCCCGGAGGGGCTCGTCTGCGAACCAGCGGGCCGGCGCGTCGGGACCGAGCGCGCGGAGCTCCGGTCCGCCCAGGACCAGGCCGCGCACGAGCGCCGTCGCCCGATCCGCGTCGTGGCCGTCGAGCCCGGTCTCGACGAAGACGGCCCGCACGACGCCCCCGAGCCGCCACTCGTCGAACGGCTGGCCCTCGAGCGCCGCGGCCGCCGCCGCGACGAGCCGGGCGGTACCGGCCGCCGGGGCGACCGGGCCCGCAGGACCCGCCGCGACCGCCGGAGGCGGGGTCGCCGCGTCCGGTGCGGTGTAATCCTCGGCATGCGCCGGGCGCGCCACGTCCGGTGGGGTGCGCTCGGGGTCGTCGGGGCGGTTCGAGGCGAGCGCGGCG
>JBGPFS010000046.1:0-13702 GCA_041483455.1 Candidatus Limnocylindria bacterium | reverse complement strand
CTCAAGATCCTCGCCCTTCCCGAGGCTGACGTGGCCGCCCTGGTGGAGTACGGTCTGGGTGTGATCGCGGCGCGCGTCGGCGGCGGCCACCCACCGGACCACGGGGTGATCTCCCCGGTCCGGACCTATGAACACCCGGTCGACCGGCGACTCGAAGAGGCCGGCTTCGGCGTGGAGTCCACGGTCACCCTGCTGATGAAGGAGACGTTGGTGCGCGTCCTCGAACCGGCCCTCGTCCCGGCGGTCCGCTGATGGGCGGTCGCATGTCCGATCCGCGACTCGATCCTCATCCGGAGCGCGAGGCGATGGACGACCTGGACCTCCTGCTCGCGGCCCTCCCACCCGAGGTCGTGGCGGCCGTCCACGCCTTGCCCGACCAGACCGACCTGATCGAGGTGGTGATGGATCTCGGGCGGCGTCCCGAGGCCCGCTTCCCGAACTCGGAGGTGGCGCTCCTCGAGCGTGAGATCGGCGAGGCCGACATCGCCTACGTGGTCGAGCACATCGGCCTGTTCGGCGACGACAACCGGGCGGGGATCGAGCGGACCCTCCACCGGATCAGCGCGATCCGGAACCGGGCCGGCAAGGTCGTCGGGCTGACCTGCCGGATCGGCAAGGCCGTCTTCGGCACGATCGAGATCATCGCGGACTTCGTCGAGAGCGGGAAGTCGATCCTGATCATGGGACGCCCGGGGATCGGCAAGACGACGATGCTCCGGGAGGCGGCCCGGGTCGCCGCCGACGACCTCGGCAAGCGGGTGGTCGTGGTCGACACGAGCAACGAGATCGCCGGCGACGGCGACATCCCGCACCCGGCCATCGGCAAGGCCCGCCGGATGCAGGTCCGCACCCCGTCGCTCCAGCACGAGGTGATGATCGAGGCCGTCGAGAACCACATGCCCCAGGTCATCGTCATCGACGAGATCGGGACCGAGCTCGAAGCGGCCGCCGCGCGGACGATCGCCGAGCGGGGCGTCCAGCTGATCGGGACGGCCCACGGCAACACGCTCGACAACCTGATGCTCAACCCGACCCTCTCGGACCTCATCGGCGGGATCCAGAGCGTGACCCTCGGCGACGAGGAGGCCCGCCGGCGCCGGACCCAGAAGAGCGTCCTCGAGCGCAAGCAGCCGCCCACGTTCGACGTGATCATCGAGATCCAGGATCGCGAGCGGGTGATCGTCCACGGCGACGTCGGCGAGACGGTCGACGCGCTCCTGCGCGGCGATCCGATCGCCCCGGAGCTGCGCTGGCGCGACGAAGAGGGCGTCCATCGCTCCCAGTCGCGGCCGCGGCCCTCGCCCCGGGAGCAGCTCGGCCGGGAGCGCTTCGCCGGACTCGTCGGACCGGGCGATCCGTGGCGGGTCGAGCCTGGCTGGCGCGGCGACGGCCAGTATCGGACCGGGGGCTACCGCGACGCCGGCGCCGGGCTGGGCTCGGGGCTCCGGACCGGCTACCGGCCGGGAGCGAGCGGCGGCTGGCGCCAGACGCGGGGTGGCACGACGCGGGAGTCCGGCTCCCGCGGTCGACCTAGCGGGCCCGGCCTGCCGGGCGATCTCGAGGCCGGCACCATCCCGGGCGAGCGCTTTGCCGTCCCACCGGTCGGTGACGGACGTCGCCGGGCCGGCGTCGATCCGGCCCTCGGGAGCGACCGCCCGTTCGTGGCCGGCGAGATCGCCGACCGCGGACCGTTGGAGCGCGCGGGCACGGCCGCCGGTCAGGACGCCCGGGCCCGCGACGCTCGAGAGCGCGAGCGACAGGAGGCGTGGCGCGAGCAGGCCGGCCGTGCGCTGACCTCGCTCAAGGCCGAGGAGGGGACCGGCCCGGTCAACGAGCCGGGGATCGCGCTCGACGCCGCCGATGACGAAGCGCTTGCCGACGTGGTCCGTGAACGGGCGATCGACGATGACGGCGAGGCCCTCCTGGTCGAGGCCGGTGGGATCCTGCCGACCTTGCGGGTCATCCCGTTCGGGGTCAGTCGCAAGCGGCTCGAGCTGGCGGTCCGTGAGCTGCAGCTGCCGGTGATCGTCGCCCGGGAGCTCGACGAGGCGGACGTCGTGATGACGCTCCGCTCCGAGTACCGGACGAAGCCCCCGACCGTCCGCGAGGCCGAGGAACGGGGGATGCCGGTCTACGTCCTGAAGTCGAACACGATCATGCAGATGCAGGCGAGCCTCACCTCGATCTTCGCGCTGGCGGTCGATCCGCGCGAGGCCGCCCTCCGCGAGACCGAGGAGGCGATCGGCCTGGTCATCGAGCGCTCGGAGCCGGTCGAGCTGTCGCCCCAGAGCGCCTACATCCGCCGACTCCAGCACCAGATGGCGGAGCGGGCGAATGTCGTCAGCCGGTCGCGCGGGCGCGAGCCGTACCGGCGGGTCCGGCTCTACCCGGACCAGGCTCGGGCCGGCTGGCGATGACCGACCGGACGCCGGACCCGACGCCGGACCCGACGCCCGACGTGACGCCCGATCGGTCGCCCGCCCTCCCGGCGCTGGCGATGCACGCGGTCGTGCTGGACTGCGCGGAGCTCGAACCGCTCGTCCGGTTCTGGTCGGCGGCGCTCGGAGTTCTGCGTCGCCGAAGGCTGACTCCCGCCGCCCCTTCGAGCGCCGCGCCGCACGCGCCGCGAGCACGCCGGGGAGCCTAGTGCTCCGTGCCGCCCGTGAACGTCCAGGAGGCGATCCGGACCGGCGGGACGACGACCCCGCCCAGGGGGCCCTTCAGACACTTCCGGTCGCGCCCGATCGCCTCCACGCCGGCCAGCGCGTCGAGATAGCTCTGGGTGTAGCGCAGGTTCTTGACCGGCCCCACGATCCGGCCGCCCTCCACGAGGAACGTCCCGTCGCGGGTCATCCCGGTGACGATCGCCAGCTTGGGATGGACCGGGTTCGTGTAGTGGAACCGGGTGACGAGGAGGCCCCGCTCCAGCCCACCGATGAGCTCTTCGCGTGACGAGGCGCCCGGCGCCATCAGCATGTTCAGCGGGAACGGCCCGTAGGGATTCGGGGCCGGCAGCCCGTGGCCGGTCGAGCGGACCCCGTCGCGGGCTGCGGTCTGGGTGTCGTGGACCACGCCCCGGCAGACCCCGCGCTCGATGAGCGGAACGCGCTGCTTCAGCACGCCCTCGAAGTCGAAGGCCATGGGCAGGCCGGCCGGGTCCGCACCGTCGTCCCAGATGTCGACCAGCTCGCTGCCGACCCGCTTGCCGGGCTCCACGAACGAGCGGCCCTCCTGGACCGCCAGGGCCGAGAAGCCCAGGTAGCCGAGCATGTCGAGGAGGTCGACGACGGCGTACTCCTCGAGCACGACCGGCCAGTCGCCCGGCTCGACCGAGACCGGGTTCGCCGTCGCGCGCGCCTTCTCGGCCGCCTCCCGGCCGAGTGCTGCAGCGTCGATCGTCGTCGCGTCCACGGCGGCAGTCTCCGCGTAGCCGGTCCCGCCGCCGGGCCCCATCGAGACGGTCAGGAGCTGCGACCAGGTCCGATCGCCGGTCGCCGCGATCCCCAGCGAGTTCGCGACGGAGATCGTCTCGGTCGTGGTGGCGAACGAGCCGTAGGCGACGACCCCGGCCGCATCGGCCGCCGCGATGACCGCCCGGGCGCCCTCGGCCCGGAGCTCCGGTGAGGCGTCGGCGGTGCCGGGCGCATAGGCTGCCGGCAGGTCAGGCACGGGCCCGGCCGCGGCCGGGAGCGAGCTGAACTCGTCGTTCTCCTCGACGTGCCGGGCGATTCGGCCGGCCATCTCGGCCACCGCGCGTAGCCCGTCATCGTCGAGCCGTCCGGTCGATGCGACGCCGACCCGCTTGCCTACCACGAACCGGAGGTTCAGGCGGGCGTTCGTCTCGGCGACGTTCTGGTGGATCTCGCTGTTCGCGAAGCGGGTGAGCGCAGCGTCCTCGGCCATGACGAGCGCTTCCGCCTGGGTCGCCCCCTCGCCCAGCGCGAGGCGGACCGCCTCCTGGGCCGTGGCCAGCCAGGCCGCCGGGTCGCGCCGACCGGTCACCATTTGCCGACCCCCACCTGGACGTTCCGGAAGCGGGCGCCCGGGACCGCGTGACCCACATGGCCGATCTGGCCGGGCTCGCCCTTGCCACAGTTCGGCGTGCCGAGCATCACGTAGCTCCGCTCGTCGCCGACGGCGTCGCACGAACGCCAGAACTCGTAGGTGATCCCGGTGTAGGTCGGGTTCTTGAACAGCCGGCCCTTGCGGCCACCCTTGATCTCGTAGGCCACCTCGGTGGCGAACTGGAAGTTGAGCCGCCGATCGTCGATCGACCAGGACCGGTTCGAGGCCAGGTAGAGCCCGTCGTCCGTGTCCGCCACGATCTCGTCGAGACTCATGCCCGGCTGCGGCAGGAGGTTGACATTGGTCATCCGGATGAGCGGGATCCGGTTCCAGCCATCGGCCCGCATCGCCCCACCCGAGCGTCGGCCGATCCGGGGCGCCGTCTCGCGGCTCGAGAGGTAGCCGACGAAGATCCCGCCCTTCACGATCGGGACGGACTGGGCCGCCACGCCCTCGTCGTCCCAGCCGAACGTCCCCATCCCGCCGGGCGCGGTCGCATCGGCCACGATGTCGATGAGGTCCGAGCCGTAGCGGAAGCCCGACTCGAGCTTGTCGGTGGTGAGGAAGCTGGTCCCGGCATAGGACGCCTCGCTTCCGAAGACCCGGTCCAGCTCGGACGGATGGCCGCAACTCTCGTGGACCTGGAGGTAGAGCTGCGAGGGATCGAGCACGATCGTGAACCGCCCGGACGGGCACTGCGGCGCGCTCAGGAGAGCGACGGCTTCCTCCGCGTACCCGGCCGCCCGACCGGCCAGGTCGAGCGAGCGGACGTACTCATAGCCGGCCGCCTGCCAGCCTCCGCCGGAGTCCGGGTAGCTCCGGCGCTGGTGGTCGTCGCCCTCGATCGCGTTCGCCTCGACGCCGGCCCCGACGTGGGTGATGGTCTGCTCGGTGTAGCTGCCGTCGCTCGCCGCGAACGTCTTCCACTCGCGCTGGGCGGCGTAGATCGATTCGGTGAAGACGATCCCCTTGACCCGCGCGGCGAGCCGGTCCGCCTCGAGCAGGTCGCCGATCTTGCGCTCGAGCGGGATCGTGAACGGATCCTCGCCGACCGGCGTCTGGTACGTCCCGTGGGCCGACGGTCGATCGTCGAGGGCCACCCGGTGGCGGAGCGCCGTCGCGCTCGCCCGGGCGATCCGGACCGCCTCCGCGGCGACCCGGTCGACCTCGGCGGCCTCGAGGCGGTGCGAGGAGGCGAACCCCCAGGCGCCGTCGACGAGGACGCGAACGCCGAAGCCCTCGGACTCGCCGCTCGCGACACCCTCGACCCGGCCCGTCTTGATCGCGATCGATTCGTCGAGTCGCCGGACGATCCGGATGTCGGCGTACGAGGCGCCCCGGACGGCGGCCGTCGACAGGGCTCGATCGGTCAACACTCGCATGGAGGCGCCAGCGTATCAGGTGGAGGCCGGCCGGTCAGGCGGCGGCGGCCGGGTCCCCGTGCTCGGGCCCGGGCGGGCTGGATGGAGCCGGCTCGCTACACTCCGAGCGTGATCGACGACGACAGGCCGAAGGCGAACCCGGTGGCGCGCGCGAGTGCGCCCCGCGGCCGGTTCATCACGATCGAGGGTCCCGACGGCGCCGGGAAGACGCTTGTCGCGGGCCGGATCGCTGACGGACTGCGGACCCGCGGCTACGCCGTCCGGTCGACCCGCGAGCCGGGCGGGACCGCCGTGGGCGACCGGATCCGGGCGGTCCTGCTGGACCATCGTCCGGACGAGGCGCCACTCGCACCTCGCACCGACGCCCTGCTGTTCAGCGCGGCCCGGGCCCAACACGTCGCCGAGGTGATCGCGCCCGCCCTCGAGCGCGGCGAGCACGTCGTGTGCGCCAGGTTCGCCGACTCCACGCTCGCCTACCAGGGGTTCGGCGGGGGCGTCCCGCTCGAGGACCTCGTCCTGCTCGGCCGTCTTGCGACAGGCGGCCTGGCGCCGGACCTCACGATCCTCCTGGACGTGCCGGTCGAGATCGGCCTGGCCCGGAAGCAGGACGATGAGCTGACCCGCTTCGAGCAGACATTCGACGAGGCCTACCACCAGCGAGTCCGGGGCGGGTTCCTCGCGCTGGCGGCCGCCGAGCCGGGTCGGTTCCGGATCGTCGATGCGACCCGACCGACCGAGGCGGTCGTGGCGACCGCGCTGGCGCTCGTCCTGGACGCCCTTGGGGCGTCGGAGGAGCGACCGGGGTAGGAGGACCGGGAGGCGAGAGCGAGCGCAGCGGCCCGCCCACCGAGCCAGCCTTGGCTCAGCCCTCCGCGGCCGGCGCGGATGCCGCCGCGAGGCCGCCCTGACCGCCGGCGCGGGCGGCCGCGAGGGCTTCGGCGGCCGCCGCCAGGAGCTCCTCGGACGTCGCCCCGTCGGCCGGGAACCGCGCGACGCCGCCGGAGACCGTGATCCGCCGGCCGCCGATCGCCGGAAGGGCCGCGACGCCCTCGATGACGCGCCGGGCCACCGTCATCCCGGCGGCGCCCGGCGCCACCAGGATGAACTCGTCGCCACCCGAGCGGGCGACGGTGTCCACGAGTCGGACGGACTCAGCGACGACGGCCGCGACCGAACGGAGGATGTCGTCGCCCACCTCGTGGCCGGCGGCGTCGTTCGCGGCCCCGAAGCCGTCGACGTCGAAGATCGCGATCGAGACCTCGCTCCCCTGGCGGGCTGCGCGCGCGAGCTCGAGCTCGAGCATCCGCCCGAACGTCCGTTCGTTGGCGAGGCCGGTAAGCAGGTCGGTGTGGGCCATCCGCTCGTACCACTCGGACCGTTCGGCCACGAGCGAGCCCGTCCGCGCCCGATCGATGGCGACCGCGATGAGGTCGGCGAAGGCAGGGACGATCGCCCGCTCCTCGTCGGTCGTCACGACCTCGGCCGGTCGGGCGAGGCTGAGCACCCCGACGAGCTGGTCGATCCCACCCCTGGTCACCACGAGCGCGACGTGGACTGAGCCTTCGCCCATCCGCGGGGCCCGGTCAGCGGCGACGTCGGCCACGGGGTTGCCGGGTCGGGCGACCTCGGCCTCGAACGCTGCCCGGCGCGCCTCGTCGGCACCGAACGTGACGGCGACCTGGAGTCCCGCCCGATCCGGGTCCTGGAGGGTGACGGCCCCGAAGTCGGCCCCGAGCGCGGCCGCCACGATCCCGAGGAGGCGTCCGGCGACCGTGTCGAGGTCGTCGCTGGCGGCGAGCGCGACGGCACCCTGGGTGAGGAGGTCGGTCGGGCGATCCATGGGCGCGTCGTCCTCCAGTCCGCCGGGCGGGTGGTCGGGCCGCTCGTCGCGGCTTCGGTGGTTCGGTCGGGGCATCGTACTACGCGCTCGGGTCGCGTCACCCGCCCGCCGCGGTCGGCCGCTGGTCGGCCGCCGGTCGGCCGCCGCGCCGACTCAACCTGCCGGGTCCGGCCCGCCGGCGCCGTGGACGGGCCGCCTATACTCCGCCTCGATGAAGCTCGTCGTCGCGATCGTCCACCATGAGGACGCCGGACTCCTCGTGGATCAGCTCCTCGAGAAGGAGTACCGCGCCACGCGGCTCCACTCGTCGGGCGGGTTCCTGAAGCAGTCCAACGCCACGATCATCGTGGGCGTCGAGGACGACCAGGTCGACGGGGTCCTCGGCATCGTCCGGGCGACCTGCACGGCCCGGACCCAGGTCGTCAACCCGATGCCGCCGATCATGGAGCCGGGCGAGTTCTTCATGCCCTACCCGCTCGAGGTGGAGGTGGGCGGCGCGACCGTCTTCATCCTGCCGGTCGAGCGGTTCGAGCGGCTCTAGCGCTCGCCGGCGCGTCGACAATCCGGATGACGGGCTGGCTCCACGCCCTGGAGGCGACCGCGCCCGACGTCGTCGCCTCATACCGCGGGATCGAGACCGGCGCGTTCATCGCCGTCCGGCGCGAGGTCCGGCGCGGGGCGGGCGAGGGGAGCGCGGAGCGGATCGTCCCGCAGCTGGCGGCGATCGCGGACGCGCTCAGAGCGACGGTCGAGCGGCTCCCGGACCGGGCGTTCGGGCTCCCCGGCGGCGAAGCGGACTGGACGGTCGCCCAGGCGATCGGGCACGACATCGCCGCGCGGGCCGGGCTGGCGATGGCTGCCGCCCTCGCGGCCGGGGGTCGCTGGCCGGCCGACACCCCTGTCGTCGTCCCGGGCGTCCCGGGCGACGCGGATGCCGGGCGGGACGAGCTCGTCCGTAGGCTTCGCACGAGCCAGCGGGTCGTCGAGCGGTCCGGCCGGACCGTGGCCGGCCACGAGACCGAAGCCTGCCCCCTCGAGCACCCGCTCGTCGGCCGACTCCGATGCGGCGAGTGGCTCGTCTTCGCCGGCGTCCACGACCTGATGCACCTCGACCAGCTCCAGCGACTGGCCGACGAGCTCGGCCGCTAAGGCGCGACCGCCGGTGTTCCGCCCGGACCTGGTCGACGTATGGGTCTTTCGGACCCACTTTCACCTTGTGCCCGGTGAGCCCGGCGGTCGCGGCGGGTCCGGTTCGGCTGAAGGTTCCGAGGCGAACGCCGGGGCATCCGATCGCTCGCTCGAGCTCCTGCTGATGCGCCGCTCTCCCGGCCGGATCCTGGCCGGGCTCTGGCAGGGCGTCTCCGGATCGTTGGAGCCCCGCGAGCGGGTCGTCGCGGGCGCCCTCCGCGAACTGCACGAGGAGACCGGGTACGCGGCCGACGAGATCGAGGCGCTCTACGACCTCGACCTGGTCAACCAGTTCCACGAGCCGAGCATCGACGCGATCCTCACGGCGGCCATTTTCGCGGTTCGGGTCCGGGAGGGCCTCGAGCCGACGCTCTCCCACGAGCACGATGCCCATCGCTGGGTCACAGGGGCCGAGGCGCTCGACGTCGTCGTCTGGCCGGCCTACCGGGAGTCGATCGTCCGGATCGAGCGCGATCTGCTCGACCCGGCCCGCGAGCCGTGGTTCCGGCTGGGTCTGGACGGGACGCGGCCAGCCGGGTAGCGCCCGGCCGCGCAGCAGCGTCGGGGCCGGCTCCGCCGGCGCCTGCACCCGCTCCGGCCAGCCTGGCACCGGATGATAGACTGGCCCGCAACCTGCCCCGGCCCGCGGACGGCGGCCGCGAACCCTCGGAGGCCAGATTGCTCGACCGGACGGAGTCGCCCCGATGACCACCTCGACGGACGCCGCCCAGCGGCGCGTCTTCCGTTCCAAGGTCGACACGATCCGGCCGACCTACGGCTTCGAGGACGTCAGCCTCGCGCCCGGGACCGATACCGTCGAGCCGAACGATGTCGACCTCGCCCAGACCTTCTGCGGGCTCGAGCTCCGCATCCCCGTCCTCGCCGCCGCGATGGACGCCGTCGTCGACCCGAGCTTCGCCGGCGAGCTCGCCCGGCTGGGCGGCCTCGCGATCCTCAACCTCGAGGGCGTCCAGGCCCGCTACGACGACCCGGCCGAGCTCATCGCCCGGATCGTCGCCGCCCCCGACGGCGACATCCACGACCTCCTTGCCGCGGCCTACGCCCAGCCGATCCGCGAGGAGCTCATCGCCCGCCGGCTCGACGAGATCCACGCTGCCGGCTCGAAGGCTGCCGTCTCCGCGACCCCCGGCGCCGCGCGACGGTTCGGTCCGTTCTGCGCGGAGCACGGAGCGGACCTCTTCCTCGTCCAGAGCCAGGTCAGCAGCGCCCGCCACCTCGCCTCCGACTACGAGCCGCTCTCGCTCGCCGAGTTCACCCGGTTCATGCCGATCCCGGTCGCGGTCGGCAACACGACGAACGCCGAGGCGGCCTTCGCGCTCATGGAGCAGGGGGCCGCCGCCGTCTTCGTGGGCGTCGGACCTGGCGCCGCCTGCACCACTCGCGAGGTGCTCGGGATCGGGGTCCCGCAGGTCACCGCGATCAGCGACGTCGCCGCGGCCCGCGAGGCCTACCTGGCCGAGACCGGCCGCTACGTCCCGGTCGTGGCCGACGGCGGGATGCGCCGGGGCGGCGAGCTGGCCAAGGCGATCGCCGCCGGCGCGGACGCCCTGATGATCGGGTCGCCGCTCGCCCGGGCGGACGAGGCGCCCGGCCGCGGCACGAACTGGGGGATGGCCGCCCCCTCGGCCGTCCTCCCGCGCGGCACCCGGATCCGGGTCGGCACGGTCGGCTCGCTCGAGCGGATCCTGTTCGGCCCCTCCCGCGTCACCGACGGCACGGAGAACCTGATGGGCGCGCTGCGTCAGTCGATGGCGGCCCTGGGAGCCCGCACGATCCGCGAGATGCAGGCCGTCGAGATGGTCTATGCGCCCTCGATCCAGACCGAGGGCAAGTCCTGGCAGAAGGGCCGCTGAGCGCCGTTCGCGGCGAGCGGCTCGACCCGGCAAGCCGCTCGGCACGGCGCCCCGCTCGGCACCTCGAGCGAGAGCGCCCAGCCGAGGCCCTCTTCGACCCGACCGGCAGGGGCCGCGGCAACGGTCAGAAGATCTCCGGCACGAAGGTCTGGTCGGTGAGCGGTGGCCGGACGTAGCCGTGGTCCGGCTGGCGCTCGGGCAGGACGATCGGCTCGGGCGTCAGATCCTCGTACGGCAGCAGGCTCAGCAAGTGGCTGATGACGTTCAGTCGGGCCCGCTTCTTGTTGTCGGCGTTGACCACGTACCAGGGCGCCTGCTTGATGTCGGTGAAGGCGAACATCTCGTCCTTCGCCTTCGAGTACTCGACCCACTTCGAGCGTGATTCGAGGTCCATCGGGCTGAGCTTCCAGCGCTTGGTGGGGTCCTCGATCCGCGACTGGAAGCGCCGCTCCTGCTCGGCATCACCGACCGAGAACCAGTACTTGACCAGGACGATCCCGGCTCGGACGAGCATCCGCTCGAACTCGGGGCAAGAGCGCAGGAACTCCCGGTACTCGTCCTCGGTGCAGAAGCCCATCACCCGCTCGACGCCGGCCCGGTTGTACCAGCTCCGGTCGAGCAGGACCATCTCGCCGGCCGCCGGGAGCTCCGCGACGTAGCGCTGGAAGTACCACTGCGTCTTCTCTCGCTCGGTCGGCGTCCCGAGCGCCACGACGCGGCAGTAGCGTGGGTTCAGGCTCAGGGTGATCGTCTTGATCGCGCCGCCCTTGCCGGCCGCGTCCCGACCTTCGAAGAGCACGACGACCCGGAGTCCCTGGGCCTTCACCCACTCCTGGAGCTTCACGAGCTCGATCTGGAGCCGGGCGAGCTCGCGCAGGTAGGCCTTGTTCGCGATCGTCCGGACGGCCGCGCCGATCTCCTCGGTCGGCGGATCGGCCCAGACGTGGGCCAGCTCTTCGCTCTGGGCCCGCTGTTCGGCCTTCGACTTGGGCATCGCTGGTCGCTCCGCTCGTGCTGGGGTCGGGTTCGCCCCGAAGTCTGGACCGGATCGCCGACCCGGGGAAGGGCCGGATGACGCCGAACGGGACGACGGAGCGATCGCTCGGCTCTTCGCGTGATCGCCCGCGAGACGGGCGCCCGGGCCGCTAGACTCCGCGACGATGCACCGCTCCACCGACGAGACCGAACGCCTGGCCGGACGACGGCCCTGCCTGGCCGGACGATGGGCGCCGCGGACCCGGGCGATGAGCGCGCGATGAGCGCGCAGCGCCTCCGTCCGGCCAGGGGGGCCGGCCAGCACCTGCCCGTCCGACCGGCGGCACCCCGCGCGGCCGGGGGTCCGGCCGGCGGTGTGGGCGGACGCGCCGCCGGGGGAGAGCCCACGCCGAGGCCGACGCTCGCCGCCGAGGGCTCCGAGGCCGCCGAGGGCTTCGAGGGCCCCGGTCCGGGCCCCGACGGTGGCGGAGCTGCCCAGACGGTCTACGAGGCCGCCGGCGGCATGCCGTTCTTCGTGGCCCTCGTCGATCGGTTCTACGAGAACGTCGCCGCGGATCCAGTCCTCCGGGCGCTCTACCCCGCGGCCGACCTCCGCCCGGCGGCCCGGCGGCTGACGCTCTTCCTGGCCCAGTACTGGGGCGGCCCGCGCACGTACGAGGCCGAGCGGGGACAGCCGCGCCTTCGGGCACGCCACTTCCCGTTCGCCATCGACCCGGCCGGCCGCGACCGCTGGCTCCGCGCGATGCGCGACGCGGTCGCCTTCACCGACCCGCCGCCGGCGATCGCCGCCCAGCTGCTCGCCTACTTCGATCTCGCCGCGGAGGCGATGCGCAACCAGGACTAGCGGGCGCGCCCGGGTTCCGAGGTCGGGTCATCGCGACCTCGCCACGGACTGCGAGCCCGCGCCGGGTTCAGCCTCGCCGGCGCGCGTCCTCGCCCGGGATGCCGGCCGAAGCGAGCGCCGCGGCGAACGAATCGAGGTCGTCCGCGCCCACGTAGAGCGCCGGGACGGTCAGGAGTCCCCAGCGGACCGGCGTCCGGAAGTCCATCCGCACGCCGCCGTGCGGGCTCCCCGCGAACGAGAGGTCCGCGTGCCGGACGCTCCTCCGGATGCCGATCGCGGTGATCCAGCGGAACGGCCCTTCGATGCGGTACCGGGCGATGTTCGCGAGCGGGACGCGGAACTCCGAGCGCCCGAAGCGGGCGACGATCTCGCCGTCGCGCGACTCCACCCAGGCCGTCTCGGGCGTGGCCCCGAATACGGCGCGGAGCACGGGCTGCGAGCGCCGACCGAGGCGGATCGGGAAGCGGGCGGAGGAGTGCACGAGCGAACCGTACGCCGAGTGGCCGGACGGGCGCGACGGCGGCCCGGGTATCCTTCGACCAGGGCGGTCAGCGAAGAGGAGGCGGCATTGACCGAGGCGAAGGGGCCGGCACCGAATGGGCAGGACCCGAGCGCGAGGGCGGAGTCCGAGCCGGTGCCGGAAGCGGCCGCGGAATCGACAGCCGAGGCGCCCCGCCGCGGGAAGACCGTCCACGGCGAGGCCGCCAACGCCGGCCACCGCGTGCTCGCGCCAGACGACGCCGAGGTCGAGGCCTACCTCGAGACGGCGCTCAACGCGCCGGGCCCCGACCGCTCGACCGAGGACCGCCCGGCCGTCGCCGAGCCGGACACGATCGTCGTGCTCGACTTCGGCAGCCAGTTCGCCCAGCTCATCGCGCGCCGCGTCCGCGAGCTCCACGTCTACTCGGAGCTCCTTCCGCACGACACGCCGATGGCGGAGATCGAGCGGCGGGGGGCGACCGCGGTGATCCTGTCCGGCGGCCCGAACTCGGTCTATGACGCCGATGCGCCGAAGCCGGATCCGGCGATCTGGAGCGGGCGGATCCCCGTGCTCGGCATCTGCTACGGCGCCCAGCTCATGGCCCTCGAGCTGGGGGGCGACGTCCTCCCGACGACCAAGCGCGAGTACGGCCCGGCGACCGTCACGATCACCGCCGACGATCCGCTCTTCGCCGGCCTCGAGCGGGACCAGCCGGTCTGGATGAGCCACGCCGACTCGATCACCCGGCTCCCGTCCGGCTTCAGCTCGACCGCCCAGACCGGCTCGACGCCGTTCGCAGGGCTCGTCGACGCCAGCCGGAATCTGTACGGGATCCAGTTCCACCCCGAGGTCGCGCACACCCCGCGTGGGAAGGACATCCTCCGCAACTTCGTCGTCGGGATCGCCGGCGCGCGCCCGACCTGGACGCCTGCGAACTTCATCGAGTCGACGGTCTCGGAGATCCGCGAGCGCGTGGACGCCCACGCTCGCCAGGTCGGCTCGGACGGGAAGGTCATCTGCGCGCTGTCGGGT
>JBGPFS010000045.1:0-13884 GCA_041483455.1 Candidatus Limnocylindria bacterium | reverse complement strand
TCCGCGCTCGACCCGCGGGCGACCCTCCGGATCGAGGAGCTCATCGCCGAGCTTCGCGCGAGCTACACGATCGTCATCGTCACCCACAACATGCAGCAGGCCGCGCGGGTGAGCGACGATACGGCCTTCTTCACGATGGACGACGACCGGGCGGGCATCCTCGTCGAAGTCGGCCCGACGACCAGGATCTTCACCAACCCGACCGACCGCCTGACCGAGGACTACGTGTCCGGCCGGTTCGGCTGAGCACGAGGACGCCCCGATGACCGATCCGTTCGCCGAGCGCGACCGCCAGGTGCCCGACGTCGTTACCGGCCAGGTCGACGGGATCGAGGCCACGACCGCCCCGCCGCCGGGCCCCGCGGGCCGACCGCCGCTCGACCGCGAGGAGCTCGAGATCAAGGGCGAGGTGCTCCGGATGGGCACCCTGGTCGAGGACCAGGTCCGGGCGGCGATCGCCGCCCTCGTCGCCCACGATGCCGAGGCCGCCCTGGCCGTCATCCGGGGCGACGCCCGGATCAACGCCGCCCAGCGCCGGATCAACGACCTGATCACCGTGACGATCGCGACCCAGCAGCCGGTCGCGCGGGACCTGCGCTTCCTGCTGGCGCTCGACCACGTCGCGTCCGAGCTCGAGCGGATGGGCGATCACGCGGGCTCGGTGGCCAAGCAGGCCCGCAAGCTCGCCCCCGAAGCCCCGCTCCGGGCCCAGGCCGACCTGACCCGGATGGGTGAGCTGGTCATCGGACAGGCGCACGGCGTGCTCCGGGCGCTCGTCGACATCGATGACGCACGGGCGCGCGACGTGGCTGCGGGGGACGATGACATCGACACCCTCTACCACCGGCTGTTCGACGAGGTCCTCGAGCTGATGCGGACGGACCCGGCGAATGTCGACCGGGGGGCGCGGATCCTGTTCGCCGCCCACTACCTGGAACGGATCGGCGACCGGGTGACGAACATCGCCGAAGACGTCGTGTTCCTCGCCACCGGCGAGGTCGAGGACCTGAACCCCTGACCTCCGCGCTCGGGCACGGCGGCCTCCGATCTGGAGGGGGCGACTGACGGCTCAGCCGGAGCGTATCCTCGGAGCGCGATGGCGACGACCGAGCTCCACCTCCTGCGCCACGCTCACGCGGGCGACCCGACGGCGTGGGCCGGCTCCGACGCGGATCGTCCTCTCTCGGCCAAGGGTCGCGAGCAGGCCGAGCGGCTCGGCGCCCACCTCGCGGCGATCGGATTCGTGACCGACCTGATCGTCAGCTCGCCGAAGGTCCGAGCACGTGAGACCGCCGAGCTCGTCGCGGCACGACTCGGGCGCGCGGTGGCGCTCGACGACCGGCTGGCCGGCCCGATCGAGCCGGGGACCGTCGAGCGGATCCTGCGAGACGCCGTCGACCCGGTCCGACCGCTCCTGGTGGGCCACGACCCGGATCTGAGCGACCTCGTCGCGACGCTGACCGGCGCGTCGGCCATCCCGATGCGCAAGGGCGCGATCTGCCGGATCGACCTGCCCCGGCCGATCAGGGCCGGCTCGGGCGTCCTTCGCTGGCTCCTGCCCCCGGAGCTGCTCGCCGCGCGGTGAGCTCGGCCGCCGGGATGAGGCCGCCGGGCACGAGCGCCCGGGCGATCGACCCGACGCGCTCGGCCACGCTCGGGTCGAGCCGATACCAGATCCACGTCCCGCGCCGCTCGCCGACGATGGCCCCGGCATCGCGAAGGACCCGCAGGTGATGCGAGATCGTGGGCTGGCGGACGTCGCAGCAGGCCGTGAAGTCGCAGGCGCAGGTCTCCCCATCGGCGGTCAGCTGGCGGACGATGGCCAGGCGGGTCGGGTCGCCGAGAGCCTGGAGGAGCCGGATCTCCGGGTCGATCGAGCGGGTCTTCACGCGACGATGATATCGAGCAAGGTCGATATTGACAAACATCGATATTCGAGGGACCATGTCGCGGCGTCCCGCCGGGCTCGACCGCAGCCAGCCGCATGGAGAACCCGATGACCACCCCCGACTCGATCCACGACGAGGTCCGCGCCCGCTACGCCGAGGCCGCCCGATCCGTGCTCGACCCGGCCGCCGATCTGAGCCCGGTGATCGCCGACAACCGTCGGCTCCCGACCATCGAGGCCGCCGACAGCTGCGACTGCGGGTCGGGCTGCTGCGACACGCCGGGAGCGGGCGAGATCGTGTTCGGGTCGGAGCTGTACGGCGCCGCTGACCGGTCCGCCCTGCCCGACGCCGCGGTCCTGGCCAGCCTCGGCTGCGGGAACCCGACCGCGGTCGCCGAGCTGCGCGAGGGCGAGACGGTCCTCGACCTCGGCTCCGGCGGCGGGATCGACGTCCTGCTCTCCGGCCGGCGGGTCGGCCCGAGCGGGCGCGCGATCGGGATCGACATGACGCCCGAGATGCTCGAGCTGGCGCGGCGGAACGCCACCGAGGCCGGGGCGACGAACGTCGAGTTCCGCGAGGGGACGATCGAAGCCCTCCCGGTCGCCGACGCGAGCGTCGACGTGGTGATCAGCAACTGCGTCATCAACCTGGCCGCGGACAAGGGAGCGGTCCTGCGCGAGATCGCCCGCGTCCTGCGGCCGGGCGGCCGGGTCGGGGTGAGCGACGTCGTCGCCCGGGACGACCTGACCCCCGAGCAGCGGGCCGAGCGGGGCAGCTTCGCCGGCTGCATCGCCGGGGCGCTCTCGTTCGAGGAGTACCGGGCGGGCCTGACCGCCGCCGGTCTCTCCGGGATCGAGGTCGTGCCGACCCACGAAGTAGCCGATGGGATGTTCGCGGCGATCGTCCGGGCGACGAAGCCGGCCTGACCGAGTCGTCCGCCGGGACGCGGAGGTAGGCGGCGCGGGCCGCGCCGCGGCGCCGACCCACACCTGGTCGTCAGCGGTCGTCGAGCGCCGCGCCCTCGACGCAGATGGCGACCACGCCCAGGTCCGCCAGGCGCTCGTACTCCCCGGGCTCGGTCACGGTCCAGGCCGCGACCGCCAGCCCGGCCGCCTTCGCCCGCCCGACCGACGCCGGATCGAGCGCGCCATGCTCGACCGAGACCCCGGCACAGCCGAGCACCCCCGCCGTCCGGATGGCGCCGGCGGTCAGCCTCTCCAGGTTGAGCCAGCACGGCCAGCCGGGCGCGAGGCCCCGGATCCGCTCGAGCGCGACGGGCAGGAAGGACGAGACGACCGCGGCCCGGAGGTGGGCCCCGCGGCTCGAGACGAGGGCCTCGACCACCGAGCGCCCGAGGTCTTCCTTGAGCTCCACGTCGAGGAACGCCCACCGGGGCAGGGCCAGCAGGACGTCGGAGAGGCGCGGGATCCCCATCGGTTCGAGCTCGTCGGCCGTCAGGTCCGCCGCACGCGCCCGTCGGCCGTGGACCCGAGTCAGCGTCTCGTCGTGGAGGACCACCGGGACGCCGTCGCGGGCGGCCCGCACGTCGAACTCGACGCCGTCACAGCCCGGGACCCGGAGCGCCGCCAGGAGCGCCGACGTTGAGTTCTCGGCGAACCGCCGATGGTCCCCGCGGTGCGCGAGCCGGAGGACAGGCGCGCTGGGGGCGTCTGCCACGCTCAGGCCCCGATCCGGAGATGCGCCGCCAGGCCCAGGTGGTCGGACGGGTAGAGGGTCGGATCGCCGACGGCGGACCGGTCGAAGACGAGCCGGCAGTCGTCGACCGCGGCGGCCCCGCGGATCCAGATGTAGTCGAGGCAGTCCGGGTCGCCGTCGGTGTCCATCGCCGGCGCCTGGAGCCCCGAAGGCCAGGTGACCGCCGGCTCGGCGCCGTTCACCTCGCGGTGGGCCGAGCGAAAGCCCGCGCCGACCATCCGGGCGTAGGCCGGCTCGGTCGGGTCGGCGTTGAAGTCGCCCACGACCACCTGCGCGTCGGCCGCGGGCGCCGCGGCGAGCCAGTGGATGAGCGCGTCCGCCTGTGCCTCGCGCTCGGCGGCTCCGTCGACGGCGTGGTGGAGGTGCGTCACGGCGAAGAGCACGCTCGACCCGCCGGGCAGGACGAGCCGGACGCCGTGCGCCGCCCGGGCCAGGCCGAGGTCGAGCCGGTCCGGGTCGCCGGACGAGAGGTCGGCCCGCAGGAGCATCGAGTTGCCGTACTCGGGCCGGCCCGCCCAGCCACGGACGGCTCGGTATTCCCCTGCTCCGGCCGCTCCGATGACCCGGTCCTGCTGGAGGACGTAGACGACCTCCTGGAGCCCGAGCGCGTCCGGCTGGAGCGCGGCGAAGTCGGCCAGCAGGAGCGGCAGGCGCTCGTCCCAGCGATCGGCGAGGTTGAGGATGTTGAGCGTCGCGACGTGGAAACGGTCCATCGATCCCCCTAGGCGGCAGGCGGAGTGGCGGCAGGCTGGCCGGCGGCAGGCGGAGCGGCGGCCGTCCCGGCGGCGGGCGTCGCGGCCGCGGGCGTCGCGGCGCCGGGCGCGGCGGCGGTGGAGCCGGGGGGGCCGGCGCCCTGGGCCACCGGAAGCGCGAACGTGAACGTGGAGCCGCGGCCCTCCTCGGACTCGACGCGGATCCGGCCTCCGTGGCCCTCCACCACGTGGCGGGCGATCGCCAGCCCGAGGCCGGTCCCACCCCGCGCGCCGCCGACCCTCGAGCGGGCCCGGTCCACCTTGTAGAACCGCTCGAAGACCCGGTCGAGGTCCCCGCGCGGGATGCCCATCCCATGGTCCACCACGGCGACGCTCACCTCCCCTCCGGCGGAACGGACGCGGACCGTCACGTCACCCCCCTCCGGCGAGAACTTCACGGCATTGTGGAGGAGGTTGACCAGGACCTGGCCGAGCCGGTCCTCGGCCCCTCGGACGGGAGGGACCCCCTCGGCCGGCACGTCGGCCGCGAGGTGGACGCCCTGCCGCTCGGCGAAGAGCTGGAGCCGTTCGATCGTCGCGCCCGCCTGGCGCCCGAGGTCGACCTCGTCGATGAGGAGGATCGGGCCGCCCGACTCGATCTTCGAGAGGTCGAGCAGCTCGGCGACCATCTGGCTCAGGTGGCCCGTCTCCACCTCGATCTTGGCGATCCGGTCGCGCATCCGGGCCGGGATCGCCTCACCGGCGAGGTCGGCCTCGCGGACGAGCGTCTCGGCCAGCAGGCTGACCGTCGTCAGCGGGGTCCGCAGCTCGTGGCTGAGGTTGTCGATGAACTCGGCCCGGATCCGCTGGAGGCGACGCAGCTCGGAGACGTCCTCGAGGGTCAGCCAGACGCCCCGGACCGGGCTTCGCCGGGCCCGCACGAGGAGTGTCGGGCCGTCCGCCTGGCGGAGCGTGAGCTCACCGGTGGCCCCGCCGCGCTCGCGGGCAGCCGCGACGACCTGCTCGATCCGGCCGTCCAGGAAGGCCTCGATCGCGCTGAGCCCGACCAGCGTGCCGGGTGGGCGACCGAGCAGGGCGCAGGCGGCGGTGTTCGCGACGTCGACTCGGAGCGCGTCGTCGAGCCGGACGATCCCGATCCCCAGGATGTCGGCCAGGACCTGTCGATCGCGGACGACCTGTCCCGCCTCGAACTCGGCTGTCGCGGTCCGGTCGAGCAGGTCCCTGACCCGCTGCTCGGCCGACAGGTCCGCCGGCCCCCCGACGAGCTCGTCGATCCGCTCGACCGCCCGGCCGCGGGCGATGGCCAGGGCCGCCGTGACGCCGATGAGGATCGCCAGCACGGCGATGAAGGCGACGACGAGACCGTCCACGGTGGGAGCATCGCACAGCCGAGGTCCGGGCCGCCGGCTCGCGGACGCGGCCCGCTCCGGGTACGCTTGCAGCGGCCGATCGATCCCCTGGAGGACCCGCGTGCGCTTCCGCATCATCCCGCGCGAGGAACGCTTCTTCGACCTGTTCGTCGAGGATGCCGCGAACGTCCTCGGCGGCGCCCGCCTCCTCGAGGCGATGCTCCGGAGCTACGACGTCGTGGAGCGCCGCTCGGGAGAGATCCGTGACGCCGAGCACCGGGGCGACGAGATCAGCCACGACATCGGCCACCGGCTCGAGCACACCTTCGTCACCCCGTTCGACCGGGAGGACATCCACCGCCTGATCAGCGCGCTCGACGACGTCCTCGACCTGGTCGAGGAAGTGGCCGACACGTTCGTCCTCTACCGGATCGATGCCCCGACGGCGACGGCCGTCCAGCAGGCCTCGATCATCGTCCGCCAGTGCGAGCAGCTCCACGAGGCCCTGCTCCATCTCCGCGGGTTCAAGAACCTCGAGAAGTACTGGATCGAGGTCCATCGCCTGGAGAACGAGGGCGACCAGCTCGTCCGGGCGGCGATCGCGGGGCTGTTCGAGGGCGAGACCGACGCGATCGAGCTCGTCAAGTGGAAGGAGATCTACTCCCTCCTCGAATCGGCCGTCGACGCCTGCGAGGACGTCGCGAACATCATCGAGCGGATCGTCGTCAAGCACGCTTAGGCCGGGCGCGGCCGGCACCGGGTGGAGGCGTCCCATGGGCATCCTGGACCGGGCCAAGCAGGCCGCCGAGGAGGCGGTGACGAGCGCTCGGACCCTCGCCGAGGGGGCGACCGAGGCGGCCCGCCAGAAAGCCGATCGGACGGGCGCCGCGCTGTCCGACCCGGCGACGACGGAGAAGGCCCACCGCGGGCTCGAGGCCGCCGGCCAGGGGGCGCGTAAAGGACTGGGGCTCGCCAAGCGCGGCCTCTCCACGGCCGTGGACCGGATCGACCCGGGGATCCTCGCCGACGTGGTGATCAAGGCGACGGCGCTCCAGGAGAAGGCGAACCGCTCGCTCCGCCAGAAGAACTCGCCCTATCGGATCTCCGAGATCGCGATCTCCGCGGCGATCCCCCCGAACATCACGTTCTCGATCGCCCGGATCGACGATGCGATCGAGCGGATCGTGGAGCGCGCGATCGAGTCGTCCGACCTGCTGGCCGAGGCCGGCGCCGCGGACGGGCCGGTCCTGGCCCTCGACGGCACGGCGATCGACGAGGACGCGCCGCCCGCCGACTGACCCGCCCCGGGGCAGCGGCGCGGCCGTCGCTCGACGGTCCGGGGCGCTGCCGCGCTCAGCCGGTGGGGCGCGGGCCCACCCCGCTGAGCCAGGCCTCGACCTCGGCGAGCGGCTGCACGGCGCGCGCACCGGTCGCCCGCTCGGTCACCTCCGCGCCGCCCGCGGCGAGCGAGCGCGGCGAGAGCGTCACGATCCAGGGCATCCCCAGCAGCTCGGCGTCGGTGAACTTCACCCCGGGCGATTCCGACCGGTCGTCCCACAGCAGCTCGCGCCCGGCGGCCGCCGCCGCGTCGTGCCAGCGCTCGGCGATCTCGGGGACGCGCGGCTCCTTGTCCGCCCCGATCGAGACGAGGTGAGCGGGGTACGGCGCGACCTCCTCGGGCCAGGCGATCCCCTTCGCGTCGTGATGGGCCTCGACGATGCAGGCGACGTTGCGACCGAGGCCGATCCCGTACGAGCCCATGACGATCGGGTGGCGCTCGCCGTCCTCGCCCAGGTAGAAGGCGCCGAGGGCCTCCGTGTACTTCGTCCCCAGCTTGAAGATGTTGCCGACCTCGATCCCGTTGCGCAGGATGAGCGGGCCGCCGCAGGCCGGACAGGGACCGCCCGCCCGGGCGTTCGTGATGTCGGTCACCACGTCGGGCGTGTAGTCGCGGGGCAGGTTGACGTTCCGGAGGTGGAACCCCTCGCGGTTCGCCCCGGCGACCAGGTTCGGCGAGCGCGCGACCAGGTCATCGACCACGACGACCGTGTCGTGGGCGCCGATCGGCGAGCCGTAGCCGGGCTCCATCCCGGCCGCCTTGATCTCCTCGACGTTCGCCGGCCGGAGCCCCCCGATCGCCTTGACCGCGTTCGCCAGCTTCGTCTCGTTCACGTCGAAGTCGCCGCGCACGATCGCCGTGACCAGCCGGCCGTCGCCGGTCGTGAAGAAGGTCGCCTTCGCCGTCCGGTCCTCGCCGATCCCCAGGAATGCCGCCAGGTCGGCGATCGTCGCCGTCCCGGGCGTCGCCACCTCCTCGAGCGGAAGGGGCGCCTCGTCCGCGCCGCCGGCCGGCCCGGGCTTCGGGACGACCGCCACCTGGCGGTTCGCCGCGTAGTCGCCGGTCTCGCACAGGACCAGGACGTCCTCGCCGGCCGGGTTGAGGACCATGAACTCATGGGCCTGGCTGCCGCCCATCATCCCGACGTCCGAGCTGACCGCGATCGCCTGGAGCCCGAGCCGCTCGAAGATCCGGGTATAGGCGGCGTGATGGGCCCAGTACGCGGCGTCGAGGCCGGCCTCGTCGCGATCGCAGCTGTAGGAGTCCTTCATCACGAACTCGCGGACCCGGATGAGCCCGCCCCGCGAGCGCGGCTCGTCGCGGAACTTCGTCTGGAAGTGGTAGACGATGACGGGCAGCTGGCGGTAGCTCTTGACGATGTCGCGGAGCAGGTCGGCCACGACCTCCTCGTGGGTCATCGCGATCACCATGTCCCGGTCGCCGCGATCCTTGAAGCGGGCCATCTCGGGCCCGATCTGGTCGTAGCGGCCGCTCTCCCGCCAGAGCTCGGCGGGATGAACGACCGGCATCTCCATCTCCTGGCCGCCGATCCGGTCGAGCTCCTCGCGGATGACCTGCTCGACCCGCTTCGTCACCCGGAACCCGAGCGGCAGGAGTGAGTAGAGGCCCGACCCGAGCTGGCGGACGTAGCCGGCCCGGACGAGGAGGCGATGCGACGGCATCTCCGCGTCGGCGGGGTCGTCGCGGAGGCTGGTGAAGAAGAGTCGACTCAGGCGCATGGGCCGAAGGATAGCCGAGCGAGCCGCCCCGCCGGCTGATGCGGGCGAGCGCTGCCGGCCGGAGCGCGCCGCCGGCCGAAGCGCGCCGCCGGCCGAAGCGCGCCGCCAGGCCCCGGCGGGGCGGGTCCGAGGCGGCCGCAGCGTGCTAGCCTGATACCCCGTGAGCCGACCCGAAGTCCCGATGCCGCGTGCCTGACGGCTTCAGCGCGGTCCTCATCGCGATCCTGGTCCTCGCCGTCGGGTTCGACTACATCAACGGCTTCCACGACACGGCCAACGCGATCGCGACCTCGGTCTCGACCCGGGCCCTCCGACCCGAGTACGCGATCCTCCTGTCGGCCACCGCGAACTTCGTCGGTGCGCTGACCGGGACAGCGGTCGCCAACACGATCGCCGGCGGGCTCGTCAGGCCGCTGCCCTTCGGCGGGTCCGGCGTCGACCCGAACCAGGTCGTGGTGATGGGCGCGCTCATGGGGGCCATCTGCTGGAACCTCATCACCTGGCGGCTCGGGATCCCGAGCTCGTCGTCGCACGCGCTCATCGGCGGGCTGCTGGGCGCCTCGACCGCAGCCGGCGGGTTCGGGACGATCCAGGTCGAGGGCGTCGTCAACAAGGTCCTCATCCCGCTCGTCACCTCACCGCTCATCGGCTTCGCACTCGCGTTCGGCCTGATGGCGCTCATCTACTGGGTCTTCCGGCGCGCGAATCCCGGCCGCCTGAACGAGCGGTTCCGGCGGCTCCAGGTGGTGAGCGCGGGCTACATGGCCTTCAGCCACGGCTCGAACGACGCCCAGAAGACGATGGGGATCATCACCCTGTCGCTCTTCGCCGCAGGCATCATCCCGACCAGGGCGGTGCCCCTGCCGGTGATCATCCTGGCGGCCACGGCGATCAGCATGGGGACCGCGGGCGGCGGCTGGCGGATCATCAAGACGATGGGCCAGAAGGTCGTCAAGCTCGACCCGGTCCACGGGTTCGCCGCCGAGACGACCGCGGCGACCGTCATCCTCGGGGCGAGCCACTTCGGGATGCCGGTCTCGACGACCCACGTGATCTCGAGCGCGATCATGGGCGTCGGCTCGGTCGACCGACCGAAGGCGGTCCGCTGGGGCGTGGCCGGCAACATCATCGCGGCGTGGGTCCTGACCATCCCCGCGTCGGCCGCCATGGCCGCGCTCGGGTTCGTCGCCCTCCGGGCGGTACTCGGCTAGAGCCAGGCCGGGGCGGCCGGATCAGCCGGGCGGCTGGATCAGCCGGGGCGTCGGAAGACGTAGCCGACGCCACGGACCGTGTGGAGGTACTGCGGGGCCCCCGCGTCGGACTCCAGCGCCGTCCGCAGCCAGTGGACGTGGACATCCACGGTGCGCGTCTCGCCGGCGTAGTCGTACCCCCAGACGTGCTCGAGCAGCTGGTCGCGGGTGAAGGCCTGGCCGGGGTTCCTGATCAGGAACGCGAGCAGCTCGAACGCCTTCGGCTTGACCGGGACCGCCCGGCCGTCGCGCAGGATCCGGTGGCCTGCCAGGTCGACCTGGACGGGCCCGAGGTCGACGACGGCCGGGGGCGAAGGTGTCGCGGCCTGCTCCGAGCGGCGGAGGAGGGCCCGGATCCGCGCCGTCAGCTCGCGCAGGCTGAACGGCTTCGTCACGTAGTCGTCGGCGCCGAGCTCCAGCCCGACGACCTTGTCGACCTCCGAATCCTTGGCCGTCAACATGAGGATCGGGACCTCGGATTCCGCCCGGACGATCCGGCAGACCTCCACTCCGGACAGCTCGGGGAGCATCAGGTCGAGCACGATGAGCTCGGGGCGCTCCGCGCGGAACCGGGCGAGCGCCTCGCGACCGTCGGCGGCGGCGACCACCCGGAAGCCCTCGACCTCGAGGGCCTCGACGAGCGTCTCACGGAGCGTGGTCTCGTCATCGACGACGAGGATCGTGCGTGCCATCCGGATCCAGTCTGGCAGGCGGCGGTTAACGGCGGGTGAACGGGCGGTCGACCGGCCGATGGCGGACGGATCCGCGCGTCGGATCCCGGCACGGCGCCGCGGCCGCGCGTGGGATCAGGCAGCCGCGGCCAGGACCTCGATCGCGGCATCGAGGCGGGCGAGGGCGCGATCCCGGCCCAGGGCCACGAGCGTGTCGAACAGGGGCGGCGCCGCGGTCCGCCCGGTCACCGCGACGCGGATCGCCATGAACAGGTCGCCGGCCTTCCAGCCGCGCGCCTCGGCGAGCGCCCGGAGCGGCGGCTCCAGCTCGTCCGCCTCGAACCGCACCGGTCCCACCGCGCCGATCGCCTCGCGCGCGGCGGCGAGACCCTGGAGCGCCGTCGCGGCGTCCCAGCGCTTCGGGACGAGGAGCGCCGGGTCGAGCTCGACGCGCTCGCGGAAGAGGAACCCGATGAGCTCGCCGACCGCGCCGAGGACGGGCAGGCGCTCCTGGATGAGCGGCACGAGCGTCAGGACCTCATCGTCGGTCGGCTGCCGGTCGATCCGGCCGGCGGCGACCTCGGCGGCCAGGAACGGCCGCAACCGGTCGACCAGCTCGACCGGCTCGAGGCGCCGGATCCATTGACCGTTCAGCCATTCGAGTCGCTCGCGGTCGAAGACCGCGCCGCCCTTCTGGACATGGTCGAGATCGAACCGGGAGGCGATCTCGTCGAGCGAGAGGACCTCCTCCTCCGTCCCGGTCGACCAGCCCAGCAGGGCGAGGTAGTTGACGAGACCCTCGCGGGTGAACCCCTGGGCGATGTAGTCGCCGATCGCCGTCTGGCTCTTGCGCTTGCTCATCTTCGTCCGGTCCGGATTGAGGATGAGCGGCAGGTGGGCGAAGGCGGGGATCGCCTCGCCGAGCGCCCGGAAGAGGAGGATGTGCTTCGGGGTGTTCGAGAGGTGGTCCTCGCCCCGGATGACGTGGCTGATCCGCATCGCGGCGTCGTCGACGACCACCGTGAAGTGGTAGAGCGGCGTCCCGTCGGCCCGGAGGATGACCATGTCCCCGCCGAGCGCGCTGGCGTCGATCTCGACCCGGCCGCGGACGAGATCGTCGAACGCGACGAGACCGGGCTCGATCCGGAAGCGGAGCGCCGGGCGGCGTCCGTCGGCCTCGAAGGCGGCCCGCTCGGCCGGGGTGAGGTCCGCGCACCGGCCGCTGTAGCGCGGCGGGAGCCTGGCCGCCTCGAGCCGCGCCCGCTCGGCATCGAGCTCCTCCTTCGTGCAGTAGCACGGGTACGCCCGATCCTCGGCGAGCAGGCGATCGGCGGCCGCCCGGTAGCGATCGAGCCGCTCCATCTGGCGATACGGGCCGTACCCGCCGCGGGCCGCCTCACCGGCGACCCCGGGACCTTCGTCCCAGGTCAGGCCGAGCCAGTGGAGCCCGTCGAGGATGTCCTGCTCGTAAGCCGTCGACGAGCGGGCGACGTCGGTGTCCTCGAGCCGGAGGACGAACGTGCCGCCGTGGTGGCGCGCGTAGAGATAGTTGAACAAGGCGGTCCGGGCGGTCCCGATGTGGAGCGGCCCGGTGGGGCTGGGCGCGATGCGAACACGAACGTCGGTCATGATCGGGAATCGTACTCGACCGGGCGCGCCAGGCCGGAACCGTTCGGCCGGGTCGCGGCCGGGAGGGCGTCACGCCGGCGCTGACGGGACCGGCGACCGCGCGCTACGTCCGGGCAGCCGGCACCCGGTGGAACAGCCCGGGATCGGCGTCGCCCGGCAGGACCCGGATGAGCGAGGCAGGCCTCAGCCCCAGGGTCGCCCGGCCACGCGGACCGTCGAGGGTGAGCGAGTCGAGCGACCCGGAGCGCGCCAGGACCGTGATCTGGGCGCCCGGCGTCAGGGCCCGCGCCTCGAGGTAGGACATGAGCCCGGGGTCCTCCTCGGCGGGCTCGGTGATCCGGTAGATCGTCGCCCGCTGGCCGGCCTCGATCGTGTCGAGGGGAACGCCGGCCGGTCGCCGGCGGGCGGTGGCGGCATCGATCGGGTTGCCGTGCGGGCACGTCTCGGGGTGGCCGAGCATCTCGTCGAGGCGCGTCTCGACCCGCGGCGAGATGGCGCCCTGGAGCCGTCCGGCCTCCTCGTCGGATTCCGACCAGCCCAGCCCGACGACGGAGATGAGCAGCCACTCGAGGAGGGCGTGCCGCCGGAAGATCCCGTCGGCCGCCGCCCGGCCGGGATCCGTGAGGAGGAGCTCCCGCCCGTCCGCCTGGTCGACCAGGCCGTCCGCCCCGAGCCGGCGGAACATCTCGCTGGCGGCCTGGACCGAGACGCCGAGGTGCCGGGCGACCTGGGCGGCCGTCGCCCGCGACCCATCGCCGGCGATCGCCCGGAGCGCCAGCAGGTACTCCTGGGCGGCGCTGCTCAGGTCGTGCTGATCGCGCCGGCGGCTCACGCACCCATCGTACGCGGCAGCCCGGCGAAGCGTCCGGATGCCTGCAGGCCGACCCCGACGAGCCAGCCGGTCGCCAGGACGGCCCCGAGGATGAGGCCCGTGCCGTCTCCACCGGGTCGACCGCCGGAGACGGCGGCCAGGACGGCCGCGGCCGGCAGGCCGCCGACCGCGAGCCCGATCGACCCGGCGGCCGCGAGCCCGGCGAGTCGCGGGAATCCGAGAAGCGCCGCGAGCAGCAGGGCGGCCAGCGCCGCCGCCAGGATCGGACCGGCCCACTCGAGACCCGCCGAGCAGCTGGCCGCATACCGGGCGCAACCCGTGAGCTGGCCGACGATGAGGCCGGCTGCGAAGGCCGGCGGCGCCCAGCCGATCAGTGCGACGGCGATCCGGGCGGGGCGGCCGATCCTGCCGCCTGACCCGGACGGATCGCGCGGCGGCGCGGCGTCGGGCGGGTCGGCGGGGTCGGGCGCGACGGGACCGCCTACCGTCCGGCCGCGGCCTCGCGGGTCGCGACGGCTCGAAGCTCCCCGTCCCGGCGTCGCGGCGCGGCCCGGATCCGCCCGGCCGCCGGGTGCGTCGCCCTCGGCGGCGTCGGACCTGGCCGGCCCGGCTCGCGGATCCGCCGGCCCTGAGCGCCGCCTCGACCGGGCGAGGTACTCCGGCCCGTGCTTGCGGGGATCGGCGTACTCCTTCGGGTTGATCGTCCAGTACGTGCCGCTGCCCGCCCCAGACCACGTCGCGCCGTCCCAGTCCGGTC
>JBGPFS010000044.1:0-13999 GCA_041483455.1 Candidatus Limnocylindria bacterium | reverse complement strand
TAGTTCGCGTTGTTGGACACGAACACGAGCGACATCAGGAGGTCGTTCCAGACCCACAGGAACTGCAAGGTCCCGTAGGCCGCGATCGCCGGAACAGACAGCGGCACCACGATCGTGCGGAAGATCCCGACGTCCGAGGCGCCGTCGATCCGGGCGGCCTCGATGAGGTCCTTGGGCAACGTGATGAAGAAGTTCCGCAGCAGGAAGATGCCGAACGGCAGGGCGAAGGCCGTGTGCGCCAGCCAGATCCCGACGAAACCCTGGGTGAGATGCAGGGGCTTGAAGAGCGTTAGCAAGGGGATGAAGCCGACCTGGACCGGCACCATCATCAGCGCCACGACGATCAGGAACAACGAGTCCTTGAACCTGAACTTGAGCCACGAGAAGCCGTAGGCCGCCAGCGAGCAGAGCGCCAGGGGGAGCAGGGTCGACGGCACGGAGATGATGACGCTGTTCAGGAAGGCAGGGCCCATGCCCTGCCCCTGGAGCACGTTCTCGTAGTTGATGAGTGTGAAGCGAAGGGTGGACAGGACATCCCACCAGCCGCTGGCCTGGATGTCTGATCGTGGTCGGAATGAGGTCACCAGGAGGCCGATCGTCGGCGCGAGCCAGATGACGGCGACGATGGCCAGCACGATGTGGACCGGCGTCCGGCCGAGATTCTTGACGATCCGTCCGCTGAGGGTGTCTGTGGATACGCGCGCCGCAGGGCGGGCGTCAGCGTTGGCGCCCATTCAAACCACCGAAGACGTACGGAAGCGGCGAATGTTGAAGGCCATGATCGGGATCATCACGATCAGCATCACCACCGCGACAGCCGCGGCCTGCCCCAATTGACCGGATTGGAAGCCCTGGATGTACATCTGGAATGCGATCACCCGGCTCGATGTGCCCGGCCCGCCGTGGGTCATCACATAGGGGATGTCGAAGAGCTTGATGACGTTGACCGTGAGGGTGACGGCAAGGACCGAGATCGGCAGGCTGACCATCGGCACGATGATCCGGGCGAAGATCTGGAACTCATTCGCGCCGTCCGTCCGGGCGGCCTCCAGGACCTCGGTCGGAATGCCCTTGAGGGCGGCCGACAGGATGACCGTCGCGAAGCCGGTCGAGCCCCAGATCCCGACCGTGATCAGGGCCCCGTTGACGACGCTCGAGTCGCCTAGCCACGAGATGGCGGGTCCGTGGGCGAAACCGATGATCGCATTGAGCAGACCGATCTTCGGATCGGGCTGATAGACGAACTCCCAGATGACCGCCAGCGCCGTGGCCGCGATGGCCATCGGCAGGAAGACGATCGCCTTGATGATGGTCTCGTAGCGAACCCGCATCGCCACGACGGCGATGAGCAGGCCCAGGCCGATGACGAATCCCGCGTAGAAGACGATCCACAGGAGGTTATTGACGATCGCCTGGATGAACGTCGGGTCCTTGAACAGGCTGACGTAGTTGTCGAGCCCGACGAGCCGCGTGAAATTCCCACCCAGCCCGCGGTCGACGCTCAAGCGCAGCGTATAGAGCACCGGGTAGCCGATGAACACCGCGAGCAGGACGGCCGCCGGTAGAAGGAAGATCGCCAGGACGATCGGCCTGGTGCGCCCGAATCGGGCGCCACTTCCACCAGGGACCCTTGGCGCGGGGGCGCTGGTCCCGATGCGGCCAGGGGTCGAATGAGGATCTACTGCCACTGGCATTCCTCATCAGAACGTGAGGCGCGGGCGGGCGGGTGGCCCGCCCGCGCCTTCGGTTGCCTAGGCAGTCGTGATCACTTCTCGTTGGCCCACGCGGTCTTGACGCCGTCGTTGAACGTCTTCAAGAGGCCCGTGAGGTCCTGTCCCTGGATGGCATTCTGGAGCATGGCGCCCATGTCGGGCGCTGCTGCCGGCTGCGTGTCGGAGCCGTCGTAGACGACTGCCGTGGCGCCTGCCACCTGGGCTGCTTCCTTCTTGGCCAGATCGTTCGGGTAGGCGCTCGCGCCGACGGCCTTGACCGGCGAGATGATCGCACCCGTCTGGGCCCAGACCGTCCCGGCGTCAGCGGTGGTCATGTACTGGATGAACTCCTTGACGCCCGGATTGGTGGTCAGCGCCGCGATCTCGTCGCCGCCGATCTCGGCCGCCCCCGAGCCCTGGCCGTTGGCGAAGGTCGGGAAGTCGAACCAGTCGATCGTCGTGCCCGGCACGAGCGCGGTGTTGGTCTGACCCGTCGCCAGGCCGCCCACGAATCCGCCCTCGTAGTAGATGGCGGCCTTGGGGCTCGCGCTGAAGGCCTCCGCGATCCCGTCGGTGAAGCTCGTGCCGAGAGCGCCCTTGATGCCGCCGCTGACGTACTTCTCGTTGAGGACTTCCTTCATCGAGTTGATCGCGGCCGCGACGGTCGGGTCGGTCCAGTCGCCGGCAGGGCTGAAGAGTTTCTTGTACGCGTCGGCGCCGCTCTGGCGGAGGTAGATCTCCTCGAACCAGTCGGTCAGCGTCCAGGAGTCCTTGGCGCCCAGTGCGAGCGGCGTCTGCATGCCCTTCGCCTGAAGGGCATCGAGGACGCTCTTGAACTCGTCCCAGGTCTTCGGAACGGTGACTCCGTCCTTCGTGAACAGGTCAGGCCGATACCAGACCGTGCTCTTGCTGTTGAACTTGACCATGATCCCGTAGAGATTCCCGTCGACCAGGCCCGAGTCGAGGATGCCCGGCGGGTAGTTCGCGGCGAGACTGGCCGGGTCGATCCCGAGATCGCTGATCTTCTTGATGCCGCCCGAACGGGCGAACTGGCGCAGGAAGCCGAGGTTCGGCATGATCGCGACGTCGGGTGGACTGCCGCTGGTGATCTTGGTCTGGAGCACCGTCGCGTAGTCCGTGCGCTGCGCCTGATAGGTCGCAGTGATGCCGGTCGCGGCCTTGAACGCGTCGAGGACTTTCTGGAACGCAGCCTGCTCACTGCCACCCCACAGCGAGGTGACGGTGATCGTGGCGCCAGCGGCGGAACTGGCTGCGGGCACGCTCGCCGCAGGCGCACTGGCTGCGGCAGATCCCGCCGCGGATGGAGTGGTTGTTGCAGTGCCCGAACTGCAAGCTGCCAGGACGAGCGCGCTCGTCATGAACAACGACAGGACTTTCAGCGATCGATTCACCGACGACCTCCACAGAGTTCCGGCGCAGGCCACGCTTCGCGGTGCACGGCGGACGGATACCACGACAAGGCACCCTCGGTTCTGGTCGATCTCCTCCTCTTCCGGCAAGGATCCGAGGCGCTCGCCGGTTCCCTCCCGGTGGGAAGCGATCGCGGCTCATACGCTCAACCGGATGCTCTGCGGCGGCTGCGAGGGAGCAGGTGGACGCAGAGATCGAATGGCAGGCTGCCACTCAGACGTGGAGCCTAGGTCTCGGTCCGGTTCGCTGTCAACGTCGGGTTAGCTCCCCCGTCGTCCGTCAACGGAGGCGGACGGTCGCGATCTCCCAGGCCCCGAGCGGCAATCGAAGGAGCGAGTCGGAGCAGCTGAGCGCTCCGCCATCACGGCCTAGCAGGTCCACCGCCCGAGCCTCACGGAAGCCGCCGCGGATGATCGCCTCGGTCGGCGTGGCGCGTTCGGCGGCGAGGCGAAGCTCGAGCCAGTCGCCCCGGCGGCGGAGGGCGCTCATCACGACGCCGGGCCCGTCGACGCTGAGTCCGGGGGGCCGCCCGCGTTCGACGGAGGCCTCGCGGGCCGTTCCGCGGAACGCCAGCAGGGGGTGCTGGTAGCGCTCCATGGCCGCCAGGATCCCGGCGTCAGACCAGCCGCCGGCATGCGGGAGGACGGCGAACCCGAAGCTCCACGGACCGATCCGCTGCGCATCGGGCACGGGGATCTCGGGTCCGGCCGGGTCCTCCCGGAACGGGTTCGCATTGCGGCTGATCAGGCCGAACGAGCGGAGCAGGGTGATCGCGAGCTCCCGGCCGCCGTCGACGAGCTCGTACTCGGTCAGGTGGTCGAGGAGGACCGATACGCCGGCGGCGTGGACGAATCCGCGCGCCGGGTAGGTCGGCAGGGGCACCTCGCCGTGCCCGCCCTCCGTCGTCAGAGCGCGTTCGACGACCGCGAACTGCCCCTCCGCGGCCGAGGTTGCGGCCGGTGACGGGAGCGGGATGTGCCAGCGCAGCCGGTGATCGCGTGAGCGATTGTCGAACTCGATCCGGACCCGCACGAACGGCTCGCCGGCTCGGAGTTCGAGCCTGGTCGTCACCTCGGTCTCGACAGTCGCGTCGGTTCGGGCCGAGCCCGACGGCTCCACGCCGAGTGGCCAGTCATAGCGGCGCCTGACGACGACTTCGCCGAGGAGCGGCCCGCCGATGGTCCGCTCGACCGAGACGCTCAGCGATGTCTCGACCAGCCGGTCGTCGGCCGGCGGCCCGTAGTTGTAGCTGTCGCCGAACTCCCCGCCGTCGACCAGGCGCCCCACGCCGACCAGCTCGGAGCCGCTCCCGCGGAGTCGAGTCGTCCCATCGCCATCTACGATCGCCTCGACCAGCCCATTCGACAGCGAGCGCTCCGTGGCCACGACCGGCTGCATCTCGGTCAACGCGTCGCGGTCGGTCGCCGGTCGGCCGGGTTCGAGGGTCGCCCAGCCCAGTGGCGGCACCGGCACTTGCACGAGGACCTGACGACGGTCCGGAGCCGTGACCACGAGCTCCCAGCGGGCCGTGGGTGCCTCGCCGACGGCGGTCACCACGGCATCGATCAGCTCGTCGACGTCGAGCTCCGGTGGCTCGCCGACGTCGTCGACCAGCAACGTGATCGTGGGAACCCCGGCCTCGCGATCGATCCGGGCGCCGTTGAGCTGTCGCCCGAAGATCTCGCGGCCATGTCGCCGCCGTCGCAGAAGCTCCGGGAGTTCGTCGCCGCGGAACTGGAACCGCGCGACCAGCGGGTCCGTGCGCGAGAGCTCCTGGACGGCGATGCGGATCCCGTCCGTCGAGAACGCGAGCTCGTCTCCCTCGGCCACCGCGACATCGAGGGCGACGAGATCGATCCGAGCAGTCGGCGACGGATTCACGATGCCCCAGCTGCCGACCGGGACCCTGGCGCCGATCCGTCGCCCGGTGGCGGCCAGGATGCCCCGCCCCAGCTGCTCGGCCTCGGCGAATCGGGTGAGCACCTGGGCCACGACCGAGTCGTGGGAGCAGCCGCAGATCGAGTCGTGCGCCGAGTTGTCGACCACCCGCCGCCACGCGAGCACGAGCAGTCGTTCCGGCCAAGCGTCCCCATGCAGCGCCGTCAGGGGCTCCGCGTACCGTTCCAGCAGGCGCTCGACCCGACCGCAGGCTGCCTTGAGGTCGATCCTCGCGGAGCTGACCCCCATCAGCATGTTCGCCCGTGCGCCGGAGCGCAGCTCGCCCGTCCAGCGACGGACCGGCCGGTCGTCGGTCTCGGGTCGGGCCGCGTAGTCAGCCAGGGTCTCGAGCCGCACCTCCACCCCGGCGTCATCCCGATTGACTGCGTCGACCAGGTCGGCGAGGCGCGGCGAGGGGACGGCGTGATCGGTACCGTACATGGCGAGGAATGAGCGCTCGCCGTAGAAGGCCGCGTTCGCGGCACGGTAGCCAACCAGCTTGGATCCCAGCCGTTCCGGCACGTCAAACAGATAGGCGCCGTTTCCGTAGCCACCGACCAGGTACTCGGTCTCGACCTCGGAGCCGTCCGGGGCGGCCCAGCGGAAGGTGTTGCGGTCGATGGATGAGGGCACGCCGCGCCAGACGACCGCCCGCTCGATTCCGGCTCGGCGCAGGATCTGGGGCATCTGGGCGATATGGCCGAACATGTCCGGCAGGTACCCGACCGGCATCGCTCGCCCGAGCCCCTCGGCCCGGGCCCAGCCGAACTCCAGGTTGCGGACGATCGTCTCACCCGAGACGAGGAACTCATCCATCAGGATCTGCCATGGCCCGATCGCCAGGCGCCCTTCGGCGATCAGTCGTCGGATCAGCGGCTCCGCGTCCGGCCGTACCTCGAGGTAGTCGTCGACCGTCGCTGCCTGTCCATCGAGGGTGAAGCGCAGGCGCGGATCCCGCTCCATTCGCTCGAGCAGCTGATCGACCAGCTCGACCAGTCGCATACGGAAGGTCTGGAACGGCTCGTACCACTCCCGGTCCCAGTGCGTGTGCGGGACGAGATGGATGATGGCGGGTGCGGTCACGCCGGCGCCTCGGTCCGGGGCCCGAGGATCCCGAGTCGAACGCGATCAGGCACGGATGGCGGTACGGCGATCGGTGCTCATCGGCACGGAGTATAGGTGGCGACCGCGCTCGGCCTCCCGTCGCCGGCGACCCGACCGTTCGATGTCGTAGGCTGGGTCGCACCGAGCCGGGGGCGTCGCGCCGCAGATCGACGAAGGGACGGTCGTGTCATGCCCAGGGCGCCACGCCGCGCACCGACGCTCGATGGCAGGCCGGTGGCCGGGACCGTTCCGCCGGTCATCGGCGCTGCATTCGGGGATGACTGGTGGCAGCGAGGGGTGGTCTACCAGGTCTATCCACGCTCGTTCGCCGACTCCAACGACGATGGCATCGGCGACCTGCCCGGGCTGATCGAGAAGCTCGACTACCTCAACGACGGCACCGAACGATCACTCGGCGTCGACGCCATCTGGCTGTCGCCGATCCACCCATCCCCGGGCTTCGACGTCGGTTATGACGTTGCCGACTACGACGCGATCGATCCGTCGTTCGGCACCCTGGAGGACTTCGATCGCCTCGTCGCCGAAGCGCACCGACGCGGCATCCGGATCATCCTCGACCTGGTGATGAACCACACGAGCTCGGCGCATCGCTGGTTCGAGGAGTCACGTCGAGATCCGTCCGGGCCGTACGGCGACTGGTACCTGTGGCGCGATGGCGCTCGCGACCGCTTCGGTCGCCGCACGAAGCCGAACAACTGGACGTCGTTCTTCGGCGGGTCGGCCTGGACCTGGGACGAGATGCGTGGCCAGTTCTACATGCACACGTTCCTGCCCGAGCAACCGGACGTGAACTGGCGCAACCCGGCGCTTCGAGCGGCGATGCAGGCGATGGTGCGGGGTTGGCTGGAGCGAGGCGTGGACGGCTTCCGGCTCGATGTCTTCAACGCCTTCTTCAAGCACACCGATCTCCCGTCGAATCCTCGTCGCTACGTCGGTCGGCGTCCCTACGATCGGCAGGTCCATCTCTACGACAAGGACCGGCCCGAGCTGGCCGACTTCCTCGCTGAGTTCCGGGCACTCCTCGATTCGTACCCTGGCCGGATGACGGTCGGCGAGCTGTTTTCCTCGGATCCAGGCTTGGCTCCCAAGTTGAGCGCGCCGCGTCATCTTGTGTTCGACTTCGAGCTGATCCGGCAACGCTGGAACCCGCAGGCGTTCGCTGCGGCCAGCGACAAGCACGAGGAGCGGTTCGGGCCGGATGGCTGGCCGACGATCGTGCTCTCGAATCACGATCGACCTCGGCAGGCCTCACGACTGGCGCCGTGCGCCGACGCAGCCACGAGCGATGCGATCGCCCGAGCTGCGGGAACGATCAGCCTGACCCTCCGGGGCACGCCGTTCCTCTACTACGGCGAGGAGATCGGGGCGCGCGACGTGCCGATTCCATGGCCGGAGATCATCGATCCGCCGGCCAGGCGTGGCGGAAGGCTCGTGCGGATGCTGGTGCCCTGGTGGAATCGCGACCAGGCGCGATCGCCGATGCCCTGGGGCGAGGGCCCGAACGGCGGCTTCTCGGCCGCCCGGCCGTGGCTACGGATGGCCCCGGACGTCGAGTCGCGGAAGGTGGCGGTCCAGGATCGCGATCCCTCGTCGGTCCTGTCCACCTATCGAAAGCTGATCTGGCTACGTCGCAGGCACCCGGCGCTCCAGGTCGGGGCGTATCGGCGGTTGGCCGCAGCGTCGCGCGACCTGTTCGTCTACGAACGCATGACACCCGGCGAGACGGTCATCGTGGCGGTCAACTTCGGTGCGACGCAGGCGAGCGTCCGCGTGCGGACGGGGCGCCGTTGGAACGTGATCTTCGATACCCACGAACGGGCGACCAGCGAACTTGCTGGCGGCGATCAGCTGACGTTGGGTCCACGCGAGGCGATCATCCTGACGGCCGGCTGAGGATCTGGTCGCCGTCAACCGAGCCGCGGATGGTTGGCGACGGCCGGCGGGGCGGGCTAGAATGCCCCCGCTGAGCGGGAGTAACTCAGTTGGCAGAGTGTCAGCTTCCCAAGCTGAATGTCGCGGGTTCGAGACCCGTCTCCCGCTCCATCTCCCCTTCTGAACGCGCAGCGACACCCTGACCGGACGCGTCCCGTCCGCTGACTTGGGTCGGGCCCAGGTTCGATACGCCGCTGCAACGCTCCCCTTGCTCGTCGTGTGGTTGCGCGGGCCACTGACCGACTGGACGCGCATCGCGTGCGGTGACAGAGTTGCGACCTCAGATCGCCGGAGTCCCGAGTGGCCGCACAGGATCGAACGTTGCCGGTCGTCGTCAGGGGTGCTTGTCCGCATGACTGTCCGGACACCTGCGCCTGGCAGGTGACGGTCGAGAACGGGGTCGCGGTCAACCTCGCGGGGACCAAGGATCACCCATTCACGCGCGGTGGCCTGTGCGCCAAGGTCAACCACTACCTCGAGCGTGTCTACAGCCCGGACCGCATCCTCCACCCGCTCCGTCGCATCGGCCCGAAGGGGGCCGGTCAGTTCGCGCAGATCGGCTGGGATGAGGCCCTCGACGAGGTCGCGGGGCGCCTCAGTGCGGTCGTCGAACGCTCCGGCGCAACGGCGATCCTGCCCTATAGCTACCTCGGGACCCAGGGGATCGTCCAGAGCGAGTCGATCGACCGCCGGTTCTTCGCTCGCCTGGGGGCCACGCGCCTCGAGCGGGCGATCTGCCAGGATACGGCGACCGCAGGGATCACCCTCGCCCAGGGCACGTCCATGGGGATGCTCCCGGAGGATGTCGTCCACAGCCGACTGATCGTGCTGTGGGGGACGAACACGATCGTCACGAACCTCCATCTGTGGCCGTTCATCCGCGAGGCGAAGGCGAACGGGGCGACTGTCGTCGTCATCGACCCACTGAGGACGAGGACGGCCGCAGCGGCCGATTGGCACATCCGGCCGATGCCGGGCACCGACGCCGCACTCGCGCTGGGCATGATGCACGTCATCGTCGCGGAGGGTCTCCAGGACGACGCCTACGTCAGCGGCCACACGACCGGCTTCGACCGACTGCGTGAGCGGCTGCGCGAGTATCCGCCCGAGAGGGCTGCGCAGCTCACGGGCCTGGAGGCGGGCGAGATCGTCCGGATCGCCCGGGCCTACGCGACCACACGGCCCGCGGCGATCCGGGTCTTCGTGGGCATGGAACATCATTCCCATGGGGCGAACACCCACCGGGCCATCGCGTGCCTGCCGGCGCTCGTCGGCGCGTGGCGCGAGCGGGGCGGCGGCCTCGACCCGGGGACGTGGCAGTTCTTCGACGAGGCCCTCAAGACCGTCGCGATGCCCGAGCTCGAGGACCCGTCGATCCGGTCGGTCAACATGGCGCAACTCGGTCGAGCGCTCGCCGGGGAGCTCGAACCACCTGACCCGCCCATCCGCGCTCTCGTCGTGTACAACTCGAACCCGGCGGCGACCGCACCGAACCAGCAGCTCGTGATGGCCGGCCTCCGCCGAGAGGACCTGCTTACCGTCGTCATCGAGCAGTTCATGACGGACACGGCGCTCCAGGCAGACGTCGTCCTGCCCGCGACCACCGAGGTCGAGCACCATGACCTGGTCCCGTCCTGGGGCCATACCTACCTGACCCTGAACCTGCCTGCCATCGAACCGGTCGGCGAGGCGCTCCCGAACAGCGAGATCTTCCGCCGCCTGGCGAGACGGATGGGATTCGATGAGCCATATCTGCACGAGTCCGACGAGGCGATCGTCCGTGATGCGCTCTCCTCCGACCACGCATGGCTCCACGGGATCACCTACGACCGGCTCGTCCGCGACGGCTGGGCGAAGCTGGACCTCCCGGAGCCGTGGTTGCCGTATGCGGAGGGCGGATTCCCGACCCCTTCCGGTCGGTTCGAGTTCGCGAGCGAGGCGGCCGCCGCCAGTGGCCTGGATCCCCTGCCCGAGTACGTGCCGGCACGCGAGAGTCCGGCTGGCGACCCCACTCTCGTGGCGCGGTTCCCACTGGCCCTGATGACCGCCAAGTCGGCCCACCACTTCCTGAACTCCAGCTACGGAGGACTACCCCGTCATCTCGCAGCCGAGGGCGAGCCGCTCCTGGACATCCATCACGCGGACGCGATGCCGCGCGGGATCACCGAGGGCGAGCGGGTGCGGGTCTTCAACGATCGGGGCGAGGTTCGCATGCGGGCCAGAGTCGGAGACCGGGTCCGACCCGGGCTCGTCGCGATGCCGTCCGGATGGTGGGCCTCGCGGAGCCCAGGTGGCACCGCAGCGAACACCCTGACCGCCGACGGCCTGAGCGATCTCGGCGGAGGCGGAGACTTTCACGACACTCTGGTCGAGGTTGCCCGGGATCCGCAGCTCGCCGGCCCCTCCGCGACGACACTCTGACTACGCCCGATTCGCTCCCGCGCTGGCGCTCACGCTACTCGCTCACGAGGCCAGGACTTCTGCGCGTGGAGAGTTCCAGAGCGCTGACGACCTGATCGAAAGCCCTAACACTGGACTTCCTGTGGCGCGAGCCGGACCCGTGGACGTGGCACGGGCTGCCACAGCCCACGGAGACTTGATCCGGTTGTCCGCTCTGCTCCTCCATGGGACACCATGAGCGTGGTTCCCCCGACCCGTGACCCTGGCAGGTGGTGGTGAGATCGCCCCGGAACGGGCTGAGCGCATGTACCCCGGTGGGACAATGGGCATCCACGGGAGGCTCCGACGCGCGGCCCACACCCTGGCCGCCGGGACCGCGCCGAGCCACTGGCGAGACCGACCCGGCTGGGGCCGTGCGCCACGGGAGGTCCGTCACCCACGGCAGGGAGGCCACCGAGATGGAAGTGCATCAGTCGATCGAGGTCGCGGCGCCGCCGGAGCGGATCTGGCCGCTGCTGGTCGAGCCGGACAACATCCTGAAGTGGTATCCAACGCTCAGGCGGTACCAGTACGAGGACGCCGGCAAGCGAGGCCCCGGTACCAGGGTCTACGCGGAGGAGAAGCCGTCGGGCATGCTCATGAAGCTCCACTTCGTGATCAGCGAATGGGTCGAGAACCGGGCGCTCTCGCTCCACATGACGTCGGGCACGGGCGTCAAGGGCTACGACCAGCGATGGGCCGTGGACCGGCTCCCGGCGGGGTGCCGCTTCACGTTCGAGGAGCACGTCGAGCTGCCCTACGGGGTCCTGGGCAGATTGATCGGCAGGGTCGGACAGCGCAGCTCCGATGGTCACGTGCGGGACATGCTGGCGAAGCTGAAGGCGCTGGCCGAGGCTTAGTGCATCGATTCGCGCGAGCGCGGTTGACTCGTCCCGTTCAGGTGTTGCGCAGAGTCCGCCGCACAGGGCCCGCCAGCTTGGACTGCTGCGTCGATCAGGGGAGCGCAGCCGCGGCCTGGGCGGCGAGGCTGGCGTTCGACGTCCCGATCGCGACGACGATGTCGCCGACGGCGATGACGTACGACAGCGACCCTCCGTCGCCGTAGTCCACCCGCGTGAACGCCCGGCCCGCGAGCGTGATCGGGCTCGTCGTCACGCCGGGCCCGGTCGCCGACAGCCACGTGCCGAGCACGATCGTCCGGAGCGCGTCGCTCTTCATCCCGACGACCCGGAACGCGAGGATCGAGAGGTCCAGCGTGCCGTTCACGTCGTACGCCTGCGCGATGCGGAAGTCGTCGGCGGTCCTTCCCGCCGCGCTGAGCGCGGCGGTGATGGCTCGGCTCGAGGCGGTCGTGCCGAGCACGGACGTCCCGACGGCGCTTTCGATCGTGAGGGCCGTCCCTGCGACGGTCCGCGGGAGCGCCGCCTCGAGCTCCGGCGCGGTAGCGCTCAGGGACGGCGAGGGTTCGGCCGAGGCTGAGGAAACGGCGGAGGCCGCCGGAGAAGGCAGGGGCGAGCCGCCGCTCGACGCCGTCGGCGTCGCAGCCGCGGCGGCGGACGCGAGACCGCGGAGGGCACGGTCGAAGGCGGAGGCGACGGTCTCCACTTCGGCGGCCGTCGCGGCGCCCGAGGCCGCCACGTAGGTGACGACGTCACCGTGGCGGAACTGGATGAAGCTCGCTCCCGACGAATCGAGGGCCGTGTACCCCTGGTCGCCAAGGTCCGTCCGAGCGACCACGGTCTGCCCGCCGGTCGTCGCGGCGGCCTGAGACTTCGTCATCGCGACGGCCGCGTCGCGGGCGTAGCAGGTCGCGGTCGCATAGACCACCGCCCGGGCGGTCGCCTGGTCCGCCGGCGGGGGGCCGAGCAGTGTCACCGACAGCCGATCGGCGTCGTACTGGGTGGCGCCGACCGACCAGCCGGCGGGCAGGTCGGCGGTCGACGGCGCTGCACCCCATGCGGTGGACTGACAGGAGGCGACGCCGGGGGACAAGAGGCGCCATGCGGTCAGCCCGACCGCGACCAGCGCGAGCACGAGGGCGCCGATCGCCAGGCGTCGGGTGAGGCGCCCGTCCGCGGCGGCCACGGTCTCGTCCTCCAGCAGAAGATCGGGATCGTCGGGCCCGGGATCGTCGGGCCCGGGATCGTCGGGCCCGGGATCGTCGTCGGGAAGTCGTTCGTCGTCCATCGTCGCTCAGGATGCGCCCGATCGCTGAAAGAAGCCTGAGAGTCCTGGATGGTCGTGCCCTGCGGGAGCGAAGTCGCCGTGACGATCCGGCCTACGGCAACGCCTCGCCCAGCAGCCGCAGGACGTTCTCGCCCATGACGGCGCGGATCGCGGCCTCGTCGAGGCCCACATCGAGCAGCGCGGCCGTCAGGTGGACCAGGCCCGCGGCATCGAACGGTACGCCGACGGCGCCGTCCCAGTCCGAGCCCAACGCCACGTGCGCCACGCCGATCCGCTCTGCCGCGTAGGCGATCGACCGGGCGATCCACGATGGGTCGGGCCCGCCGCAGGCCGTCTCCCAGAACCCGATCCCGACGAGACCTCCCGTCGCGGCGATCCCCGCCAGGTGCGCGTCGGTGAGGTTCCGCGCGTTGTCGCAGACCCCGCGCACGCCCGTGTGCGAGGCGACCACCGGCCGGGTCGAGATCGCCAGGGCGTCGTCGATCGTGCGCGCGGACGAATGGGCGAGGTCGAGGATCACGCCCCGGGCCTCCATCCGGCGGACCATCTCCCGGCCCCTGTCGGTCAGCCCGTACTGCTCCATCCCGTGGGCGCTGCCGCCGAAAGCCGTGTCGAAGAAGTGGGCCGGCGAGATCATCCGGATCCCGGCGTCCGCGGCGACCTCGACGTTGGCCGGGTCGTCGTCGAGCGCGTGCGCGCCTTCGATCGAGAGCATCCCGGCGGTCATCGCCGGGTTCGCGGCTCGGTCCGAGAGATAGGCGGCGAGGTCCGCGCGTGAGCTGAGGAGCCGGAAGGCGCCTTCCGACCCGGCCTCGAAGCGGCGCGCGTTCGCGGCCAGGTGGAGGACGCGGGCGAGGAGGCTGCGCCAGGTCGCGGGCGGCCAGCCCTTGGCCAGTGCGATCAGCGTGACATCGTCGCTGGTGGGCTCGTTGCGCTCGATGTTGAGGTGCCGCGGTGTCTTCACGGGCATCGAGAACACCTGGACCGCCACGTTGCCCTCGATCAGGCGCGGGACGTCCACCTGGCCGCGGTCGCCCCGGCGAAGCAGGTCGCGGCCCCAGAGGAGCGAGTCGGCGTGCAGGTCCGCGACCCGGAGCGTCGCATGGAGCGCCACGGCGCGTTCCGACGGCGGCGCGAGCGGACCCGGGCCCACCGGGTTCATGCGCCGTTCGGTGCGGGCGACCACTGCGTCCAGCACGGGTCGGGCCGCCGCCAGCGCCCCCACCGCGACCGCCCCAGCAGCGAGCGCGGCGCGCCGGACCGGCCTCATGCGC
>JBGPFS010000043.1:0-14339 GCA_041483455.1 Candidatus Limnocylindria bacterium | reverse complement strand
CGGCAGGCGGCGACTTCGATCGCCGTTGCCGATCGCCTCGGACGGGCCGGCCTCGCGCCATCGGTTCAGGCGGGTCTGTTCGTGCCACCCCAGGTCACGATCCGGTCGCCCGATCTGTCCAAGCCGGCTGCGAGTCCGGAGCTAGTCGCCCAGGAGGCCACGGACGTGGCCGTGATCTTCGGTCTTGTGATGTTTCTCTACATCGCGATCGTCTTGTACGGGACCTGGGTCGCCCGGAGTGTCGTGGAGGAGAAGAGCAGCCGGATGATGGAGATCATCCTGGCCGCGGCATCGCCCTATCAGCTCCTGGCGGGCAAGGTCCTCGGGGTGAGCGCTGCGGCCCTGCTGCAATACGTTGCCATGCTCGCGGCCGTGCTCGTCGCGCTCCTCGCCGAAGGCCAGGTCGCCTCGATCGTCCTGGGCGAATCGGGCGGGCTCAGCCTGCCGTCCGGGCTCACTCCGTCGCTCCTGGTCGCGTTCTCGGTCTTCTTCGTCCTCGGCTTCCTGCTCTACGCCGTGCTGTTCGCCGCGGCCGGCTCGCTGGTCAGCCGGCAGGAGGACGTCGACCAGATCGTCACTCCCATGATCCTCGTCGGGACCGCGGGCTACCTGATCGCGATGTACACCTCGATCGGCATCGTGGACCCCAGGGCGCCCTGGGTCGTCGCGCTCTCCTGGGTGCCGTTCCTGTCCCCCTACATGATGTTGTCCCGGCTGAACGCAGGGAACGCCGGCCTGCTCGAGGTGGGCCTCGTCGCCTTGCTCCTGATGGCGACGATCGTGCTTGCGGTCTGGGTCGCGTCCCGGGTCTACGCCGCGGGCGTCCTCATGTACGGGCAGAAGCCCAGCATCCGAGGGATGTGGAAGGCCGTCCGGGAAGGACGCTGACGCCGCGACGGGCCGGACAGCCCCGCCGAGCCCGGCCCAGCGCGACGCGATCACCGTCGGCCGCCGGTTCCTCAGCGCCGGCGCAGGAATGCGGCGCCCATCAGGTTCGGGCCGAGATGCGGGCCGGTCGAGGCTCCGATGAGCCCGACGGAGACGCGGGCCGGATCGATCCCGCCGGGCACCCGGGCGAGGAGTGCGGCGCGGAACGCCTCGACCTCCTCGGGCGCGCTCGTCGGCGTGTGGAGGATCGCGAGGCGTTCGAGCGGCCGCGCGGTGACGAGCGCGATCACGCGGTCACGGGCCTTGGCCCGGGTGCGCGGCCGCTCCGCCAGCACCACGATCCCGTCGCGCACCGTGATGATCGGCTTGACCGAGAGCATCGTGCCGATGGCGGCCTGCGCCGCCGAGAGGCGGCCGCCCTTCTTGAGGTAGTCGAGGGTGTCGACGGCGACGAAGAGTTCGATGTCGGGAAGGCGGTCCCGGAGGGTGGCCGCGATCTCGGCCGCCGGGATGCCGGCCGCCGCCATCTCGGCGGCGAGCAGGGCCGGGATCCCGGTCGACATCGACGTCGATCCCGTGTCGATGACGTGGATCTCGCGGTCCGGCAGCGCCTGGGCGGCCAGGGTCGCGCTCTGGAACGTGGCCGACAGCTTCGAGCCGATCGTGGGGCAGACGATCGCCTCGGCGCCCTCGGTGAAGCAGGCCTCGAACGTCTCCCGGAACGTTCCCGGCGACGGCGCGGCGGTCGCCGGGAAGGGTGCGTCGGGAGCCAGCATCCGCGTCCAGAACTCCTCGGTCGAGAGGTCGACCCCGGCCCGGAACTCCTCCGTGCCGAAGCCTACGAACAGCGGCACCACCCGTATCCCGGCCGCTGCCGCCGCCTGGGGCGTCAGGTCCGCGGTGGAATCGGTGACGACCGCGATACGCACCGTGGGTTCCTCCTGCCTCTCCCCGCTCGACGATCATACGGCCGCCCGCGGACCGCGGGGCGAGCCGCGAGCTTCGACAGGCCGGTCCCCGCGACGTACGCTTGCGGCGATGGATGCGAACGGCGATCGCCGCATCGGCATCGTCGCGACCCGCCTCTCCGGGACCGACGGCGTCTCCCTGGAGGCCGCGAAGTGGGCGGCGGTCCTCGAGCGGCTGGGCCACTCGTGCTACTACTTCGCCGGCCAGCTCGATCGGCCGACGGAGCGGAGTCGGCTGACGCCCGAGGCGTTCTATCGTCACCCCGACATCGACGCGATCAACACGGTCGCGTTCTCGGGTACCTGGGACGTGACCGCGGCCGCCGACGCCGAGCACCCGACGATCAAGCGGCGCGACTACTTCTCGCCGTATGTTCGCCCGCCGACCGTCACGGGGCGGATCCACGAGTTGCGAGCGCATCTCAAGGGCGAGCTCTACACCTTCATCCGCGACTTCGATCTCGACCTGCTGGTCGTCGAGAACGCCCTGGCGATCCCCCTCAATCTCCCGCTCGGGCTGGCCATCACGGAGGTGATCGCCGAGACCGGGATCCCGGTGATCGCCCATCACCACGACTTCGCCTGGGAGCGGCAGCGCTTCGCGGTCAACAGCGTCGGCGACTACATCGCGGCCGCCTTTCCTCCGTGGCTGCCGTCGGTGCGTCACGTGGTCATCAACTCGGTTCAGGCGCACCAGCTGGCATCGCGCACCGGCCTGACCTCACGGGTGATCCCCAACGTGATGGACTTCGAGAGTCCACCGCCTCCACCGGACGACTATGCCCGCGGCGTCCGCGCCGACCTCGGTGTCCCGGCCGACGAGTACCTGATCCTCCAGCCCACCCGGATCATCCAGCGCAAGGGCATCGAGCACGCGATCGAGCTGACGCGTCGGCTCGGCGTTCCGGCCACGCTGGTCATCTCCCACGCGGACGACGACGAGGGCGGGGACTACACGGAGCGGGTCCGGGAATTCGCGCACCTGCTCGATGTCCACGTCCGGTTCGAGTCCGAGATCGTCGGCAGCGCCCGAACGACGACGGCCGACGGACGGCGCGTCTACTCCCTGGCCGACGTGTACCCGCAGGCGGACCTGGTGACGTATCCGTCGGCCATCGAGGGGTTCGGGAACGCCTTCCTCGAGGCCATCTACCACCGCCGACCGCTCGTGGTGAACCGCTACTCGATCTATGAGATCGACATCAAGCCCCATGGCTTCCGGGTCGTGGAGTTCGACAACTACGTGAGCCGGGCGACCATCCGCGAGGCCCGGCGGCTCCTGGAGGACCGCGCCCTCGCCGCCGATTGGGCGGAGGCGAACTACGCGCTCGCCCGGCGCCACTTCTCATTCGCCGTCCTCGAACGGCGCCTGAGCGCATTGCTGGCGGAGTGTTTCGGAGAACGGTGATGAGCGCGGGCGACGGCGGCTCGGATCGCGCGAAGCTCGCGATCGCCCTGGTGCACTACGCGACTCCACCGGTGGTCGGCGGCGTGGAGCGGGTGCTGGCTCGGCAGGCGGTCCTGCTCGCGGATGCCGGACACGATGTCCGCGTCATCGCGGGACGTGGAGCTGCCCCGGATCCGCGGGTCCGGTTCGTGGAGATCCCGCTGATCGACCCACGCCACCCCGCGATCGAGCGCCTTCATCGAGAGCTCGACGCGGGACGGGTGCCGGCGGAGTTCCCCGAGATCGTGGCCACGATCTCGGCGCTGCTCGACGCCGCTCTCCTCGGCAGCGAAGTCCTGATCGCCCACAACGTGTGCTCGCTCAATCTGAACCTGGCCCTGACCGCGGCGCTGCGCGAGGTGATGGATCGTCCCGGGTCTCCTCGACTGATCCTCTGGCATCACGACCTTGCCTGGGCAGCGTCGCACTACCGGCCGACGCTCCACGCGGGCTCGCCCTGGGACCTCCTTCGCACACCCTGGCCGGGTGCCGTCCAGGTCGTCGTCTCCGAGGGCCGAAGGGTCGAGCTCGCGGCGCTCACCGGGATCGAGCCCGAGAAGATCGCGGTCGTCCCGAACGGCGTCGACCTGGCGAAGATGTGGCGGCTCGAACGGCGCACCACGGAGCTCATCGCCCGGACCGATCTGTCGGGCGCCTTCCCACTCCTGCTGATGCCCTCGCGGATCACGCCGCGCAAGAACATCGAGCTCGCCCTGCGGGTGCTGGCCGAGATGCGCCGGATCGGACGTCCGGCCGGCCTGATCGTCACCGGGCCGGACGACCCGCACCACCGGTCCGGGCGAGCGTACCTGGAGCAGCTCCTCGCGCTGCGCCGGGCGCTCGCGCTCGATGGCTGCGCGTGGTTCCTGTCGGAGGAGGTCCACGGGCCGCCACCCGATGCGATGGTGGATGACCTCTACCACCTCGCGGATGTCCTCTTCCTGCCGAGCCGCGACGAGGGCTTCGGCCTGCCGATCCTCGAAGCGGCGGCCAACCGGCTCCCGATCGTCTGCACCGGGTTGCCCACCCTCCGCGAGCTGGCCGGCGATGCGGCGCTCTACATCGGGCCCGACGACGACCCGGCCGAGATCTCGGCCCGGATGCTCGAGCGCGTCGATGCGGATCGGCTCGGGCTCCTCGCCCGGGAGGTCCGGTCGAGGTACGCGTGGGAGGCCGTCTATCGGGAGCGGATCGCCCCGCTCCTGGCCCCCGACTGAGGCTCGAGCCGTCCGGCCGCTGGGGCGGGTCCGCCTTGCTATTCGCTTCCGCGTACGGTATGAAGGCTCCACCGGCCTCGGGGGACTACCCGGACCCGACCGGCCGCGACCAGAGTCTCTGTCGGATGCCGGGCTGTCGGGAGGTTTCGCGCATGATGGGAGGAACAAGCCAGGAGCGGCCCATGGGGGTCACGGTCCTGGCGATCCTGGCCCTGATCGGGGGCATCTTCGGGATCCTGGGCGGGTTCGCCATCGTCTTCGGCGGGGCGATCGTGGCGACCGTCCTCGGCGGCCTCGGTGCGCTGCTGTCGCTGATCGGCCTCGTGCTCCTCGTCCTCGCGGTCGTGGAGCTCGCCCTCGCCTACGGGTTCTGGATGCTCAAGCCGTGGGCCTGGCAGCTCGGGTTCTACCTCATGGCGGCCAACGTCATCGTCACCGCCCTCGAGTTCCTCGTCGGGGGCGGGTACGGGTTCACGAACCTGGTCGTCACCGTCGTCGTGGCCGGCATCGTCATGTACTACCTCAACACGCCCGAGGTTCGGAAAGCCTTCGGGGCCGCCGAGCGGGGCTTCCCGGTCGTCGGCGACATCCTCGCCAAGAAGTAGCCGTGCGGGTGGCCTGGACCGGGCTCGCCGGTCCGGGCGGCCGGCCGCACGATCGAACAGCGGTGCCGCGGCGGCACCGCTGTTCTGCGTTCCGTGACCGATCAGGACGCCTTCGGTCCGCTCGGCACTTGGAGGCACAGCGGGGCGGGCGGTTCGCTGGACGGGTCAACCCCACCCGGCAGGCACCATGTTCGAATCGCTCGGCCGGATCGTCATCCGCGCGCGCTATCTCGTCGTCCTGGCCTGGCTCGCGGTCGCCCTGCTCTCGGCCACCCTGGCCCCGAAGCTGTCGGTCGTCGGTGCAGCCGACGAGTCGAGCTTCCTGCCCTCCGACGTCGATTCGATCGTCGCCCGCGATGTCCTGGCCCGCGCCTTCCCGACCGAGTCGTCGGCCGGCACGGCCACGATCGTCCTGGTCCGCAGGACCGGCCTCACGGCTGCCGATCACGCCTACGCGAGCGAAGTCGCCGCCTGGCTCCTCTCGGCCGAGGCGCCCGAGGCCATCCGGCACATCGTGGTCGGCGTGGCGACCGCGGCTTCCCAGCCCGAGCTCGTCTCGATGTTCCGGAGTCCGGACGGCCAGCTCGAGCTCGTCTCGGTCCGGCTGCGGGTCGCCCCGTTCCAGCGGAGCGCGAACGACGGCGTCGACGCCATCCGCGCCCGGCTCACCGCCACGGCCCCTGGCGGCCTGGCGGCGCACGTGACCGGCGCGGCCGGGATCGGCCGCGACTACCTCAGTGCGATCGTCGAGGGCACCGACCGGACGACGCTCGTGACGATCGTCCTGGTCATCGCGATCCTCCTCCTGATCTACCGTGCCCCGATCGCGGCCCTCGTCCCGCTCCTGACGATCGGCGCCGCCTTCGTGACCGCCCGGGGCCTGCTCGGCGTCGTGGCCGAGGCAGGCTGGAAGCTGCCGTCGCTGATGGACTCGTTCATCGTCGTCCTCGTCTTCGGCGTGGGCACCGACTACACGATCTTCCTGATCTCCCGGTTCCGCGAGGAGCTGGGCCGACACGAGCGGCGCGAGGCCGGGATCGTGACCGTGGGACGGATCGGCGCGGTGATCACGGCCAGCGCGGCGACGGTGGTCGTGGGCCTCAGCGCGATGGCCGTGGGGCGGTTCGGGCTGATCAACCGGATGGGACCGGGTCTGGCGCTGGCCATCGTGGTGACGCTCGTGGCGGGTCTGACGCTGGCCCCGGCGCTCCTCTCGATCGCCGGGCGCCACCTCTTCTGGCCGCGCCACGCGGCCATGGTGCCGCCCATCGGGCGGGAAGGGGAGCCGGCCGAGACCGGGGTCTGGGCCGCGGTCGCGCGCCTGATCACGACCCGCCCGGGTCTCCTCAGTGCCGGCGTGCTCGTGCTCCTGGCGCTCCCCCTGGTCGGCCTCTCGCAGCTCCGGACCAGCTTCGACGTCCTGAGCGAGCTGCCGGCGACATCCGACGCCCGGATCGGCTTCGACGCGGTGGCCCAGCACGTCGATCGCGGCCAACTCCTGCCGGTAACCGCGCTCATCGAGGCGCCGGGGACCGATCTCTCGAGTCCGGCCGGCGTGGCCCTCCTCGACCGGGCCACGAGACAGCTCCGCGCCGTTCCCGGCGTCAAGACCGTGCGGAGCCTGGTCGACCCGGCCGGGACCGGCGCGCCGCTGGACGCGTTCCGGCCGTCGGTCCAGCTGGCGACGATGGCCGAGGGCTTCAGCGTCCCGGGCGACCCGGCCGCTGGTTTGGCCGAGCTCCTCAAGCCCGCGACGGCGACCCGGCTCGAGGCGGCCGCCGCCTACCTCGCGGGGCTCGGCGCGGCGTTCCCCGACGTCGCGTCGGGATCCGCCTTCCAGGGGGTCGTCCGCGACCTCGGCGCGGAGCGCGCGGCCGTGGTCGCGATCCAGGCCCTCCCGGAGCCGCGCGACCCGCTCAGGGTCGCCCAGCTCGCCGCGCCGCTGGCGAGCCTCACGGGCCGCCTCCGGACCGAGCTGGCCACCCTCGGAGCGACCTTCGCCGGGCGGTCCGACGATCTCTTCATCCCGGTGAGCGCGGCCGGATCGAGCGCGGGCCAGGCCTCCGGCAGCGCGGCCGGCCTTCTCGCGACGTACCTCTCGCCGGGCCGGGACGTCGCCCGGCTCTACGTCGTCACGGCGGCGGATCCGTATGCCGAGGCCGCGTTCACGACGGTCCGCCAGGTGCGGACCGCCCTTGGCTCGGCCGAGCTCGCGGGGAGCGTGCCGATCCGGACCTACGTCGGCGGGACGACCGCCGAGTTCGCCGATATCCAGACGACGATCGACGGCGACCTCCGGCACGTGGCGTTGATCACCGTCGCCGGCATCTTCCTCGTCCTCGTGCTCCTCCTCCGCAGCCTCGTCGCGCCGGTCTACCTCGTCCTCTCGGTCCTCCTCTCGTACGGGACGAGCCTCGGGCTGGCGGCGCTCGTCTTCCAGGGACTCCTCGGCCAGCCCGGTGTCAACTACTTCATCCCGCTGATCGTCTTCGTCCTGCTCGTCGCGCTCGGATCCGACTACAACATCTTCCTGATGAGCCGGGTCCGCGAGGAGGCGGCGACGCGTGAGCTCCGGGCCGGGATCCGGGTGGCCTCGATCCGGACCGGGACCGTGATCACCTCCGCCGGGGTGATCCTCGCCGGGACGTTCGCGGCCCTCATCTCGGGCCAGCTCCAGATCCTCTTCCAGGCCGGCGTCGCCGTCGCGCTCGGGGTGCTCATCGACACGTTCCTGGTGCGCAGTCTCCTGGTCCCGGCGCTCACCGCGCTGCTCGGCGAGGTGAGCTGGTGGCCGCTCGGCCGGGGACGGGAGCACCGGGCGACCCCCGCGCCCAGCCGCTGATCGGTCGTTCGACGCGACGCTCGCCCAGGCCGTGCTGCCTTCAGTCCCAGGCGGCGTCCTGATCCGCGACCGGTGAGCCGCGCGGCCGGATGCGTCGTCAGCCCGGCGACACGAGGAAGGCGACGAGCACGACCGCCGCCGCCGCGACCATCTCGACCGCGCCGACCTCGACCGGCCGAAGCGGCCGGGTGGTGCCGCTCCGGCGTCGCTGGACCGCCGGCAGGGCCGCTGCCCGCGCGGCGAGCACCGTCGCCAGGGCGGCGTAGGCGAGGGGCAGGAACGCGAGCGCCCCGACGACGAGCGCGCCGTGGAATCCGATCGAGATCGCGGCGAATGCGCGGTTGTCCCGCTCGCGGATGACGGACCGGACGACGAGCACGGTCCCGAGCAGGTAAGCGGCCCCGATCAGGGTCGCGCCGACGACCCTTCCGCCGTCGAACGAGCCCGAGACCAGGGCCGCTGCCGGGACGAGCACGAGCGCCTGGGCCACCTGGGCAAGGCTGTTCGCGAGGTCACGCCGGGTCCCCGGCCGGGCTCCGCCCAGCGCGATAGCGCCGGCCGGGACGAGGACCGCGAGACCGGCCAGCAGGGCCGGGTGGGTCACCGCGAGCGCCAGCCCGGAGACCGCGAACAGCGCCCCGTAGGTCAGGAGCGGGACGGGCGACCCATCTCGCCGGCGGGCGCGGAGCCGCGCCTGGGCGACGGCCGAGGCCAGGTAGCCCGTGACGGCCGTCACGGCCAGGACGAGCTGCCACGGGTCCGGTCGGCTGGCCGCGATGCCGAGCAGGAAGGGCACGGCGAGCATCGCCCATGCGCCGTGCTGGCCGGACAGCCACTGATGTCGGGCGGGCGCGATCCGCGCGTTCGGTCGGGTCGTGGTCGCCACGCGCCAACGCTACCCGAAGCGTGGAAACCTGCGCTGGCGGCAGGTGCCTTGACCGCGCCGCTAACCGCCGGTCTGGACCCCGATCAACGACCCCACCCCGAAGGTGACCGCGGCGGCGACGCCCCCGAGGAGCACCTGTCGGACGCTCGCGTAGAGGGCGGGCCGGTGGGTGAGGCGGCTGATCCCGAATCCCAGGAGCGCCAGCGCCCCGAGGCTCGCCCCGAGGCTGGTCCCGAAGGCGACCCCGCCGGCCAGGAGCAGGTATGGGATGAGCGGCACGAGCGCTCCGATCGTGAACGCCACGAACGAGCTGACGGCCGCGGCCATCGGCGAGCCGATCGAGCGAGCGTCGAGGCCCACCTCCTCGAAGATGAGCAGCGTGGCCGCGTGCTCCGGTTCGGCGAAGACCCGATCGACGAAGTGGGTCGCCTCGCCCTCGGTGAACCCGCGCCCGCGGTAGATCCGGGCGAGGATCGATCGCTCCTGCTCGGGGGTGTCCCGGATCTGCCTGCGCTCGAAGGCCAGCTGGTGGTCGAGGAGCTCGCGCTGCGATTGGACCGAGATGTATTCGCCGACCGCCATCGAGAAGGCGCCCGCCAGGAGGCCGGCGACGCCGGCGAGGACGATGACGCCCGGCGCGGGGTTCGCGCCGGCGACGCCCATGACCAGGGCCAGGTTGCTGACCAGCCCGTCGTTCGCCCCGAACACGATCGGCCGGAGGACCGCGTTCGCCTTCGTCTCGTGGGGGGAGGCCTCCTCTTCGGGCAGCGGGGCGAGGAACGGGATCCGGTCCCAGAGCCGCGAGCCGGGCATGCTGCCTCCGTCGATGGGTGATCTCACATCCGACCCACAGGATGGGCTCATCGCGGGACGCGATGGTGGACGAGGCCGCACCGCCGGATCTTCGGGGCTGATGGTACCGAAACCCGACGGTGCGCCTCCAGCCTCAGGCTGGCAACGGGACCACATCGTGCAGGAGAACCACCATGGCCTACGTCATCGCCGAACCATGTGTCGATCACCTCGATCAGTCGTGCGTGGCCGTCTGCCCGGTCGACTGCATCACGGCCGACCCAGCCGTCGACCGCAAGTTCTACATCGACCCCGACGGCTGCATCGACTGCGGCTCGTGCGAGAGCGCCTGCCCGAACGGCGCGATCTACCGGGCCGACCAGCTCCCCGCCGCGTGGACCGACTTCGCCTGGATCGACGCGACCTGGTACCGCGATCCCGACGCCGCGCGGACCGAGGTCGACGGGCTGGTCTCGGCCGCCTGACGATGACGCTCGAGGCGACGACAGTGGCGGGCACCGGGACGACGACGACGCGACCGCTCCCGCCGATCGCCGCCGGGGCGCGCGCCGGCCTGAACGTCGCCCCGAACGCCACGCTCGTGGAGCGACACGACCTGACCGGCTCGATCGCACGCTTCCGGATCCGGCCGGACGAGGTCGCTCCAGCTGTCGAGCCGGGCCAGTACTTCGCGCTCGGCCTGCCGGTCGACCGACGCCTCCTCCAGCGGCCCTATTCGACGGCGACGCCGCGGGGCGCCCAGCGGTTCGAGCGCTGGGCTGCCGAGGGTCGTCGGATCAGCTACCGGCCTGCCGTCTCCCGCCCTGCGGATCCCGTGAACCTCGGCTGGGGCGGGGCCGTCGGTCGGATCGATGCGCTCCTCGACGCGGTCTTCGCCGCGGAGGGGCTCCAGCCTCGGGAGACCGTCGCCTACCTGTGCGGCAACCCGGAGATGATCGCAGCCGGGGAGCGGATCCTCGCCGAGCGGGGGCTGCCGACCGACGCGATCCGGAGCGAGCACTACTGGCCGGCTGGATCGATGGCGGGGGCGTCACCGAGGCGCTAGCGTTCCGCCGGCGGGCCTGGAATGCGACCCCTGTCTCAGTGGATCCGCGGCCGAAGGCGAACGGGCCGGACCACCGCGAACGGGAGCTCCTGGACCGCGGCCGCCTCGTCGGCGTCTGCGTCGGCGTCGGTGGCGACGGTCGTCGGACCGGACGGCGTCGGCTCGGACGAGCGCGGCGAACCCGCCCGCCGCACCGCTCGGTGCCGACCGTTCGGCCAGTCCCGGAATCCCTCCACGAGGCCCGGCAGGATCGTGCCGGTCACCTCGGTCGCCGCTCGGTCGAGTGCCCGCATGACCGCGCCGAAGACCGCGAAGACCGCTACCAGGACCGCGCCGGCGAAGACCGCCCCGATCCAGAAGAAGGGGAACGGCATGACTGCCTGCCTCCCATCACGAGCCTTCGGCGGCGAACCGATCGAGCAGACGTGCCGCCATCGGGATCATCGCGCACCGCGGACCTATGGTCGAGAGCCGTCCGGCTCGGTCCCGCTGCGGCCTCCCGGTGCGGCCTCCCGGTGCGGCCTCCCGGGCGAGGAGGAGTCCTGGCGACGCACCGCATCGATAGGTCGAGCGATGCGCCCGCTGGATCGATGCGCCCGATCCGAGCGGCGACCCATCCATCTGGGTCACCGCTCGGAGATCGCGCCTGTGGGCGACGACCTCGCCGCCTACACTCGAGGTGGCAGCACCGGCGATGAGCGGGGGAGGAGCGCACGACGATGGACGGGACGAATGGGCCGATCGATGGATCGCCGCGTGGCCCGCTCTCCGCGGACGACCTCAGGAGGATCGACGCCTACTGGCGGGCGGCGAACTACCTGTCGGTCGGCCAGATCTTCCTGCTCGACAACCCGCTCCTCGCGGCACCCCTGCGACCCGAGCACACCAAGCCGCGGCTCCTCGGCCACTGGGGCACCACCCCGGGCCTCAACTTCATCTACGCCCACCTGAACCGCGCGATCCGGGCCTGGGACCTGGACGCCATCTACGTCATCGGACCGGGACATGGCGGGCCGGGCATCGTGGCGAACGCCTACCTGGAGGGAACCTACAGCGAGGTCTACCCGAGCATCACCCGGGACGCCGAGGGCATGCGTCGGCTCTTCCGCCAGTTCTCATTCCCGGGCGGGATCCCGAGCCACGTCGCGCCGGAGACACCGGGCTCGATCCACGAGGGCGGCGAGCTGGGCTACGCCCTCGCCCACGCCTACGGCGCTGCCTTCGACAACCCAGACCTGGTCGTCTGTTGCGTGGTCGGCGACGGGGAGGCGGAGACCGGGCCGCTCGCGGCGAGCTGGCACTCGAACAAGTTCCTCGACCCCGTCCGCGACGGCGCGGTCCTGCCGATCCTCCACCTCAACGGCTACAAGATCGCGAACCCGACCGTCCTCGCCCGGATCCCGAAGGCCGAGCTGACGGCGCTTCTCGAGGGCTACGGCCACCGCCCGATCTTCGTGGAGGGCGACGACCCGCCGCTCATGCACCAGCGGATGGCCGAGGCGGTGGACGGAGCCGTGACGGAGATCCACGACATCCAGCGAGCTGCGCGCGAGTCGGGGAGCGCCGACCGGCGGCCGTGGCCGATGATCGTCCTCCGCTCGCCCAAGGGCTGGACCGGGCCGAAGACGGTCGACGGGCTTCCCTCCGAAGGCTCGTGGCGATCGCACCAGGTGCCGTTCGCGGATGTCCGGACCGACCCCGAGCACCTCGCGCTCCTCGAGGCCTGGCTCCGGAGCTACCGACCCGAGGAGCTGTTCGACGCCGACGGTGCGCTCGTCCCGGAGCTGGCCGAGCTGCCACCGCGGAGCCACCGTCGGATGAGCGCCAATCCGCACGCCAACGGCGGCCTCCTGCTTCGCGATCTCGCCCTGCCCGACTTTCGCGATTACGCCGTGGAGGTGCCGGCGCCCGGCGGGTCGACGAGCGAGGCGACCCGGGTGCTGGGGACGTTCCTCCGCGATGTCGTGGACCGCAACCGCGAGACGTTCCGGATCTTCGGCCCCGACGAGACGGCCTCGAACCGGCTGGGAGCCGTCTTCGAGGTGACGGACCGGGCCTTCGACGGCCAGCTCCTGCCGACCGACGACCACCTCGCCCCCGACGGGCGGGTGATGGAGATCCTGTCCGAGCACCTCTGCCAGGGGTGGCTGGAGGGGTACCTCCTGACCGGCCGGCACGGCCTGCTGAACTCGTACGAGGCGTTCATCCACGTCGTCGACTCGATGTTCAACCAGCATGCCAAGTGGCTGAAGGTGACCGCCGACATCCCCTGGCGTCGCCCGGTCGCCTCGCTCAACTACCTGCTCAGCTCGCTGGTCTGGCGCCAGGACCACAACGGGTTCTCGCACCAGGATCCCGGCTTCATCGATCACGTCGTCAACAAGAAGGCGGAGGTGATCCGGGTCTACCTGCCGCCCGACGCGAACACGCTGCTGTCGGTCGCGGACCACTGCCTGCGCAGCCGCGATTACGTGAACGTCATCGTGGCCGGCAAGCAGGCCGCTCCGAACTGGCTGACCATGGACGAGGCGATCCTGCACTGCGCGCGCGGCATCGGGATCTGGGACTTCGCGAGCAACGACCAGGACGGCGAACCGGACGTGGTCATGGCCTGCTGCGGCGACACGCCGACGCTCGAGACGCTCGCCGCGGTCGACCTCCTCCGACGGCACCTGCCCGACCTGCGGGTCCGGGTCGTCAACGTCGTGGACCTGATGCGCCTCCAGCCCGAGTCCGAGCATCCGCACGGCCTCTCCGATCACGAGTTCGACGCCCTCTTCACGATCGACAAGCCGGTCGTCTTCGCCTACCACGGCTACCCGTGGCTCATCCACCGGCTGACCTACCGACGGACGAACCACCCGAACCTCCACGTCCGCGGCTACAAGGAGGAGGGCACGACCACGACGCCGTTCGACATGGTCATGCTCAACGACCTCGATCGGTTCCACCTGGTCATGGACGTGATCGACCGGGTGCCCGACCTGGCGGCACGGGCCGGGCACCTGCGCCAGCAGATGGTGGACCGACGGCTCGAGTGCCGGGCCTACACCCGACTCGAGGGCGAGGACGACCCGGAGATCCGGTCGTGGGCCTGGCCGGGGCAGGCGGGCGGAGGCCCGATGTCGACGTGAGGGACACCGCCGCGAGCGACGCCGCCGTGAGCGACGCGCGGATCCTCGTCGTCAACGCGGGCTCGAGCAGCCTCAAGCTCCGGCTCATCGAGCCGGACGACCGGTTGGCTGGCTCGGTGGACCTGCCACCGCCGCGCGGCCATGCCGACACGCCCGCGCTCGCCGAGGCCATCGCCACGCTCGGCCGGGTCGATGCCGTCGGCCATCGGATCGTGCACGGCGGGACCCGGTTCACGGCCGCGGTCCGGATCGATCGAGAGGTCGAGGACCGGATCCGGGCGCTGACCGATCTCGCCCCGCTGCATCAGCCGAAGTCGCTGGCCGCCCTCGACGCGGTCGCCGAGGTCCTGCCCGGCGTCCCGGCCGTGGCCTGCTTCGATACGGCGTTCCACGCGACGATGCCGGCCGCCGCCTCCACCTACGCCCTACCGCCCGAGTGGCGCAAGCGGTGGGACCTCCGCCGCTACGGGTTCCACGGTCTCTCGCACGCCTGG
>JBGPFS010000042.1:0-14604 GCA_041483455.1 Candidatus Limnocylindria bacterium | reverse complement strand
GCTGCCGAGCCATGGCTGTCGGTCGTCGCGGAGCGAGGGCCGCGAATCCTCGCCCCACTGGAGCGCGGCCAGGCCGACGACGACGAACACGCCGACGCCGATCATGAGGGCTAGGAAGGCGGTCATCGGATCCTCCGTTGCTAACTGCTTAACGCCTGTTAAGTGGTTACGAGCAGTATCGAGGCTTGCGCGTAACCTGTCAAGTGGTATAGAGTGGTTATCGAGATGGACCTCGACCAACACGACCACATCGTCGATCTCGGATCGGCGCTCGATTTCGTCAACACCCTGGAGCTCGTCCGGGGTGAGCCGACCGATCGATTCCAGTCAACCCGCGAGGCGCTCGATTGGTTGCGGGAGCGCGGCCTCCTCCACCGCGCCGCCGCATCCGGTGGGCCGGCAGGCGATCCCGCCGGGAGGCGGACGCTGGCCAGGATCCGCACGGTCCGGGCCGCACTCCGCGAGCTCGCCGATGCGACGGTCGAGGGCCGCCAGGCGAGCGTCGAAGCGATCGACGCGGTGAACGGGGTGCTGCGGGCGGGCGAGGTCATCCAGCTCGAGCCGGTCGAGGGTGGCCTCCGGATCGGCCATCGCCATGTCGGGGACCCGGTCGACGACGCCCTCGCCCGGCTCGTGGAGCCGATCGTCCGGGCGATCGCGGCGGGCCGACCGGAGCGCCTGCACCGCTGTGCGAACGATTCCTGTGGCTGGGTCTTCTATGACGATTCGCGCAGCGGTCGCCGACGCTGGTGCGACATGTCGAGCTGCGGGAACCGGGCGAAGGCCGCCCGTCACCGGGCCCGGGCGAAGGGTGCCCCGGCGCCTGGCGAGGCCGTCGCCGGGGCCTAGCCTGGGCGGTTCAGCTCCGGACGACGATGTTCACGAGGCGCCCGCCGGCGTGCACGATCCGGTCCGGGGTCCGGCCGGCCAGCGCCGCCCGGATCTTGTCGCGGGCGAGAACGAGCCGCTCGAGCTCGGCCTGCTCGATCCCGACCGGCACGGTCACCCTGTCGCGGATCTTGCCGTTGACCTGGATCGGGACCTCGCGCGTCTCGGCGGCGATCGCCGCCGGGTCGACGGCCGGCCAGGCTTCAGCGTGGATCGAGGACTCGGCGAGGCCCGCCGCCGCCCGTCGGCGGTTCCACAGCTCGTCGGTGATGTGGGGGGCCGCAGGGGCGAGCATGAGCAGCAGCAGCCGGATCGCCTCCTGCCAGGCGACGCCATCGGCGACCTGCGTCCCGCGGTAGCGGAAGAGCAGGTTCGCCAGCTCCATCAGGTGGGCGACCATCGTGTTGAAGCGGAAGCCCTCGTACTCCTCGGTGACCGTCCGCAGGGTCCGATGGGCGGCCATCCGGATCGCCCGCTCCGCAGCGTCGGCGTCCTCACCGGCCGGGAGCTGCCCGGCGTCGTGGGCGCCGCCCTCGATGCCCTTCGGATCGAGCGCCAGGGTCCAGACCCGGTTGAGGAAGCGGTGGACCCCGCCGATCCCGGTCGGGCTCCATGGGCCGCCCTGGTCCCAGGGGCCCATGAACATCAGGAAGAGCCGGATCGTGTCCGCACCGTAGCGGGCGACGAGCTTGTCCGGGTCCTGGACGTTGCCCCGGCTCTTGCTCATCCGCTCGCCGTCGGCGCCCAGGATCTGGCCCTGGTTGAAGAGCCGCTTGAACGGCTCGCGCTCGCCGACGATCCCCAGGTCGGCCAGCGCCTTCGTGAAGAAGCGGCTGTAGAGGAGGTGCATCACCGCATGCTCGGCGCCGCCGGTGTACTGGTCGACCGGCGTCCAGCCATCGACGAGCGCGCGGTCGACCGGCCCGCTCTCCAAGTGCGGTGACAGGTAGCGGAACCAGTACCAGGACGAGTCGATGAACGTGTCCATGGTGTCCGTCTCGCGTCGGCCCGGGCCGCCGCAGCGCGGGCAGGCCACGTCGAGGAACGCGCGGTCGGTCTTGAGCGGGCTCTCGCCGCTGCCCTTGAAGTCGACGTCCTCGGGCAGTCGGACCGGCAGGTCCGCGTCGGGCACCGGGACGATCCCGTCGGTCGGGCAGTAGATCACCGGGATCGGCGTGCCCCAGTAGCGCTGCCGGCTGATGAGCCAGTCGCGGACGCGGTAGCTCACGGCGGCCTTGCCCCGGCCATCGGTTTCGAGGTCGGCCAGGATCGCCCGGATCCCCGCCGGCACGGACATGAGGTTGTAGCGGCCCGAGTTGACCAGGACGTCCGTCTCGGCCTTGCTCACGTAGGCGGCCTCGAGCTCGCCCTCCTGGCCGATCGTCTCGCCAGCTCGGATGACCTCGCGGATCGGGAGCCGGAACTGGGTGGCGAACGCGAAGTCGCGCTCGTCATGAGCCGGCACGGCCATGATCGCGCCGGTGCCGTAACCGGACAGGACGTAGTCGGCGATCCAGATCGGGATCCGCTCGCCGTTGACCGGGTTGATCGCGTCGGCACCCAGGGGCACGCCGGTCTTGTCGCGGTCGGTCGAGAGGCGCTCGATCTCGGTCTGGCGGCGGGCCTGGGCGATGTAGGTCTCGACGACCGGCCGCTGGCCGGGCGAGGTCAGTCGCTCGACGAGCGGGTGCTCGGGGGCGAGGACCATGAACGTGGCCCCGAACAGCGTGTCCGGCCGGGTGGTGAAGACCCGGATCTCGTCGCCGCCGGCGAGATGCGCGTCCGGCGCGGACGTGAAGACGACCTCGGCGCCCTCCGAGCGGCCGATCCAGTTGGCCTGCTGGACCCGGATCGGCTCCGGCCAGTCGAGCCCGCCGAAGTCGAGCAGCTCGTCGGCGTACTTCGTGATCCGGAAGAACCACTGCTCCAGGTCGCGCTTCTCGACCGGCGCTCCGCACCGCCAGCAGTGCCGGTCGGTCCCCTCGACCTGCTCGCGGGCCAGCGTCCCGTCGTTGGGGCACCAGTCGACCGGGGCCTTCGCTCGGTAGGCCAGCCCCGCCTCGAGCAAGCGCAGGAACAGCCACTGGTTCCAGCGGTAGTACTCGGGCAGGCAGGTCACCACCTCGGCGTCCCACTGGAACGTGGCGCCCATCGAGCGCAGCTGCCGGCGCATGTTGTCGATGTTCTTCATCGTCCAGGTGGCCGGGTGGATGCCGTTCTTGATCGCGGCACCCTCGGCCGGCAGCCCGAACGCGTCGAAGCCGACGGGGAAGAAGACGTTGAAGCCGTTCATCCGGCGGTAGCGCCCGACGGCGTCCGTGGGCGTCTTCACGTACCAGTGGCCGATGTGGAGGTCGCCCGACGGGTAGTCGTACATCGTCAGGAGGTAGTACTTCGGCCGTCCCTGGGCGCGGAGGTCGACCCGGTCGAGGCCGAGCTCGGCCCAGCGGGCCTGCCAGCGCGGCTCGATCTCGGTGGGCTCGTAGCGGTCGATCCGGGTCCGGTCGGCGGTCGTCACGATCTCATCGTCCCTGGATGCGGCGAACCCCCCGCCGATCCGGCGAGGGGTCCGGGGTGGCCGGCGTTCAGTGGTCTTGGTGGAGCTACGGGGACTCGAACCCCGGACCTCCTGCATGCCATGCAGGCGCTCTTCCAGCTGAGCTATAGCCCCGCTCCGAACGCGGAGTATAGCAGCGGCTCCGCTCGGCCCGAGCCGGCGGGCGTTCGCGCCGGTCGTCTCGCCGGGGTGCTCGCGCCGGTCGCCCAGCCGGGTGTGGCACCATCGGCCGATGGCGGCTGGAGCGACCGAGGAATCGCGGACGATCGCGCTGCCCGACGGGCCGCTCGACTACACGCTCCGGCGCTCCCGCCGAGCCCGCCGTATCCGGATCACGGTGGATCCCCGGCGCGGGGTGATCGCCACGATCCCGGCCGGACGGCCGGGCGCGCGCGAGGCGGCGGCCCAGCTCGAGCCGTTCCTGCGTGAGCGGGCCGCCTGGCTGCGGCGTCATCTCGACCGACAGGCGCACGACCGCGAGGCGATCGCGGGACCCGACGGCCTCGGCGGACTCCTGGCGCGAGCCGACCGGCTCGATGGCGCCGTTCTCCGCCTGGAGGGCCAGCCGCACGTGATCGAGGTCGAGGCGCCGACCGCCGACCTTCGTCGCAGCGAGGTCATCGTGGCCGGTGGCCGGCGACTCCTCGTCCGGCCGGCGACCCGCGATCGGCGGCCGCTGGCGGGGGTCGTCGAGTCGTACCTGCGGGAGCGGGCCGCCCACGCGATCGACGGAGCGATCGCCCGGCACGCCCCGGCGCTCGGCGTCCAGCCGACGGCGATCGCCCTGCGCGACCCGCGCAGCCGGTGGGGGAGCGCCGCGAAGACGGGTCGGCTCGCGTTCAGCTGGCGGCTCATCCTGGCGCCCCCGGAGGCGCTCGAGACGACGGTCGTCCACGAGCTGGCCCACCTGCGGGTCTTCGGTCACGGGCCGGCGTTCTGGGCGGTCGTCGCCGCGCGGATCCCCGACCACCGGGCCCACCGGCGCTGGCTGCGGGCTCATTCGACCGAGCTGCACGCGACCCTCGGGCCGGCCGCGGACGCCTGAGCCGGATCGCCGCCGCCGAACACGCCCTGGCGCCGTACACGGCCTGCGAGCGAAGACAGGGGATTGGTGGAGATGAGGGGACTCGAACCCCTGGCCTCCGCGATGCGAACGCGGCGCTCTTCCAGCTGAGCTACATCCCCGCCCGAAGGGTCGACCGGCGGCGCCGATGGCGTCTCGGCCGGTGACCGCGGGGCGGAGTGTAGCACGGCCTCCTGTCCCGCCCTCCGCCCCGAGCTCTCGGGCTAGCCCACCGGCCGCTAGCATCGGCCGATGGCTCCCGGCCTCGTCCTCGGCCTCCTCGCCGCCCTCTGCTGGGGCCTGACCGACATCGCCGCCGCGCTCGGCGGGCGGCGGTTCGGGAGCCTGCTCACGCTGGGGGTCGCCCAGCTCACGAGCGTCTTCGTGCTGCTCGGGCTCGGCCTCGTCGTGGAGCGACGCATACCGTTCGCCTCGGCCGACGTGGTGCCGCTGGCGGTGGTCCTCGGACTCATCGGGACGGTGGCCTACACGGCGTTCTTCGCCGGCCTCCGGATCGGGCCGGTGTCGGTCGTCAGCCCGGTCGTCGCCGCGTACGGCGGCCTGACGGTCGTCCTCGCGGTCGTCGTCCTGGGCGAGACGATCCGGCCGCTCCAGTGGCTCGGGGCGACGACGGCGACCGGCGGGATCGTCCTGGCCGGCATCCACTTCGACGGCTCGCTCCGCGGCGCTCGACCGGTGAGCCGGGGCGTCCTGATCGGGATCGTCTCGCTCGTCCTGTTCGCGGTCCTGACGGTCGGCCTGGCCGGCCCCATCCGGCAGGCGGGCTGGCTCGACGTGATCTTCACGGCCCGCCTCGCCAACAACGCCGCGGTCTGGCTGCTCCTGCTCGTCGTCCGCGTCATCCGGCCGCGCGGTAGCGAGACGCTGCTCGCCCGCTCCGAGCCGTCGACGGTCGCCTGGTTCGGCCTGCTGGTCCTGGCCGGCCTGCTCGACGTGGCCGGCTTCATCGCCTTCGCGATCGGGCTCGAGACCTCGCTCGCCTGGCTGGTGGGCCTGGCCAGCTCGTTCGGGCCGGCCATCGCCGTGCTCGTCGCGGTCGCGCTCCTGGGGGAGCGCCCGCGCCGGATCCAGTGGTTCGGCCTGGCCGGGATCGCGGTCGGCCTGGTGCTGGTGGCCGTCCCGGTCTGACCGCGTTCCGGGGTTGACAGATAGAACATCCGTTCTATCATCGAAGGTCCCATGGCGACCCCTTCCCCGGACCTCTCGGCCGCGCTCGTGTCCCTTCGGACGCGCTGGGGAGCGGCCGCGCCGGCGGTCGTCGGGGAGGTCGTCGGAGCGCTCGCGACGGTCCCCCTGCCGGCCGAGGATCCGGCCGAAGCCCCGTTCGGGGCGCCGTTCGGGACGCCGTTCGGGACGCCGTTCGGGGCGCCGGCCCCGGGGATGCTCCCGGCCGCCGACGAGCGGATCGTCCGGACCGGCTTCGGGGCGCTCGACGCGATCATCGGGCCGGGTGGGATCCCGCGCGATGCCGCGGTCGCCCTCCGCGGCGATGCCTCGAGCGGGAAGACCACCCTCGCGCTGCGGCTCGCCGCGGAAGCCCAGGCGGCCGGCTCGATCGTCGCCTGGCTCGACCTTGGCCGGAGCCTCGACCCGGTCGAGGCGGTCGCTCGGGGGGTCCGGCTCGACTGGCTCGTCGTCCTCGTCCCGGACTCGCTCGACGAAGGGCTGGCGATGGCCGGTGCGCTCGTCGCCGGCGGGGCGGTCGATGTCCTGCTCGTCGACCTCCCGGTAGCGCGTCAGGGTGACCGTGCCCCCGCCGCTCCGGTGGGTCGGGTCGCCGGACCCCGGGCTTCGGCAGCGCCCACCCGCCCGCCGAGCTTCGCGGACCGGCTCCATCGCCTCGTCGCGCTCGCCCGGCGTCATGACGTCCTCCTCGTCGTCCTCGAGCCGCCGGGGCTCGGGAGCGAGGCCGCCGACGCGGTGGCCGGATCGACCGGGCTCCGTCTCGAGCTCGTCCGGCGAGCCTGGATCCGGCTCGGTCGCGACGTCGTCGGCCAACGAACGGAGGTGACGGTCGCCAGGAACCGCTTCGGCCCGCCGGGGCGGCGAGCGGAGCTCCGGATCCTCTACGCCGACGGCGGGCCGCGGGACGCCTGCCTCCTCCGGCCTCCGCTCCTCGCCGAACCCCGCACCGACGCCCCCACTCACCCCCGTACCACCCGGATCGACCAGCGTGCGACTCCTCCACCTCCTCTGGCCCCACCTCCCGCTCCGGCTCGCCCGGCAGCGGATGACCGCCGACCCGAGCTCCGGCTCGTTCCCGACCGGCCCGCTGGTCCTCGGCGGACGCCCCTGGACGAACGGGACCGTCCTCGACGCGAGCCCGGCGGCCGAGGCGCTCGGGATCCGGCGGGGAATGCCCCTCGGGGGCGCACACCGGCTCGCGCCCGAGGCGACGTTCCTCGACCCGGCGCCTGAGGCGGATGCCGCCGCCGTCGAGGCGGCGTTCGAGCGGCTCGCGGCGTTCAGCCCCGGGCTGGCCGGCCCGACCGACCCCGCCGACCCCGCGTTCGGGCGGCTGGAGGTCCAGGTCGACGGCCTCGACCGGCTCTGGGGACCCGAGGCGGTCCTGGTCGGCCGGCTCAGGGCGGCCCTTGAGCCGATCCTGCCCGGGGCGCCGCGAGCGGGGATCGCCGGGACCCGCTTCGCCGCGACGGTCGCCGCCGGGATGTCCCTCCGCGAGGACGTTACTCGTCGCCTCCGGATCGTCGAGCCGGATGGTGAGGCCGCGTTCCTCGGGCCGCTGCCGGCCGGCCTCCTCACCCCCGATCCCGAGGTCCGGGCCCGGCTCGCCCGGTTCGGCCTCCGGCGGATCGACGCGGTCGCCTGCCTGTCGCGCTCCGCGCTCGTCGCCCGGTTCGGGGTCGAGGGGGAACGGATCCATGCCCGGGCGAACGGCGAGGAGACGGATCCGTTCCGGCCGCGCCGGACGTCCGAGCGGCTCGCCCTCGGGACGGCGATCGAGCCGCCGGTCGAGGCGATCGAGGCGGTCCGGTTCGTCCTCCGCCGACTGGCCGGGGCCCTCGCCGACCAGCTCCTCGCCCGGGGAGCGGCAGCCGGTCGGGTCATCCTTCGACTCGAGCTCGACCCGGCGTTCGCCCGGCGGGGGACCCCGACGCTCCTCGAGATCGAGCAGCGCTTTCCGGAACCGTCCGCCGAGGCGGAGGCGATCGAGCGACTCCTCCTCGCCCGCCTGGAACGCGAGCCGCCTCCGGCTGCCGTCGTGCGCCTGGAGCTGGAGCTCCTCGAGGTGGCACCGGCGAGCGGCCACCAACTCGCCCTCTTCGTTCCGCAGGCCGCTCGCGTCGCCCGGCTTCGCTGGCAGCTCGCCCGGCTCGCGCTCACCTACGGCGAGGATCGGATCGGGACGGTCGAACTGGGCGATCCGGAGGCGCCGCTCCCCGAGACGCGTTGGACGTTCCGACCCGCCGGATGGGGGATGGCGCCCGCGCCCCGCCTCGCACCAGCCCCCGGTCTCGTACCAGCCCCCGGCTCGAGGGTCGCCCGATGACGCGTCTCCTCCGGGAGCACCCCTCGATCGAGGTCGAGCTTGATGGGGCGGGTCGACTCGTCGCCATCCGGTGGGCCGGCCGGCGCGAGCCGGTCGAGGTCTGCAACCGCTGGCGGGTCGACGAGGCCTGGTGGCGTCGCCCGATCGCCCGCGACTACTTCAAGGTCGTCGGAACGCGCTGGCTCGCGCTCGTCTACCTCGACCGGGTCGACGGGACCTGGCACCTCGAGCGGGTCTACGACTGACCGGGCTCGAGGCCCCCTCGACCGAGCGCCGCCCTCGCCGCGCGCGGCCCTCGCCGCGCGGCGCGACCTACTTCGGGATGTTACCGATCACGAGCAGGGCGACCAGGCCGACGAGGACGATCACCAGCAGGCCGGGTCCGGCGAGATCGCGGGGACGGAGGTTCATGCGCTGGCTCCTCGCTGCTCGATCACTGGAATGGGCAGGCGGCGGCCACGAGGATCGTGACGATCGTCGCCCCGCCCTGAACGGTGACGTGAGCCTGGATCCGGCAGGCGGTGGTGATCGCCGTGTTCGGGACGGAGTCGAGGACCAGGCTCCCGTCCTCGAGCGGCGAGGTCGCGCCATCGGTCCGGTAGCCGCTCGCGCCGAGCGCTGCGACGTACCGGACGGCGAACTCGCTCGGCTTGAGGGTCGTGATGAGGGCGGCCGTCGCGGGCTCCGTGGGCGCCGTCGCCTGCGCGTCGGGGATGGCCGGGAAGCTCGGCGGCAGCCGGTCCCAGATCCGGCCCCAGGTCAGATCCGTGGTCGTCGGGCCGGTCGGGCCAGGGGACGGCGGTCGGGTGCCGGAGGCGGTCGGGATGGGCGTGAGCGCCACCGAGCTCGTGGGTGCGACGGATGGAGCCACGGAGGCGGGTCCGCCGGGGGTCGCGCTCGCGGTGCTCGAGCCGCAGCCGGCCAGGGCGACCGCGACGGCGACCGCCACGACCGCCACGGCGGCGATCGAACGTGCGACGGGGCGGAACGTGGAGCGGGTCGCGGGGAGACTCATGACCTGATGCTACATGGCGGGGCCCCACAGCATCGCGCTGTGGGGCCCCTTCGGCTGCCGGAGCCCGCTCACCGGGTCCGGAGCCAGGTCGGGCGTCGGCCTCGAGGGCCGGGTCCGCCGTGGTCGTCGCGCGCCCCCAGGCGCTTGACGATGGGTTGTCGTGGGGGGGTGGGAGCGGGCTCAGGCGCCGGGCGTCGGGGCCGCGGCGGCGATGATGGCCGGAAGGACGAGCAGGACGACGAACAGCGCGATCGCCACGAGGAACGCCGTGCCGGTCAGATCCTCGGCGAGCGCGATCCCTCTCCGTCCGACGGCAGCGAGGTGCGCCGTCCGGTGAAGGCTGGGGCGAGCCATCGTCGTCATGGCCCTGTGACGCTGGGGGGTCGCCGGATGTTGCGCTCCGGGCCGCCGCGATGCGCCTCCGGACGGCGACCCGAGGGGTTGCCTGATACCGAACTGATGTTCTATCATCGATCAGGCCCCCCGACCCCTTCTCGCCTCGTTTCAGGGGTCCCCAGATGGCCTACGCCGAGCTCCACTGCCACACGAACTTCTCGTTCCTCGACGGCGCGTCTGCCGCGGACGAGCTGGTCGATCGAGCGCGCGACCTTGGGTTAGCGGCGCTCGCCGTCACCGATCACCAGGGCCTCTACGGGGTCGTCCGCTTCGCGAGCACGGCCCGGGAGGCGGGTCTCCAGCCCGTGGTCGGGATCGAGATCGAGCTGCTCGATGCGCTCGAGCCGGATCCGGGTCGGATCGTCGTCCCGGCCCGACGTCCAGGTCGGCGGGGTGGTCGTCGATCGGCGGGGTCGAGCGAAGCCCTGCCGATCCCTGGGGCGGCCCGCGACGGGCTGCCGGTCCGACCCCGACCGGAGCGTACCCGCCTGCCGGGTCATCGCCTGCCGGTGAAGGAGGATCTCCGCGGGATCGGCGACGAGGTCCGGGGGCCGCACCTCGTCCTGCTCGCCCGTGACGAGTCCGGGTACCGGAGTCTCTGCCGGCTCGTGAGCCGGGCGAACCTCGCCGGGTCGAAGGGTGTGCCGCGGTTCAGCCAGGCGCTCCTCGCCGCGCATACGGAGGGACTGGTCGCGCTCTCAGGTTGCCGTGACGGAGAGATCGCCCGGCGTCTCCGGGCCGGGGATCGAGAAGGCGCCCGGGCGGTCGCCGAGCGGTACGCCCGATTGCTCGGGGCGAGCGGCCCGGGTGGGCGCGCCGGCGGCGGCGGCGGTGCCGGCGGCGGCGGTGCCGGCGGCGGCCACATGGCGCGCGGTCGGGCCCTGGGTGGACCGGCCGCGGCCGGGTTCGTCCTCGAGCTCCAGCACCATCTCCTTCCCGACGACGACTGGCTCGTGGCCGAGACGGTCCGGCGGGCCGATGAGATCGGGCTGCCGACGGTCGTGACGAACGACGTCCACTACGCGCTCCCCGAGGGTCGCGAGCTCCAGGATGTCATGACCGCCATCCGCCACGGCCAGACGCTCGAGACGCTGCGCGACCTCCGTCGACCGGACGGGGAGTCGTACCTGAAGTCGGAGGCGGAGCTGCTCGCCCTTCCGCCCGGCGACCCGGCGAACGCGGACTCGCGGACGGCCCGCGGATGGGCCGAGGGCCTGGTGTCGGCGGGGGAGCTGGCGGCCGCCTGCACGGTCGACCTCGGGTACGAGCGCTACCGCTTCCCGGGCTTCACGGTGCCAGGCGGCGAGACGCCGTTCAGCTATCTCGCCGAGCTCTGTCACGAGGGCGCCCGGAAGCGCTATCACCCGATGACCCCGGCCGTCGTCCGCCAGCTCGCCCACGAGCTCGAGGTCATCGAACGGACCGGCCTCGCCGAGTTCTTCCTCATCTGCTGGGACCTGCTCCGGTTCGCGCGGGAGCGGAAGATCCCGGCCCAGGGGCGAGGGAGCGCGGCCGATTCGATCGTGGCCTACGTCCTGGGGATCACCCGGGTCGACCCCATCCGGCACAACCTCCTCTTCGAGCGGTTCATCAACGAGGGTCGGACCACGTATCCGGATGTCGACATCGACTTCTCGTCCGCGCGCCGCGAGGAGGTCATCCAGTACGTCTACCGCCGCTACGGCCCGGAGCACACCGGGATGGTCTGCAACGTGGTCACCTACCGGGCCCGGTCGGTCGTCCGGGAGGTGGGTGTGGCGCTGGGGTTCCCGCGTCCGCTCGTCGACCGGGTGGCGAAGGCGCTCGAGACGTACGACAGCGTGATGGTCCGCCGCGATCTCGAGGCCGACGGCGGCTTCGCCGACTTCTTCCGCCTCCCCGGCGAGGACGGTCCGGTGGCCGGCCGCTCGGGGGAGGGCCGTCCGACGGCTGGTGCGCGACCCTCGATCCGGGCCGGGGGTCCGGGCGACGACGAGGGTGGCCCGGGCGACACGCCGGCGAGCGTGGCCTGGCTGCGGTCGGGCCGCGGGACGACCGACGCGGACCCCTCCGCCTCGCCGGTCGCGCCGCGCGGCGGGAGCACGATCGGCCTGTCGGACTGGGAGCGCTGGCTCGAGCTGTGTGCCCGGATGGACGGCTTCCCGCGCCATCTCAGCATCCACAGCGGCGGCATGCTCATCACCGCGGCCCCGCTCATCGACATCGCGCCCCTGGAGCGGGCCACGATGGCCGACCGGGTCGTCGTCCAGTACGACAAGCGCGACGTCGAGACGATGAAGCTCATCAAGCTCGACCTGCTCGGCCTCGGGATGCTCGCCGCGATCGACGAGACGGTCCAGCTGATCGAGCACGACGACGCCGTCTGCCTCGATCTCGACCGGCTGCCCGAGGACGTTCCCGAGGTGTTCGCGATGCTCCAGGCGGCCGACACCGTGGGGGTCTTCCAGGTCGAGAGCCGGGCCCAGATGCAGACGCTCCCGAAGTCGCGCCCGGCGAACCTGGACGACCTGGTCGTGGAAGTGGCGATCATCCGGCCCGGCCCGATCCAGGGCAACGCCGTCCACCCGTACCTCCGCCGGAAGCAGGGGCTCGAGCCGGTCACGTACCTGCACCCGAGCCTCGAGCCGATCCTGCGCGACAGCCTCGGCGTGATCCTCTACCAGGAGCAGGTGATGCGGATCGCGATCGAGGTGGCCGGGTTCACGCCCGGCGAGTCGGACGGGTTCCGCCGGGCGATGGGGACCTCGCGTTCGAGCCGCGAGATGGAGAAGCTCCACCGCCGGTTCGTCGACGGCTGTCTGCGCCAGCCGGGGCTGGACGAGTCGACCGCCGAGGAGCTCTTCCGGCGGGTCGCCGCCTTCGCCAGCTTCGGGTTCGCGAAGAGTCACGCCGCCGCGTTCGCCCGGACCGCCTACGAGTCGGCCTTCCTGAAGCTGTTCTACCCGGCCCAGTTCCTGGTCGGGCTGATCAACGCCCAGCCGATGGGCTTCTACCCGGTCGAGGTCCTGGTGAACGACTCGAAGCGCCACGGGGTGGCCGTGCTGCCGGTCGACATCGCCCGGAGCGGCTACGCGACGACGACCGAATGGGTCGGTCGGCCGGGCTGGGCGCTGGCGGGCCCGGCCGGTGATGGCGGCAGCCACGACGGGGATCCCGGCCAGCCGCTCCCCGACGGGGTCGGGATCGAGGCGCGTCCACGGCCGGTCCGCTCGCCGGCCTGCGTCATCCCCTCGTCCAGCGCCCGGGAGCGCTGGACGCCGGAGAGCGCGGTCGGTTGGGGCGTCCGCCTGGGGCTCCACCTCGTGAAGGGGATCGGCGAGGAGCACGCCGCCCGGCTTGACGAGGCGCGAGCCGGCGAGCCGTACCGGAGCCTGGCGGATGTCGTGGAGCGGACGGGACTGCCCGAGGAGACGATCGAACGCCTGATCCGGGCCGGCGCGCTCGATCTCCTGGGGCGGCCACGACGCGAGCTGCTCTGGCAGCTCCGCGAGGTGTCGGGCACCACCCGGGGCCGGCCGGCCGGCCGCTCGCTCGGAGCGACGGCCAGGGTCGCCCGCCGGGCATCGGGGCGGCCGATCGACCTGCGCCTGCCGGCGACCGCGGCTCCCGAGCTGCCGTCGATCGGGGAGCTCGAGCGGCTCGGCGACGCCTATGCGGTCCTCTCGCTCGATGCCCGGAGCCAGGTGGTCGGGCTCTTCCGGGATGCCCTCGGGCGACTCGGGGCGGTCTCGAATTCGGCACTGGCGGAGCGCTCGCCCGGGCGGGTCCGGATCGGCGGGCTGGTCGTGACCCGCCAGCACCCGATGACGGCCAGGGGGACCGTCTTCCTGGCCCTGGAGGACGAGACCGGGATGGTGAACGTCACGCTCTGGCCCGCTGCCTGGGAGCGCCTCCGGGGGGTGGTCCGGCGGCATGCCCTCCTGCTCGTGGACGGGACGCTCCAGCGGGACGGGAACGTGGTGAACGTGATCGCCCGGGAGGTCCGGCCGCTCCCCGCGGCGGCCGCGGAGGTCGGCGGACCGGGTCGACCGGAAGGCGTCCGCCAGCTCGGTCACGCCGGCGGCCGGCGGAGCGGTTGACTAGCGGCGGGCGCGGGCCGTCTTCGGCGTCGACTTGCCCCCGCCCCGGGGTCCCTTTCGGGCCCCGGCCTGCGGATTCGCCATCCTGAGGAAGCGCCGATAGAACGCCGCGAACGCCCCGACGGCCATCCCCGTCAGCGGCGAGATCGTCAGCGAGTAGAGGATGTACTGCTGGCGGATCTCGGGCGTGATCGCCACTGCTGCGGTCGAGGGGACCGTCGCGGCGTAGATCGCGAAGGCGATCCCAGCGGCGAGCCCCACCAGCCCGCCGGCCAGGTAGCTCGCGCGCGGGGCGAGGATGCCGGCCACGAACGAGATCGCGAGCGGCGGCGGGAAGCAGAAGACGTTGAAGGCGATGCCCCCGACGCTCGACAGGCTCGACCCGGTGAGGAAGAAGAAGGCCGTCACCGCGACGACCACCGCGATCGGCAGCCAGACCGCCTTCGAGGTCGTGATCAGCTTCGGGAGGAACCGGAGGTCCTCGCCGATATTGGCCGGCCGGATCGCTGCCCGGAATCCACCGAACAGCCCGGCCCGGCGCGGGGCCGGCGTGGGCGTCGCCGGGGTCGGGCCGCGACGGCCGGCCGGCACGATGCTCGACTCGGCATCGGCACCCTCGTCGAGCACCTCGGCGGTCGCAGCGCGGTGCCGGCGTCGGGCTTCGGCGCGTTCGGTCTGCTTGGCGCGGGCCACGGTTCCTCCTGGGACGCTCGTCGGGGGTCGATCGCGGATCTGGGTCCGGCAGGGCGCAAGGGCCCGCCGGGAGGCGAGCGCCGTAGACATCCTAGAGGAAGCCACGGCCGAGCGACGGCTCCGGGTAGATGGGGACGCCGCGCGTCTGCCGTGAAGGCCCCGTGAAGGCCCCGTGAAGGCCCCGTGAAGGCCCCGTGAAGCCGCTCGCGATCCGGCGATGAGGCCGAGCCGCTACAACAGGGCTCCGCCTCTGCCCGCCAGCCCCGCCGGGAGGTCGTCCATGCCTCGTGCCCGGCGCGCGGTCCCGGCTGCGCTCGTACTCGCCCTGACGATCGTCACGCTCGCCTCGGGGGCCGGCCCCGCAAGCCCGCCGAGCCCGGC